>NZ_JAWMPX010000022.1:0-82243 GCF_033101155.1 Tropicimonas sp. TH_r6
TCGTAGCGGGCTTTCGCTGCGAAGACCATGAAGGGCAGCTTCCGGGCAACCCAATAGTGCCGCGCCTGCGAAGCGTTCTGAAAACGGGAATGGATGAAAATCCCAGGCAGCCGACCATTGCCACGGAGCAAGCTATGCAGGCTCTGACCCAGCACCTTCTCCGGAATTTGCCAGGATAGGGCGCAGGGCTCGGACGCTGTCGCGCTGGCAAGGTTCTTGCTTCACTCTTTCAAGTGCGGCGAACGGGCAAATGGGCCCGCAGACCTCCAAACGGGGTCTGCGGGCAGGTCTGTTACATGTTCGGGTAGTTCGGCCCGTCGCCTCCCTGCGGCACGGTCCAGGTGATGTTTTGGGCCGGGTCCTTGATATCGCAGGTCTTGCAGTGGACGCAGTTGGCGAAATTGACGACGAAGCGTGGATCTGCGCCCTCTTCCTCGACGAACTCGTAGACACCGGCCGGGCAATAGCGCCCGGAGATCCCGGCATAGCGGCCGAGATCCTCGGTCAGCGCCAGCCCTTCATCGGCGAGCTTGAGGTGGCAGGGCTGGCTCTCCTCGTGGTTCGTCATCGCGAAGGAGACATTGGTCAGCCGGTCGAAGGAAAGCTTGCCGTCGGGCTTGGGATAGTCGATTGGCCGGCACTCGCGCGAATCCTTGGTGGATTTCGCATCCGTCTTGCCGTGTTTCATCGTTCCGAACGGGTTCCAGCCGGTCATCGAGCCGAGCCACATGTCCAGCCCGCCGAGGGTCAGCCCCCCCATCAGGCCGAATTTCGACCAGAGCGGCTTGACGTTGCGCACGGGCTTGAGGTCCTTGCCGACCGGTCCGGTGCGCAGACCTTCGTTGTAATCGGTCAGCTCGTCGCTGGCACGCCCCGCCGCGATGGCGGCATGTGCGGCCTCGGCGGCCTCTTTGCCCGAATACATCGCGTTATGAATGCCCTTGATCCGCGGCACGTTGATCAGGCCGGAAGAACAGCCCAGCAGCGCCCCGCCGGGGAAGCAGCTCTTCGGGATCGACTGGTAGCCGCCCTCGGAGATGGCGCGGGCGCCATAGGCCACGCGCTTGCCGCCTTCCAGCAGGTCCTTGAGCATCGGGTGATGCTTGAAGCGCTGGAATTCCATGTAGGGGAAGAGATTCGGGTTGGAATAGTTCAGGTGGACGACGAAACCGACGCAGACCTGGTTGTTTTCCATGTGGTAGATGAACGACCCGCCGCCCGCATTGGAGCCCAGCGGCCATCCCATCGTGTGGGTGACCGTGCCCTCGCGGTGCTTGGCGGGGTCGATCTCCCAGATTTCCTTCATGCCGAGGCCGAACTTGGCGACGTCACAGTCCTTGTCGAGCTCGTATTTGGCGATCAGCTCCTTGGCGAGCGAGCCGCGCACACCTTCCGAGATGAAGACATACTTGCCGTTGAGGATCATCCCGGGCTCGTAAGCCGGACCCGGTGTTCCGTCGGCTTCCTTGCCGAACTCGCCCGCGACCACACCCTTCAGCGCGCCGTCTTCGCCATAGACCAGCTCGGAAGCAGCCATGCCGGGGAATATCTCGACGCCCATCTCTTCGGCCTGCTCCGCCATCCAGCGACAGACATTGGCGAGGGAGACGATATAGCAGTGATGGTTGTTCATCAGCGGCGGCATCATCATGTTGGGCAGCTTGATGCCACCCGCCTCGCCGAGCATGTAGAACTCGTCCTTCTTCACCTTGGTACTGATCGGCGCGTTCTTCTCTTTCCAGTCGGGGATCAGCGCGTCCAGCCCGCCCGGGTCCATGACCGCGCCGGAGACGATATGGGCGCCGACTTCGGAGCCCTTTTCCAACACCACGACTTCGAGATCGGGGTCCAACTGCTTGAGGCGGATGGCCGCCGACAATCCCGAGGGGCCTGCTCCGACGATGACGACATCATAGTCCATCGCTTCGCGTTCGATTTCGCTCATGGCTCTTCCTGGTCCTGGCTCTGGCTGATCATTTTTTCGGCACTCAGAATGCGTAACGGAGGCTGTGCTGCGAGGTCAATCGTAACGCAGCATCATAATGACGCAGCGCAGCGTCGCAGTTTGCGGGCAGTTCCGGGGCCGGGCGCACCGCCGCTATGCAATGTGATTACAATATGCGCAACAGAATAGATTTAAAAACAGACGTTATTTGGCCCAGTGCTTTTCGGCGTAGTCCATCGTTTCGCGGGCATCGAGCGCACGGGTGGAGTTCCCTGTGCGCAGGTAGAATTCGGCCTTGCCGCCATGGGTGAGATAGACCGGTCGATGTGCGGGTTCGACGATAACCAGCGCGACATCCTTATTCTCGAGCTTCGAAAAAAGCACATGGACCAGGGCGCAGGTCTCGCCGCCGGCAAAGCGTTTGACCACATCCATCAAGGCTTGTTCGAACCCGTCTCGATCCTTGCGGCGCAGGCTTTGATAGTCTTTCTCCAGCCCGTAGATCGCGCCGTCATCCTCGACGCCAATCAGCAGATTGCCGCCACTGCGGTTGAGAAAGCCGACGATGGTCTTGGCGATGACTGTCTCCAGCGCCTTGTTGGGGCTGTCCTTCACCACGTCCCAGCGCAGCGTGGATTTGAACTCGACTCTATTGCTCTCGCCGCCGGCGATGAGGTCGGGGATGGATTGGGCGAGCGTGTCCGTGAGCGTGCGGATATCTGTCGAGCGCCGCATCAGGATCCAGGCGAAGAGACCAAAACCAGCGCCCATGGCCGCACCGATGCAGGCGAATATCGAGCCAAACCGAAGCTGGCCTGGATCGAGCATTTGTCCCATGCGGCCGATGATGAACTCGCCGTATTGCCCGGGTATGCCCGCCAACCCGGAAAACTCGAGCCAGAACAAAGACGCGACCAACGGGTTCAGGACGAAGAAGCCGCCCAGCGCACCGGCCAGCATGAACAGGCCGACAAAGGCAAGGGGGTTTCCTGTCACCGGGTGGAGGCTTTGTCTGGCGTCGAGAGTCATGATCGGTCCTGCAGTGCAAACACGTCGGACCTGCCGTACGCCCACGGACGAGGCTGTGCAACCGCGCCGGATGTCTCGCATCCTGCATGCTCAGTCAGGAGTCGCTGGCCTGCCGGTCAACCACTTTCGGTGGATCTCTCCTCAGCAGTCTGCCGAAGTAGCGAAACCGCGATCACACCGAGCACGATTTCGAGGATCGCATAGACGATCAGCAGCCAGTGCGGCCATCCGTCCAGGACGATGCTCAGAACACGACCGGCCGCCAGTCCGAACATGAACACCGCACAGGCAATGAGCGCCGGTCGTTCCATGGATTTGTCGAACGCGCCCCATAGCCAAAGGGCGACAACGGCGAGGTAGAGCCCCATCACCGCCCGCATGATGTGTGTGAGATTGACTGTATCGACCGTGATGCCGAAGACAGCCCCCAGGCTCGCCGATGGATTGGCGCCGTAGCCAAGTGCGATCGGAACGAGGCCAACCGAGCAAAAGATCAGGAAGTATTTCGTACGCATGGGGCAACCATAAGATGCGAAGCGAAAAAGAAAATCAAAAACGGTAGTGCATGACCGTGTGACGGGACTTGCGGGGGCGTTTTCAATTTCTAACCGCGAAGATGCCCCGTCCCGATATCCGACCTCGCGTGAACGCGCCCCGCCCGGACTCCGGCGAGACGCGTCGCGTTGTCTTCTTCGTCAATCGTTGATCTGGCTGTACGAGACGTCAGCGCGCCGTCAGCTCTTCTTCGCGGTCAGGAAGTCTACCATTTCCGGCACCATCGTGTCGCCGCGCCCGGCCTCGGCTGCCGCTTCCAGCACACCTTTCGCGGCCCCGACCATCCGGGAGGGCGTCCCCAGATCCTCGGTCATCTGGTTGTAGTATCCGAGGTCCTTCTTGGCGTTATTGACCGAGAAGGCGAGGTCGATGCCGCCATCAATGGCATAGGCCTTGACGAAATCCATCATCCCGGAGCGCAGCGGACCGGCCGACATCACGTCATAGACCGCCTGCCGCTCGATGCCGGCGCTGTCGGCCATGGCAAAGGCTTCCGACATGGCGCAGGCCGTTGTCATTGCGAAGAAATTGTTGATCAGCTTGATCGTGTGGCCGGTGCCGAGTTCGCCGAGGTGGAACACGTTTTCGCCTAGAACGTCGAGAACGGGCTTCGCCGTCTCGAATGTCTCCAACTTGCCCGAACACATGATGTTGAGCAGCCCGTCCTTGGCATGAGCCGGTGTGCGGCCGAGCGGCGCGTCGAGATAGCCGGCGCCCTTCGCGGCCAGATCCGCGCCGATGCGCAGCGTGGACGCCGGGATGGAGGTGCCGAAATCGATCACGATGGATCCGGCTCGGATACCGGCCAGAACGCCGTCATCGCCATAGATCCGGGCCTCGACATTGGCCGAGGTGTCGATGCAGAGCATCACGATATCGCTTGCCGCGGCCAGCTCGGCCGACGTTGTCGCTTCCGTCGCACCACGGGCGATCGCAGCATCGACATTGCCCCGCGAGCGGTTCGCAATGACCACAAGAGGGTATCCGTTGGCCTGTAGGCATTCGACCATTGCCGAACCCATGAGACCCAGACCGATGAAACCGATTGTTGGTTTGGCCATTTTCTTCTCCCAAGACGTGAACTGTGTGAATTGCCTCTACTGCTATGCTAGTTACCGACCAGTTTCCAGAACCTCCATGCCGTCCCGGCACCAAGTTTGCGCAAGCCGCTGCCACCGGCCTGCCTTTCCCTTGACATTCCGTCGCACGCTTGGGTTAAGAGCGTTCAACCTATTCCCCACAATCCAGCCGTGCAGGGACCGAATGGAAAAGATACCGATGACCCGCGCGGGCTATGCCGCGCTGGATGAAGAGCTGAAGATCCTCAAGTCCAAGGACCGCCCCGAGATCATCAAGGCGATTTCCGAGGCGCGCGAACACGGCGACCTTTCGGAGAATGCCGAGTACCATTCCGCGCGCGAGAAACAGAGCTTTATCGAGGGCCGGATCAAGGAACTCTCCGGGCTGATTTCACTCGCCAATGTCATCGATCCAACGTCGCTTTCCGGCGCCATCAAGTTCGGCGCAACGGTGACAATTGTCGACGAGGAAACCGACCAGGAAAAGACCTTCCAGATCGTTGGCGAACAGGAAGCGGACCTGACGAAGGGTTTGCTGAACGTTGCCTCGCCGATTGCGCGAGCGTTGATCGGCAAGGAAGAGGGCGACTCGATCGAAGTCCGTACACCGGGCGGCGAAAAGAGCTATGAGGTTCTCAGCGTCAAATTCGTCTGAGTCGAGGATCGCTTGCAGATGAGCCAGGCACCACGCAAACCACATATCGGAGACGCCACCCGTCCGCCTGCGCAACGCGGCGGCATGGTCGCGGCGGACTGGATCGCCTTGATCCTGAGCGTTCTGTGGCTCGGCGGTGCGGCGGTTTTCTTCTTCCTTCTGCCTGCGGGCACGGGCGAGGCCGGGGTGGACCCGGCCCGGTTTGCGATGATCCTGTTGGCGATCCTGTTGCCCGTGGCGCTGATCTGGGTTGGCGCCACGGCGGCCAAGAGTGCGCGGCTGATGCGCGAGGAAAGCAAGCGGCTTCAGGCTGCCATTGACGCGATGCGCCAGGCCTATGTCAGCCAGGCGCCGCAGGGGGCCTCCGGGGTGCGCCTGCCGCTCGAACAGAAGCTCGACGAGATCGCGCATGCCCAGAAGAAGACCGAGGCCGCGCTGGCACATCTGACCTCGGTGAATTCCCGCGCCGCAGTGGTGGCCGCGAAAGAGCCCGAGCGCCCCGCGCTGTCGGGGCCCAAGAGGACAGACGAAGCGACCGAAGAGTCCACGCAGCCGGCGCTTGCGCTCGGCACCCCGGCGGAGGCGCTGGCCGAGCCGATCTCGGCGGAAGACTTCATTCGGGCGCTGAACTTTCCCGAAGACGAACGTGATGCCCAGGGGTTCCGGTCTCTGCGGATGGCATTGAAGGATCGCAACGCGTCGCGTCTTGTCCGCTCGGCGCAGGACATCCTGACCCTGCTGGCCGAGGATGGGATCTACATGGACGACCTGGCGCCGGACCGGGCCAAGCCGGAGATCTGGCGTCGCTTTGCCGAAGGCGAGCGCGGACGGACCATCGCCGGGCTTGGCGGCGTGCGCGACCGCTCCTCGCTTGCGCTGACCGCCGGGCGGATGCGGCAGGACCCGGTCTTCCGTGACTGCGCACATCACTTCCTGCGCAAGTTCGACACCACCTTCGCGGCGTTCGAGAAGGAGGCCAGCGATGCCGAGATCGCGGCATTCGCCGACACGCGGAGCGCGCGCGCGTTCATGCTGATCGGTCGCGTTTCCGGAACCTTCGACTAAGGCCAGCGGTTCACGCAAGCGGGCTTCTTGTGGACATCTCAGCCGTTCGATGTGCCGGAACAAGCGTGGAACTGCTGTCTCAGAGCCTGAAGGCCGGCTCGCAACACACCCTGCCTGCTATCCCAACCGCAAGCACATTGTCGTGGCGTGGTGGAAACCGAAGAGCCGCGAGAAGATCCCCAACTCGACCCGATCCGTCGCCGCGAATCCGTAGCTCTCATAGAGCGCCCGTGCCCGCAGGTTGATGTCGATCACGTCAAGCCGCACCTCGGACATCCCGCGTGTGCGGGCCTCCGCGAGTACCCCGTCGATCAAGGCGCTGCCAACCCCCTGTCCCCGCGCCGCGCGCGTGACGAAGATCCCATCCATCAGGAGTTGTCCGTCCTGCAGCGGTCGTTCCATCAGGTCCAACAACGGCCCGCGCCAGGCCGCGCCGATAGCGCCATAGACCCGCGCCATGTCCCGGAACTCTGCCGAAATAAGCCCGCCATGCCGCGTTTTGACCCCGGCAATCCCGAGCAACTCGCCCCTGTCGGACCAGGCCGACAAGGCATGATCCGGTGTCAGAGTGGCCTCGATGAAGACCAGCGCCTTGCGTTCCGGCGCCAGGACCCGGCCGAGCTTGCCGGAAAAGGCTTCCCAGAAAAGCGCGGCGACCTGCGCGCGATGTGTTTCCGGAAACCCCGCCTCGATCCTCATGGCGTTCTGGTTCCTGTGAACGACTCAGCTCTCTCCGGGCAGAACGAAATGTCCCGGATCCGGCCCGTACCCGACCTGGATGTCGGCCCGCGCTGCCGGCGAGTCGACGATGTCGGAGCGGTTGTCGAGGCTGTCATCATAGTATCGGCGGATCGTGGCGTTTGGCATCTTGTCGAAAGCCCGCATCGTGGCCTTGGGGAAGGGCGAGCGCGGAACGGATTCGAAGCCGGGAATATCACGCAGGATATTGTTGATCGATGTGGTGCAAAGCGCATTGGAGACCGTACCGCGGCTTTCGATCCTTTGCAGGATTCGCTCGGCATTTGCCGCGGAGACGGGGACATCGTGGCGGATGACGCGGTAGGTTTCACGCGCATGATAGTCGATGAAGAAATCGACCATGTTGTCGGTGATGCCGTAATGCACATCCGCTCGCTGCGGTGCGTAGGGATGGTGGAACGTGCCGGCCGGGTTGAAGATCACGCGCTGCGAAGCGTTGACCATCAGCGCGCTGTGCGCGCCTTCGTTGGAACGGTTGTTGACCATGGTGAAGAGCGTCACGGTCGGTGGCTCGTCGGCACGATAGGCCGCCCTGGACACAGTTTCGTCGCTGGCCCAGGGGCCAGGTTCGCTGCATGCGGCCAGCAGAAATGGCAGGCAGAGCGCCAGCAGGAAGGATCTCATGGGGCGCTCCCCTATCAAATACCGAATGATGTTTGTGGGTGTCAGCCGTTGACCAGGCCGATGAACAACAGCAGCAGGATGCAGAAGATCGCCCCCTTGGTCGCGAAGTTGATAAAACCGTCGAAGGTCTTTTCCTGCACGGATATATCCATGCTGCCCGGCTTGTGCGTCTCGTCCGACATGCGTTTCTCTCCCTGTCACTGTCCTGTCGCCCGATCTGCTTAGCCCATGTTTCGCTTTGTGTTAAGTCTGCCGGACGCGAATGTGAAGGGTTGCGTTTCGTCCGCTCGTTTGACGCGCTCGGATGTGCAACCGCAGCCCCATAAATCCGCGAATGGTCTCTGTCTCCACCCTGTTACGTACTCTCGACAGTCCACGCTTCGCTGGAGCGCCGTCGCGCCACATGCGCTTTGGCAGCCCGCGCCCGTTTGACGATTCCCTAGCCGCCAAGCACGAGAAGCAGGGCTGTGAGTGTGAAGAGCGCGCCCAGTGTGGTGCCGAACTGCGCCGCGGAGGCAAAGCCTTCACGGCCATGCGCCTGCGCGACGACGGGGAACATGCCGAAGGTGGGCAGGGCGCCGGTCAGGATCAGCGCCGCCCGCATCTCGCCGTCCAACGGTAACAGGCCGGTCATGGCGGCCAGCGTGACCGCGACGAAAATCGCCAGCGGGTGCAGCAACAGCTTGCCCGCAACGATATATCCGGCCAGCGCACGCACCCCCTTCGGCTTGAGCAGCGCGAGATTGCCACCGATGACGATGAGCGCGAGGGCGCCACTCGCCGCCGCCAGCATGTCCAGGGGCCGGAGCAGCGCGCCCGGCAGGGTGAGGCCCGAGGCAGAGACAGCGACACCGGCCAGCATGGCGAGCACAAGCGGCCCGGTCAGCACGCGCCAGAAGACACGCCCGGCGATCTGCAAGCGGCTCCCTTCGCCACCATTGCCAAGCTCCAGTAGGGTGAAGATCAACGGAAGGAAGATCATGTTCTCGACCACGAGATTCTGCGCCAGCACCTTGTCGGCGATTTCCGGCATGGCCAGCAGCAGGATCGGATAGCCGATGAAGCCGCTATTGGGACAGGTGCTGCCCATGGTGGCCAGCGTGGTGGTCTTGTGGTCGAAGCTGCGGCGGAAGGCCGGGTAGAGCAGTGCCATGAGCGCCAGTGTGCCGAGCGCGTAGGGCAGCATGTAGGACATCTGGATCGTCTCGGCGAGCGGACGTCGGGCGATGGCGGTAAACATCAACGCTGGAAAACCGAGCGTGATCATGAACTTCCCAAAGGCGCGCAGGTCCTCCGCCGAGAAAAAGCCCCGGCGCGTAAGGAAGAAGGAGAGCCCGATCAGCGCGTAGATCGGGAAGATGATCTCGAGGACGGCCAGCACCGGCTCAGCCGATCTTGCCGGGCAGTCCCTCGCCAACCTGTCCACGATGCAGCAGGAGGTGATCCAGCAGCACGCAGGCCATCATCGTCTCGCCCACCGGCACGGCGCGGATGCCGACGCAGGGGTCGTGCCGGCCCTTGGTGACGATCTCGGTATTCTCGCCCGACCGGGTTATCGTCCGGCGCGGGGTGAGGATGGAGGAGGTCGGCTTCACGGCAAAGCGGACGACCACGTCCTGCCCGGTCGAGATGCCTCCAAGGATGCCGCCCGAATGGTTGGAGCCGAAGCGCGGTCCGTCATTGCCCATGGTGATCTCGTCGGCATTTGCCTCGCCGGTCAGCATCGCCGCCGCCATGCCCTCGCCGATCTCTACGCCCTTGACGGCATTGATCGACATCATGGCCGCAGCAAGATCCGTATCCAGCTTGCCATAGACCGGCGCGCCCAGCCCGGCCGGCACGCCCGAGGCACAAAGCTCGATCATCGCGCCGACCGAGGAGCCGGCCTTGCGCAGCCCGTCGAGATAGGTGCTCCAATCCTCGACCGCGCCCGCATCGGGCAGCCAGAAGGCGTTGTTTGGGATTTCGTCGAGATCGAACCGGGCGCGGTCGATGGTCTGCGTGCCCATCTGTACCATGTAGCCGGTGATCTTCAGCTCCGGCGCCAGCTTGGCCAGCGCCGCCCGCGCGACTCCGCCTGCTGCCACACGCGCCGCCGTCTCGCGCGCCGAGGAGCGCCCGCCGCCGCGATAGTCGCGGATTCCGTATTTCTGCCAATAGGTGATGTCGGCGTGGCCGGGGCGGAACTTCTCCGCGATCTCGCTGTAATCCTTGGAACGCTGATCGGTATTCCTGATCATCAACTGGATCGGTGTGCCGGTGGAGACGCCCTCGAAGACCCCGGACAGGATCTCGACCTGATCGGGTTCGCGCCGTTGGGTCATAAAGCGATTCTGCCCCGGCTTGCGCTTGTCGAGCCAGACCTGCAACGCTTCCGCCTCAATCGGAACGCCCGGCGGGCAGCCATCGATCGTGGCGCCAAGCGCGGGCCCATGGCTCTCGCCCCAGGTGGTGACGCGGAACAGGTGACCGAAAGTATTGAGGCTCATGGGGCGGGCTCCTTTTCGCGACGGGTTTAGAGGGCGCGGGCGACGGGCTCAAGAGGCGAGACCGCGCGTGCCAAAGGCGGAAAGCAGGCCGAAGAAGAAAGCAGCGGCAATCGAAGCGACAAGACGCGCTTTCATACCGTCTCCTTGCCGGAGCGGCGCAGAAGCGCTGGTCAAATTGCGACACGGGACGCGATATTCCCCTGCCTGCATGGCAGCGGTCGCCAGTCGGGGTCAGTCCTTGTCGGCTTCGCCCACATTCTCCCGGAAGGCGACCTCGAAGGCGGCCTGCTTGTCCGGGCTCGCCTCAGTCTGGTTCTGTGCCCGCCAGTCGTCATAGGGCATGCCGTAGAAAGCCTCCCGCCCAGCCGCCTTGTCCATCTCGATGCCGCGCTCACTGGCGGCCTCTTGATACCAGCGCGACAGGCAGTTCCGGCAGAATCCCGCAAGGTTCATCATGTCGATATTCTGCACCTCCGGACGGTCCTCCATCAGGTGCTTCTGCAACCTCCGGAAGGCGGCGGCTTCGATCTCGATACGTGTCTGCTCGTCCATCTCTCTCTCCCTCATGCGCCGCAATCGGCGAGCGCGCCGACCAGCAGCGGCGCCAGTCGTCGTCCCCAACCTTGTTGCTCCTCGACGGTCCGGATCAGGTCCTGCCGGACCTCGATCAGAACATGCGGCCGGTCATGGCTCAAGGCGTGGCGGTGAATGGAATCGCCGGGCTGGTGCCCGGCATAAGGTTCGTTGTCGCCGACACAGAGGTCGTCTTCAGCCTGAAGTCGCGCGATTATCGCCAGCGAGAGCGCGTTTCGCGGCGCCGTGTGGAGCAGCGCCACATGCCAGGGGCGCGGCGGCCGCCCCATCAGCTGGGGCGTGAAGCTGTGAACGGCAACAATCACCGGGTCGCGGCGTGAGGCTGCGAGCCGACCAAGTTCGGCGTGATAGGGCCGGTAGCAGAGCTCCTTGCGACGCTCCAGCTCTTCCCGCCCGGCATGGCGATTGCCGGGGATGATGGTGCCGTCATAGAGCTTCATCAACAGGGTCGGGTCGTCCTCGCCTCGGTTCGGATCGATCACGAGACGCGAGAAGTTGGAGGTGATCAGTGGCGCTTCCAGCGCATCGGCCAGCGCGTGGGCAACCCCTGCCGCGCCTGGATCATAGGCGATGTGGCGGGACATCTCCGATTGCGGCAAGCCCAGCGTGCCGCCGTTGACCTGAGGGGGAACGGTATTGGTCGCATGGTCGACCGTGATCAGCCAGCGGCTTTGGCGGGGTTCGCCATGAGTATGGAAAGCGTGATATGTCATGAGTGCGTGATGTTTTCCCCGCAAGGGTGTATTGCGTCAGGGGGCGGAGCGCCAGAGCCATCCGAGGGGTGGAACTTCGGCCATTTTATCGCTAACCCTCGCACCGAAAGCCGCTCGAAGGAAAGGAACCCAATGCGACGGATGCGCAATGTGAAGATCGTGGCCACACTAGGCCCTGCTTCGGATGACTATGATACGATCCGGAGGCTCTTCGAACTCGGCGCGGATGTCTTCCGGCTCAACATGAGCCACGGGAGCCATGACGAGATCCGCGAGTGGCACGGGATCATCCGTAATATCGAACAGGAAATCGGCCGTCCGATCGCCATCCTCGCGGACCTTCAGGGTCCGAAACTGCGCGTCGGCGTCTTTGCCGGCGACAGCGAGGTGCTGGTCGATGGCGACAAGTTCCGCATGGATCTCGACGAGGCCGAGGGCACGTCGAGCCGCGTGCGCCTGCCCCATCCGGAGATCTTCCAGGCGCTCAAGCCGGGCGCGACGCTTCTGATCAATGACGGCAAGATCCGCCTGCGGGTCGAGCAATGCGGCGAAGATTATGCCGATTGCGTGGTCGTTACCGGTGGCACGATCTCCAACCGCAAGGGCGTCAACGTGCCGGACGTGGTCCTGCCCGTGGCCGCACTGTCGGCAAAAGACAAGCGGGACCTCGAATTCGTCTGTGAGCTCGGTGTCGACTGGGTTGCCCTGTCCTTCGTGCAGCGGCCCGAGGACGTGATCTACACCAAGGAGTTGGTCGCCGGACGCGCGGCAGTTCTCTCCAAGATCGAGAAACCCTCCGCCGTTGAAGCTTATGACGAGATCCTCGAGGTCTCCGACGGGATCATGGTCGCGCGCGGCGATCTCGGGGTCGAACTTCCGGTCCAGGCTGTTCCGCCGATCCAGAAACGCCTGATCCGGGGCGCTCGGAAGGCTGCCAAGCCGGTCATCGTTGCCACCCAGATGCTGGAATCGATGATCGAAAGCCCGATTCCGACCCGCGCCGAGGTCTCAGACGTGGCCAACGCGATCTATGAGGGCGCCGACGCGGTCATGCTCTCGGCCGAATCCGCCGCCGGTCAGTTCCCCTTCGAAGCGGTGAGCACGATGGATGCCGTCGCCGTCGAGGTCGAGAACGGGCAGGTTTATCGCGACATCATCGAGTCGGCGCGCCATGTCGATCGCAAGACCACGGCCGATTCGATCGTCGCCTCGGCCCGCGAGATCGCGGAGAATACCGGCGTGAAAGCGATCTGCTGCTTCACCCATTCCGGCACCACGGCGCTAAAGACCGCCCGCGAGCGGCCGCGCGTGCCGATCCTCGCGCTGACCCCCTTCACCGGGACGGCGCGGCGGATGTGCCTGAGCTGGGGCGTGAACTGCTTCATGACCAATGGCGATGTCAGCCGGTTCAAGATGGCCGTGGTCTCGGCGGCGCGCGCTGCGCGGGCCGGGCAGTTCGCCAATTCCGAGGACAATATCGTTGTCGTCGCCGGCGTTCCCTTCAACATTCCGGGCTCGACAAATATCCTCCGGGTGGCACCCTGCGACGAGAGATTGATCTTCAATACCGATCCGGAGTAGGCGCGAGACGTGACGTGTTTCAAGGCGGATGGATAGGATGGCTGGTGTGACACTGGGTGCTGACCTGATTTTCGTGATCGGTCTGGTTATTGGGGTGCTGGCCTTTCCAGCGCTTCTCTCGGCCTTTTCCGAAGGGAGGTCGCCGCGTGCGGCCGCCATCATGATCATGATCTGTGCCGGTTTGATCGCCACTGCGGTGCTCCAGAAGCCGGAAGGAAGCTATTCCATCGGCAAGATCCCGGAAGTTTTTACCAAGGTGATCGGCGACATACTGCGCTGATTGGGCGTCGGTTTGGCCGCCACGCTTCGCCTGGAGCGGTGCGTGGCGCCGTCGCCAGCGTCCGCCGCCGATTCGCAAGGCGACGCTCCGCGACGGCGTTTTCGTCCGGAGCAGGCTCGGTTTTTCCTGGGTGATCATGCGGAACATCGCTTTGCGGCCATGTCCGCCCGGGCGGAACGACCTGCACGGCGATTTCCCCTTGCCAGGAAGGCCGGCGCGGCCTATACGCCCGTCTTCAGCCGTTGCGGCGGGCCGAAAGTGGCATGCCTGTCGGGACGGAACGACCAAATCCAATAAAGGAGCTGGCAAATGCCCAAGATGAAGACCAAGTCCGGGGCCAAGAAGCGGTTCAAGGTAACTGCGACCGGCAAGATCAAATCCGCCCAGGCCGGCAAACGGCATGGCATGATCAAACGGACGACCAAGTTTATCCGGACAGCGCGCGGTACCACGGTACTTTGCGCGGCGGATACCAAGATCGTCAAAAAATACATGCCGTACGCGCGCTGAGGAGCTTGAGAAATGTCCCGAGTTAAAGGCGGAACCGTCACCCACGCTCGTCACAAGAAGGTCCTGAAGGCCGCGAAGGGCTATTACGGCTCGCGTTCGCGCAACTTCAAGACAGCCACGCAGGCTGTCGACAAGGCCAACCAATACGCCACGCGTGACCGCAAGGCCCGTAAGCGCCAGTTCCGTGCGCTGTGGATCCAGCGGATCAACGCCGCCGTGCGTTCGCACGACGAGGCGCTGACCTATTCGCGTTTCATCAACGGTCTGGCGCTTGCCGGTATCGAGGTGGACCGCAAGGTGCTGGCCGACCTGGCCGTGAACGAGCCCGATGCATTCACCGCGATCGTCGACAAGGCGAAGGCCGCGCTGGCCTGATCCTGTTTGGATCGGAAAGAAAATCGACCGCGGGCCGTTTGGCCCGCGGTTTTTTTATGCCTTCGCGAAGGCTTGGCCCGCTCGCTCTGCTCTGGATGTCTCGAACCCGGTGCTATAATGCTGCCCAGATTCGCCTCAAATTAGCTCTAATTTCTGGATAATTATTGCTAACTTTTTCGACTGTTTCGGTTTTTTACGAGTTTTCTGGGTGCGTGGGGCAATGGCCAGAATCAGCGAACTGCACTACTCCAACGCCTATGCGCGAAGCTCAGGCGTTTCCGAGTTTCTCGAAGTATCCCTGTCGGCGACGGAGGATGCGAGCGACTTTTCGGTTGTTTTCTATAATCAAGACGGCAATGCGGGACTGACGATCAATCTTGGCAGTTCCGGCCTGACACCGAGTTGGGATGCGGCGTCTCAGGAATGGGTCTGGGTCCTTTCGGCGGATGACTACGACTTCCTGCTGACCGACCCGGATTCCAACGCGAGCAACAATTATGAAGCGGCGGCGCTGGTCGATGTCTCGGACGGAACCGTACTCGACTTCTACGATATCGGTGGCGGAACACAGAACATCATCGCAACGGATGGTCTTGCCGCCGGCGCGGTCTCAGAGACCGTCGCTGTCCCGACCGGCCCGAACGCGGCGACCTACACGCTTCAGTTCAACCAGCCGAATCCAACGACTCCCGTTTATGAGGCCGTCTCTGCCGGATCCAGCGGCACGATCTGCTTTGCCGAGGGGACGTTGATCAAGACGCCGGATGGCGAACGCCCGGTCGAGACGCTTGCTGTCGGTGCAAAGGTGCTGACCGTGGACAGCGGTGCCCGCGCCATTCGCTGGACCGGGGCAAGGCGGGTTCCGGCCGAAGGCAAGCTGGCGCCGGTCCGGATCGCGGCGGGAACGCTCGGGTGTCAACAGGATCTGCGCGTTTCTCCGCAGCACCGGATCCTCATCGATACCCCGGAAGTGGAGCTGAAAACCGGCAATCGCGAGGCGCTTGTTGCGGCGACACATCTTGTCGATGGCAGGACAGTGACCCGGGAGCCCGGCGGAACGGTCACCTATTTTCACTTCATGTTCGATGGGCATGAGCTGGTCTGGGCAAATGGCGCGGTTGCCGAAAGCTTCTTCGTCTCCGAGCACAGCCTGAAGGCCATGCCGACGCCAATGCGCGAAGAATTCTCCGCGATCTTCCCGGAGTTGGTCACCGACGCGGGTGAGTTTGGCGAGGCCGCCCGCCCGATCCTGAGAGGTTGGGAAGCCAGGGGGCTGAACGTTCTGCACTGATCGGAGGCGCCTGCCCTTGCCTTCGGGGGCCGGTGTGATACCCCCTCGCCAAATCTTTGACGCCGGGGAGCCGCGCTCTCCGAACACGGGGAGTCAGCCATGAAAGAGCTGAGGCAGAAGTACATTGCCGCCATTTCCGCCGCCGCCGACGAGGCTGCGCTTGAAGCGCTCAGGGTCCAGGCCGTGGGCAAGAAAGGCGAAGTCAGCCTGAAGATGCGCGAGCTGGGCAAGATGACGCCCGAGGAACGGCAGGTCGCGGGGCCGGCGCTGAACGCGCTCAAGGACGAGATCAACTCCGCCCTCGCCGCGAAGAAGTCCGCGCTGGCCGATGCCGCGCTGGACGAACGTCTGAAGGCGGAATGGCTCGACGTGACGCTGCCCGCTCGCCCCGGGCGTACCGGCACGATCCACCCGATCAGCCAGGTCACCGAGGAGGTCACCGCGATATTCGCCGATATGGGCTTCGCCGTGGCCGAAGGTCCGCAGATCGAGGATGACTGGCACAATTTCGACGCGCTGAACATCCCGGGCCACCACCCGGCCCGCGCCGAGATGGACACGTTCTACATGTCCCGCAAGGAGGGCGACAATCGTCCGCCGCATGTGTTGCGGACCCATACCTCGCCGGTTCAGATCCGCTCGATGCTCAAGCAGGGTGCGCCGATCCGCATCATCGCTCCGGGCCGCGTCTACCGCGCTGATTACGACCAGACCCACACGCCGATGTTCCACCAGGTCGAGGGGCTCGCCATTGGCGAGGACATCTCCATGGCGAACCTGAAATGGGTGCTGGAGGAGTTCTGCCGCGCTTTCTTCGAGGTCGACAATGTCGAGCTGCGCTTCCGCGCCTCGCATTTCCCCTTCACGGAACCCTCTGCCGAGGTCGATATCCGCTGTTCCTGGGAAGGCGGCACGCTGAAGCTCGGCGAGGGCGATGACTGGCTCGAGATCCTCGGCTCCGGCATGGTGCATCCGAAAGTGCTCGAGTCTGGCGGGATCGACCCTGCGAAGTGGCAGGGTTTTGCCTTTGGCCTCGGGATCGACCGGATCGCGATGCTGAAATACGGCATCCCGGACCTGCGCGCCTTCTTTGACAGCGACCTGCGCTGGTTGCGCCACTATGGCTTCTCGGCGCTGGATGTGCCGTCGATTCATGCGGGTATCAGCCGGTAGGGACTGACAGAATCCGGGGCAGGCCATCGGCGCTCGCCCCGACACCTGCCCTGCGCTTCGCCCGTCTTTGCGATCTGTCTGTTAGCGCCCCGTGTCTTGACGCGCGGTCGCATCCCGCTAGGGTGCCGGAAAATCGCAATAAGGACAGGGAGATCCTCATGCCGCAGCGTCTGCATCTCGTCTTCGGCGGCGAACTCGTCGATCCGTCGAAAAACGTTTTCAAGAATGTCGACGATATCCATATCGTCGGCATGTTCCCCGACTATGCCACGGCGCATGACGCGTGGAAGGAAAACGCGCAGAAAACCGTCGACAACGCCCATATGCGGTACTTCCTCGCCCATATCCATCGCCTCCAGGACGAGGAACAGGAAGCTTCGACCACCGAGGAACTTGGCTGAGGCCAACCTTGGCAGCGATGACCCTTCCAAACCTCCGGGCGCGCCTGCGCAGCACGGCTGAAGCCCGCAAGCTCGCCCTCGTGGCGCAGCGCGGTGGCGAGGCGGGGCGCGCTGCGGCCGAAAGGCTCGGCCGCAGCGAACAGACGCGGCCGCCGGGGCCGTTGCTCTGGTGCCATGTGCCCGGAATGGTCGAACCCGGTGCGCTTGGTTCGCTGCGGGAGCGGCTGGAGGAGGACCTTGTCCGGATCACGCTCCTGGTGACCACGCCAGATGTGGACCGGTGCCGAGAGCAGGCCGAGGCGGAGGGGTTGATCTGTCACTACCAGCCGCTCGATTCCACGCGGGTCGCGCAACTCTTCCTTGATCACTGGCAGCCCGACGCGGCGCTCTGGTTCGAGCAGGCCCGGGATCCGTTGCTGCTGGAGGCATGTGCCCAGCGAGGTGTGCCCCTCTTTCTGCAAAATGCGGTGGCGCCGGTCTGCAGCACTGTCGGTCGCCGGAATCAGGAGAGGCGGCGATTTGGACTGTTCCAGCGCGTGTTCGCGCTCGACCCAACGGAATTCGAGGGAATCCGGGGACTTGGCGCGGTGCCGGCGCGGGTCGAGGTGACCGGACGCCTGACACGGATTGCACATCCGCCCTTCTGCCTTGAAGCCGAGCGCGCGGACCTTGCCGAGGCGCTGCGTGGACGCCCTGTCTGGCTCGCGGCCTGTCCCGATCCAGCGGAGCTGCCGGATATCCTGACAGCGCACAGGACGGCACGTCGCGTTGCCCACAGGCTGCTTCTCATCCTCGTTCCCCGGCATGAGGAAGAGGCGCCGGTGCTGGCCGCGAAGCTGCGGGCCGACGGCTGGAATGTTGCCCGGCGCGATGCCGACGAGGAGCCGGACGAGGCGACGGACATCTTCATCGGCGATTTCGCGGACGAGTTGGGCCTCTACTATCGGCTCGCCCCGATCACGTTCCTGGGCGGGACCCTGTCCAACTCCGAAGTGCCGGAGGCGGTACATCCGGCGACACTCGGCTCCGCGATTCTCGCCGGGCCGTTCTCCGGCAGTCAGGCGGAGACGTTGCGACGATTGCGGCGCGGCGGGGCGTGCCGGATGATTGCCGATGGCGGACGTCTCGGGCCCGCATTGGCCGAGCTGATGGCGCCGGAAAAAGCTGCTTTGCTGGCGCTCAATGCCTGGGATATCGCCTCGGATGGCAGTCCGGTGCTCGACCGGCTGGTCTCCGTCCTTCTGCCGGTGCTGCAAGCGGGGAATACGTGATGCGCGCGCCGTCTTTCTGGAACATGCCCGCCGACGCGCCGGGTGCGGTTGCCCGTTTGCTGGCGCCGCTGGGTGCGCTCTATGCCGCCGCGACCGCCCGCAGGTTGCGTGGAGGGCAGGGCTATCGCGCTACCGTACCAGTGATCTGCATCGGCAATCTGAGCGCCGGCGGGACCGGCAAGACACCGACCGTGCTGGCGCTGGCGCAGCGGCTGGGCGAAGGCGTGCATGTCGTCTCGCGCGGATATGGCGGAAAGCTGGAGGGGCCGGTTCGGGTTGATCCGGCGACCCATGACGCCGGGGATGTCGGCGATGAGCCGTTGCTCATCGCAGCATTTGCCACCGCCTGGGTCGCGAAGGACCGTGCGGCCGGCTTGCGGGCTGCGGAAGCGGCTGGAGCACGCTGGGTCCTGCTCGATGATGGGTTTCAGAATCCGTCGGTCGAGAAGACGCTCTCCATCGTCGTGGTGGATGCGGCACGGGGCTTCGGCAACGGGCGCTGCATTCCTGCCGGGCCGTTACGTGAGCCGGTCGAGGCGGGGTTGGCCCGGGCGGATCTGCTGCTTTCCATCGGTGCGCCGGAGATGCAGACGCGGTTCGACGCGGCCTGGGGCGCGGAGGTCTCCGAGGCGGGCGTGCCACTGGCGCGCGCCGCGCTTCAGCCGCTCCAGACCGGCATGGACTGGCCGGGGCTGCGGGTGTTGGCCTTTGCCGGGATCGGCTATCCGGAAAAGTTCTTCGCAACGCTGCGCGGGTTAGGCGCGGAGGTTCTGCGGGCCGAGGCGCTGGAAGATCACCAACCGTTGACGCCGGCGCTGATCACCCGGCTCGAGAACGAGGCGAAGCTGCTCGGCGCACAGCTCGTCACGACGGAAAAGGATGCCGTGCGTATGCCGGCATCCTTCAGGCGGACGGTGCTGACCGTCCCGGTGCGTCTGGAACTGGAGGACTGGGCGCCGCTGGAAACCCTGCTGGCGCCCCTTCGCTGAGGCTTATTCGGCGAGCTTCTCGTCGAGAATCTCGGAAAACTCCTTGTAGGACATGTTCGAGTATTTCTCGCCATTGATGATGAAGCTCGGCGTGGAGTTGATGTCATGCTCCTTCGAATTGGCTTCCCACCAGGCGACGAGATCCTGTGCCATGTCGGCATCCTGCAAGCAGGCATTCACCTTTTCATCGGTGAGCCCGGCCTTGCGGCCGATCTTGCGCAGGTTGTCGGCGATTTGCGCCGGCTCGCCGCTCGCCCAGGCCGAGATGTCCTCGAAAATCAGCTCCTGCACACCGAAATAGCGCATCGGATCACACCGCGCGACCATCGAGGCCCAGAGGCCAAACCGGTCGAAGTAGACATCGCGGAAGGTGAACTTAATCTTGCCGGGGTCGATATAGTTTTCGCGCAGCTCCTTGAAGACGGTCTGCTCGAAATTCGCGCAATGGCCGCAGGTGAAGGAGGCATATTCGATGACATGCACCTTGGCATCGGGATCGCCCAGCGACATCTCGACGACGTCGTGGCTGCCTTCTGCGATGGCCGCGCCGACCAGCGACGGCAGGTGGGACTGCGTGGAGGAGGCCTGCTGGCTCATCCAGTAGCCGACGCCTGTGGCAGTAACGGCGGCAAGGGCCGCCATGGTCAGGTAACGCTTCATTCGCGGGTCTCCGGTTAGGTCTTCCTGTTCTTGTTGATCACTTCCGCCCCGAGGGCTTCGAGCGCACGGCGCAGCCCGTCGTCGGCGACGCCATCAGCGAGGCTCTCGGCCTGTTTCACGCTGGCCGGATCGGGGCGCTTGGGCTTCGGCTTCTCAGCGGCGGCGAACTGCGCCTGGCCGTCGGCGAAGCCGGTCGGCGCGGTCTGGGTGAATCGCAGGCGGGCAATGGCGTTGTAGCCGTAGACCGCGTTGATCTTTTCGCGCAGCCGGGGCTCTTGCATTTGCAGCATGGGGCCTTGCGCGCCGGTCGTCAGGACGGTCAGCGTCGCGCCGAAACCGCCCTTGGAATAGCTCACGGCAACAGGCCGGGCGACAGCGGCGGTTTCTTCGCCAACGATCTCGGCCCAATGGGTCAGCAGGCGGGTCTCGGCGAAGCCACGGGTCTCTGTCGCCTTGCGAATCCGTTGCGAGAGCAGCGAAGACGTGCGCTCGAATCCGCGCTTGCGGCGCGGTGACTTCTCTATGTTGCCCTTTTGAACGGCCATAGCCTGACAATCCTTTCATTCCGGCCTATCTTACCTGCTTGTGCGACAGGGACCAGCGCTACGCTGCGTGGGGGTATAAATATTGCGTGACACGGAATTGACGGCGGCCGGCGGGGCGCTCCTGGACTGGTATGACGCCCATGCCCGCGAGATGCCCTGGCGGGTCGGGCCGGCAGCGCGGCAAGCAGGTGTCCAGCCGGACCCGTATCGCGTCTGGCTGTCCGAAGTCATGTTGCAGCAGACCACCGTGGCCGCCGTGCGCGCCAAGTTCCTGCGCTTCACGTTCCTCTGGCCGGATGTCCATGCGCTGGCAGCAGCCGACGAAGAGGCCGTCATGGCCGAATGGGCCGGACTTGGCTACTACGCCCGCGCCCGCAACCTGCACAAATGCGCCCGTGTGGTTTCGCAGGAACTGGGCGGGCATTTTCCCGACAACCGGGAGGCGCTGCTCAAGCTTCCCGGAATCGGCCCCTATACGGCAGCCGCCATCGCCTCGATTGCCTTTGATCGCGCGGATACGGTCGTGGATGGCAATGTCGAACGGGTCGTGTCGCGGCTCTTCTCGGTCGAGACGCCCCTGCCGACGGCCAAGTCGGAGCTGACCGAACTGGCCGCACGGCTGACACCGGGGGCGCGCCCCGGCGATCATGCGCAGGCAATGATGGATCTTGGCGCGACGATTTGTACGCCGGGTCAGCCGGCCTGCGGCATCTGTCCACTGGTCGGCCCTTGCGTCGCGCGCGCGTCCGGGCTTGCGCCGGAGCTGCCACGCAAGGCGCCGAAAACGCCCAAACCGGTGCGTCATGGCTTCGCCTATATCGTTCGTCGCGACGACGGGGCGTTGCTTCTGGAGCGCCGCCCGCCGCGTGGGTTGTTGGGCGGAATGCTGGCCTGGCCCTGCTCCGATTGGGGCGACTCGCCCGAGGAGGCGCCCCCGCTGGAGGCGGCGTGGCAAGCCGTTCCCGGCGAGGTCCGCCACACCTTTACTCATTTCCACCTGCGCCTGTCCCTGCGAGTCGCGGGGGTCAGCCATGACGCCCGGGTCGGACGGGGCGATTTCGTGGACAAAAGGGTTTTCCGCCCGGAGGCGTTGCCGACCGTGATGCGAAAGGTCTGGGCGATGGCGGAATCCACCCTGCCAGCTCTTTGATCCGGCAGGAAAAAGGCGTAACCTCGCGGCACCTTTTTCTGCCTGCAGGTCCGACGATGATCCCCTCTGCCGAAGTTGCCCGTCTCCGGAATGCGCTGCCGTTCTGGCTTTCGCTCCTCATGGTGCCACTGGCCCTGCTCGCGGCCACTCGCGGCGGTGTCTGGGTCTTTGTGCTGCCGCTTTTCTCCTGGGGGATGTTCTCGATCATCGACCAGATCACCGGGCTCTACGCGGAGAACGCAGATCTGGCCACCACGGACGATCAGCTCGTCTGGTATCGCCTGATCACAATGATCTGGTTTCCGATCCAGTTCGGAACGCTGCTCTGGTTGCTCTGGTACGTGCCCGGCGCGGCGCATCTCGGCTGGGGCGAGAAGCTCATGGTCTTCTTCGGCATGGGCGTCGTCTCCGGCACGACCGGCATCGTCTATGCCCATGAGCTCTTCCACCAGACCAACAAGCTCGAACGCTGGCTGGGCGATCTGTTGATGTGCTCGGTGCTCTACGGTCATTTCCGCACCGAACATCTGCTGGTTCATCATCTTTGGGTGGGAACCCCGCGGGACGCTGTGACCGCGCGTTACAACGAGGGCTTTCACCGCTTCTTCTTTCGCGTCCTGCCGGCCTGCTGGCGGTCGGCCTTCCGCGCGGAGATGGCGATGCTGGCCCGCAAGGGGCTGCCCTGGCACCACCGTTCCAATCCGTTCTGGCGTTACTGGACCCTGCAAACACTGTTTCTTGTGCTGGCGTTTCTGATCGGCGGCTGGGGCGGGTTGCTGCTGTTTTGCTGGCAGGCGCTGGTGGCGATCTGGCAGTTGGAGATCGTCAACTATGTCGAGCATTACGGGCTGACGCGGAAACATCTCGGCGAAGGGCGCTACGAGCACGTGCTGCCGCGCCATAGCTGGAATTCCTCGCACCGGGCGACCAATTGGCTGCTGATCAACCTGCAGCGCCACTCGGATCATCATTACAAGCCCATGCGCCGCTTCCCGCTGCTTCAAAGCTACAGCACTGACGAGGCGCCGCAGCTGCCCTATGGCTATCCGGTGATGACCTTTTCGGCGATGATCCCACCGCTCTGGCGCCGCCGCATGAACCCGAAAGTGCGCGCCTGGCGCAAGCAGTTCTATCCGGAGATCGAGGACTGGACGCCTTACAAATTCGCGACCAACCCGATGCCGCGAAAGAGCTGAGATGGGGCGGCATGGGCGCGTCAGCCTGATTTCTCGCACTTCAGAGCCCGGCCCCGACGTTGCCTACCGCCTCACCACGCGTCTCAAAAAAAGCCCCGCCATCTTTCGAGGCGGGGCAAGTCTGGTGTCGCTGTGTCAGGCCACAGGCACCGGCGGTAAGTCGTTGAAGCTCAGCTGGGACGGGCTTGCATCTCGGCGCGGATCTGCTGCCGCAGAACGTCGATCGACACCGGCTTGCCGTCGCGCTTGAAATGCCAGTAGGTCCAGCCGTTGCAGGAGGGGGCGCCTTCCAGTGCAGCACCGACCTGGTGGATCGAGCCCTTCGTGTCCTTGGAGATCAGCGTGCCATCGGCGCGGACTTTCGCCGCCTTGCCATTGGCCGAGGTCAGCATCTCGCCGGGGCGCAGCATGCCGCGCTCGACCAGTTGGCCAAAGGGCACGCGCGGTTCGGCGCGCTTGGATGTCGTGACCTTGAGGGCGTCGCTGTCAAGCATACGTACATTGTCGATGCGGGCCGTCGCGACCTTGCGATAGCTCTCCTCGCGTTCGATGCCGATGAAGTCGCGACCAAGCATCTTGGCGACGGCGCCGGTTGTCCCCGTGCCGAAGAACGGGTCGAGGACCACATCGCCGGGGTTGGTCGAGCCGATCAGAACGCGGTGCAGCAGCGCTTCGGGCTTCTGGGTCGGGTGGGCCTTGTCGCCCTTGGAATCCTTGAGGCGCTCGCCGCCATTGCAGATCGGGATCACCCAGTCGGAGCGCATCTGGATGCCTTCATTCAGCGCCTTCAGCGCCTCGTAGTTGAAGGTGTATTTGCTGTCTTCCGACTTGCCGGCCCAGATCATCGTCTCATGGGCATTGGTCAACCGCATACCGCGGAAATTCGGCATCGGATTGGACTTGCGCCAGACCACGTCGTTGAGGATCCAGAAGCCCGCGTCCTGAAGCTTGGAGCCGACCCGGAAGATGTTGTGATAGGAACCGATCACCCAGATCGCACCATTGGGTTTCAGGAGGCGTCGCGCCTCGGCCAGCCAGGCTTCGGTAAAGCGATCATAGGCGCCGAAGGACGAGAAGCTGTCCCATTCGTCATCCACCGCGTCGACAAGTGAATTGTCCGGGCGGTGAAGATTGCCCTTGAGCTGGAGATTATAAGGCGGATCGGCGAAGATGAGGTCAATCGAAGCGTCAGGGAGCTTCTTCATCTCCGCGATACAGTCGCCGGCAAGGATCGTGTTCAGCGGCAGCGCTTTCTGCGCCACCTTGGTCTTCATCTTTGTCATTTCTGCCTCGTCCCGCGCCCTGTTGAGATGGGCGTCATGTTGTGGACAGAATGAGTCAAAGGCGATTCGCCGTCAAATTCTTTATTGAATCAAAGGCTTGTCGAATTCCCTTGATACAAGATGTTGCGGACGGGCGCGAAGGAACGTCTATGATGTGGGGTCACCCCAAGATCTCGGAGTGCCTTTTTGTGCACAGCTGTCGGGTAGCCCGCATTGGTCTCCCAGCCGTAGCCGGGATGCTGTTGCGCCAAATCCACCATGAGGCGATCGCGCGCCACTTTGGCCACGATCGAGGCGGCGGCAATCGACAGGCTCTTGCCGTCGCCCTTGACGATTGTTCGCCCGGCGCAGGGCAATTCGACCGGCATTCTGTTGCCATCGATCAGCGCCATTCCGGGCAAGGCGGGGAGCTGGGCCAGCGCACGCTCCATCGCGAGATGAGAGGCGCGCAGGATGTTCAGCGCGTCGATCTCCTCGACCGAGACATGGATGATTGCAACCTGAGCGGAGGTGTGGATCGCCTCGGCCAGCGCCTCGCGCTTCGCCTGGGACAGCTTCTTGGAATCGTTCAATCCCTCGGGAATGTTGGCGCGGTCGAGTACCACGGCGGCGGCTGTCACCGGTCCCGCCAGCGGGCCACGGCCGACCTCATCGACACCGGCGACGATGCCATGCGCCTCGGCCCAGGCGGTTTCTTCATAGGAAAGATCGGGTGTCATGGATGCCAGTGACCGCAGGACGCGGCCGGATGCAAGGGCGAAGGGGTCAGGCGGCGCCGCTCTGACCGGCCTCCATGGCGCGCCGTAGGGCAGGGCGGGCGCGCATCCGCGCGAAGTAGTCCGCAAGCTGCGGCTCGACGATGGCGAAACGGGCGACCTGCGCCCAGATCCCGCAATGGGTGAGGATGATGTCCGGGACCGTCATGGTCTCGCCCATCAGGTAGGGGCCGTCGGCCATACGGGAGACAAGCGTCGTCTGGCTGCGCTCGAATTCCCATTTCAGGCTTTTCTTGATCGCGCTTTCGCGTAGCTCCTCGGGAAGGACGAAACTGTGGCGTGCCGCCATCCAGAGAGCGGCGTCGAACTCGTCGAGCAGGAATTGCGTAAGGCTGTCCTGTCGGGCGCGGTCGAGGCTGCCGGCGGGAAAGGTCAGGGCGCCATGCCGGTCGGCGAGGAAAGCGAGGATGGCGGTGGAATCGGTGATCGGTGTGTTTTCGGCAACAAGAACAGGGACCTTGCCGGTCGGGTTCAGGGCAACGACATCGGCAGAGCGCGGGGCCGCCGCGACATGTTCATAGTCGAGCCCGAGTTCCTCAAGCGCCCAGAGTACCCGAAGCGTACGGCTCTTGACGCTGCCGATAACCTTGTACATTTCCTGATCCTCCCGCGTTCGGACCAAGCTGGCACGGGGCGTGCGGAGGGTAAAGGCCGAAATGTCGCAGGGGCGGCGCGTCAGCGGCCGTGGGATTTGAGCATGGCGAGGCGGAGGAACATTCGTTCGACCAGCGCCATTTGCGGTGCGGTCTGCCCGCCTGAGCGCAGCGAAAGATCGGTATCGACAAGGATCGTCAAGGCGGTTTCCAGCTTGCGCAGCCCCCAATCCTGGGCCTGCCGGATCATGCGGTCGCGGCGCGGGCCGAAGATTGGCGGACGCTGGCGGGCAATGCCGGCGGCGGGGCCCTTGGGGTCGGCGCTCGCGGCATGCAGCGCGCGGAAATGGCGGGTCGCGAAGATGACCAGCGTGGTGGGATTCTCGCCCTGACCGTCGAGCTTCTGCATCAGCGGGCCGATCTCGCGGTGGCGTCCCTCGGCCACGGCGCGCAGCAGGTCATCCACGGCGGCTTCGATGGTGGCCGGGGCGAGATCGGCGATCTCTGCGCTCACCAGGGGCGTTGCGTCACCGATCTTGTAGAGCGCGAGCTTTTCCAGGGTCTGGCGAAAATCGCCCGGATCAAGCGCACGGGCGAGGGCTTCGAGATCGGCCATGGCTGTCGGGTCGATCTCTTTCATGCCGGCCCGTTTCAGTTCCGTCTCGATCTCGGCGCGGCTTGGCGGGTCGTCATAGATCGCCGCGCAGAGCGCGTTCTTGTGGGCTTCGAAGAGCTTGCGCAGCTTGGAGCTGGCCTTGAGCTGCCCGGCCGTGGCAACGATCATCGCGTCGCCGGGGTGCCATTCCTCCAGCGCGGATTTCATCGCCGGGGTCTGGCTGTCAGTCATATCCTCGACCAGCACGGCGCGTTGACCGGGGAAGAACCCCGTCGCCTTGACCGCGTCGAGCAGCGCGGCCCCGTCGCGGCGCAGCTCGGCGCCGTTCATCCGTGTGAGCCGCATCTCGTCATCGCCATTGGGCCCGATCAGCGCCGCGACGAGGTCCTGCCGTTTGAGCGAAACCCGCATCGCGTCGGCGCCGTAGATCAGGACCCCGGCACGTTTGGGGTCGGGTTTTGCGAAGAAGGCCGTGGCGTCGCGCGGGGAGAGTTTCACGGAAGCCAACTCGGCGCGGTGGCATAGAGGCGGCTGACCACCTCGTCCGCCATCAGGATCATCAGCCGCTCCCGGGCGTCGGTCTGCGAGGCCCGGGTGGCGACGGTGGTGCCGATCGCGGAATAGCCGGTGAAATTGCGCACCATGCCGCTGGTCAGCACCTCATTCGTGTTTCGGTCGACAACGCTGTAGGTCAGCCGGCCTTTCAGGTGGTACCGATAGGTGGAGTTGCTCGGCGTCTTGGCGAGGCCCTCCGAACTCAGATTCATGCTGTAATTCAGCTGATAAGGTGCGGCGTCGTTGCGTCCGAGACGGTCTTCGATACGGTCTACAAAGATAAAGCTTTGCTTGTTGGAGGCGGCTTTGGGCAGTATCTGGCCGCGCAAGCTGTCACCGGACTGGCCGGGCGCATAGGCTGGCTGGAAGCCGCAGCCGGCCAGCAAGCCGACGGCGGCAAGACCTGCCAGGATCTGCCGGCGGTCAGACCACGACATTGACGATCCGCCCGGGCACGACGATCAGTTTTTTCGGCTGACCACCATTCAGCGCCTTCACGACGGCCTCATGCGCCAGCACCAGCGCTTCAACGGACGGTTTGTCCGCATCCTTGGCAACCTCCAGTTCGCCGCGCCTCTTGCCGTTGATCTGGATCGGAAGGGTGATCGTGTCCTCGACCAGCATTGCGGGATCAGCTTTTGGCCAGGGCGCGCGGGCGACCAGCCCTTCGCCGCCGAGCAGCGACCAGATCTCTTCGGCCAGGTGCGGGGTCATCGGCGACATGAGCTGCGCCATGACCCGCATTGCCTGCGCCTTGGCGCCGGCGCTGGCCTTGGATTTGGCGACCGTGTTGGTGAAGCCATAGAGCTTGGCGATGGAGGTGTTGAAGGCGAAGCCTTCGATTCCGTCAGTCACATCGGCGATGGCGCGATGCGTTGCCTTCTCAAGCGCGACATCCTCCGTGCCGCCTTCGGGCACACCGGCCTCGGCCAGCTCAAAAGCGATCCGGAAGACGCGGCCGAGATGCTTGTAGGCCGCCTCTGCGCCGGACGCGGTCCATTCCACGTCCCGTTCCGGCGGGCTGTCGGACATCACGAACCAGCGCGCGGTATCGGCGCCGTATTTGGTGACAATATCGACCGGGTCGACCACGTTCTTCTTGGATTTCGACATCTTGGCAGAGGGAATCACCTCCACCGCCTCGCCCGTTGCGGTCACGGTCACGCCGGTCTCGCCCCGCTCGACATCTTCGGGCAGGTGATAGACCGGGCGGTCATTCTCATCGCGGGTCAGGTAGATCTCATGCGTCACCATCCCTTGCGTGAAAAGCGCATTGAACGGCTCCTTGCATTTCTCGGGCAGGTGCCCGGTCAGGTGCATCGCGCGGGCGTAGAAGCGCGAATAGAGCAGATGCAGGATCGCGTGTTCGATGCCGCCGATATACTGGTCGACATTCATCCAGTAGGAGGCTTCCTCGGCCACGGTCGGCGTTTCGGCGCGCGGCGCGGTGAAGCGGGCGAAATACCAGGACGAATCGACAAAGGTGTCCATCGTGTCCGTCTCGCGCTTGGCAGGCTTGCCGCAGGACGGGCAAGGCGTGTCGCGCCAGGTGGGGTGGCGGTCCAGCGGGTTGCCGGGCACGGAGAAGTCGATCGGCGTGCCGCCCTCGTCATAGGGCAACTCGACGGGCAGGTTCTCGCGCTTCTCCGGCACCACGCCGCAATCTTCGCAATGCACGACCGGAATCGGGCAACCCCAGTAGCGCTGGCGAGAGAGGCCCCAGTCGCGCAGACGGAACTTGGTCACGCCCTCGCCCAACCCCTTCCCGTCGAAGAGATCGATGGCGGAGGCGATTCCCGCCTCGCCGGTCTGCTCGGAAGCCCCGGCGAAGCCTTTGACGTAATTCACCTTCTCCGACTTCAGTGGCACATAGGCCTCGCCGCCATCCTCGGGGGACTCGAAATCGGCCGCCGGGTCCAGCGGCGCGTAGGTCGAGACGACGGGCAGGTTATACTTGCGGGCGAATTCGAGGTCGCGCGCGTCATGAGCCGGGCAGCCGAAAATGGCGCCGGTGCCGTAATCCATCAGGATGAAATTGGCGACATATATCGGCAGCTCCCAGCTCGGATCCAGCGGGTGGCGGACCGTCAGGCCGGTGTCGAAGCCACGCTTCTCGGCCTTTTCCAGTTCTTCTTCCGAGGTGCCCATGCGGCGGCACTCGGCGCAGAACTCGGCGATTCCCGCGTTGTCCGTTTCCAGTTCCCTCGCCAACGGGTGATCGGGCGAGATGCCGACGAAGCTCGCGCCCATCAGCGTGTCTGGGCGGGTCGTGTAGACTTCAACCTTTTCAAAGCCTTCAGGGGCATCCACCATGTCGAAGGCGAATTGCAGCCCGCGGCTCTTGCCGATCCAGTTGGCCTGCATCAGGCGCACCTTTTCGGGCCAGTCCTCCAGCCCGTCCAGCGCGTCGAGCAGCTCTTCGGAGAAATCCGAGATCTTGAAGAACCATTGCGTCAGTTCCTTGCGCTCGACCAGCGCGCCGGAGCGCCAGCCGCGCCCCTGTTCGACCTGCTCATTGGCGAGCACCGTCATGTCGACCGGGTCCCAGTTGACCACCGCGTTCTTGCGATAAATCAGGTCCGCTTCCAGCATGTCGATGAACATGCGTTGCTGCTGGGCGTAGTATTCCGGGTCGCAAGTGGCGAATTCACGGCTCCAGTCGATGGACAGGCCGAGCGGTTTCATCTGGCCGCGCATGTCGGCGATATTGCCGTAGGTCCAGTCCTTCGGGTGGCCACCAGAGGCCATTGCTGCATTTTCCGCCGGCATCCCGAAGGCATCCCAGCCCATCGGGTGCAACACGCTGAAGCCACAGGACGATTTATAGCGCGCGATGACATCGCCCATGGTGTAGTTGCGCACATGGCCGATATGGATGCGTCCCGAGGGATAGGGGAACATCTCCAGCACGTAGTATTTCGGCTTTGCGGGGTCGCGAACGGCCTTGAAGACGCCGGCATCATCCCATGCGGCTTGCCATTTCGGTTCGATGACGGATGGGTCCAGGCGGGACATGCTTACCTCGGCTCACGGAGTGTTCTTTCCGCGGCTTGATAAGCCTGTGCCCGTCCAGCGTCCAGTGCGGCTTTGCGGTCTCAGAGCGCGGTGTGCTTGATCCGCAGTTGCCGCGCGCGAGAAAGAATCGCGTCTTCCACCGCGCGGACCGTGTCGGGATCGGCCGGGCCGGAGCGGGTGTTGAGCGAGACCTTGAGCGAGCGCGCGTCCAGCGCGGGGTCCGTTATATAGACAGTCGCACGATAGGACCGTCCGCCGCCCGGCGGCGTGCCATAGCCGGTCACGAAGACGCCGGAGAAGGCGTCGATGCGCTCGACGGGCAGGAAGTTCAGGATGTCCAGCGAGGCGGCCCAGAGGTAGCGGTTGACCTCGAGGCTGGTATTGGGGTCGTCGAGATTGGTGAACAGGTCCCAGATGGTCTCCCGGTCGTTCCCATCATTATCGACATACGGATTGAACTCGTCGGGCAGGTCGTTCGGGTCAACATCTGTCGAGATCCCGCCTCCCCAGCCGCAACTCGAAAGAACAGCAACCAAGGCCAGCACCGACGCGATGCGAGTTCCACGTGCGAAGGTCATGCCCTTTGCCCCCAAAAACAACGTTTCGGCTGTGTCTAGCCGAGCCTACACGGCCTCACAAGTCCTTAGAGGATCGGCGAGCTTTCGCCACTGTGGCAAAGCTGCACCAAATTGCAGAACCGCAATTCGCCGCGCCAACCCCAGCTTGCAATCGAGGCGCTGCGGAGCGAGACATCCTTCATACCCAATTCGGATTCCCGAGTTGAGGTGAACTCTTGAGATACACGAGGGAAAACGATGAAAAAGGTTCTTCTCACTTCGACCGCTCTGGTCGCCTTTGCTGGCGCCGCTGCTGCTGAAGTTTCGCTCTCCGGCTGGGCCGAGATGGGTGTCATTGGTGGTTCGGACATCACCAGCCAGTTCTTCAACGACGTCGACGTCGACTTCACCCTCTCCGGTGAAACCGATGGCGGCCTGACCTTCGGCGCCAACGTCGATCTCGACGAAGCCGGTGACAACCTCGGCAACGAGACCGACGATATGGGCATCGACGTGTTCGTGTCCGGCGAGTTCGGCACCGTGACCCTGGGCGACACCGACGGCGCTCTGGACTGGGCCCTGACCGATCCGGCAGGCGTTGGCAGCCCCGGCACGATCGCTGATGACGAAACCGCTCACTGGGGTCGTCAAGACACCTACCTGGACGGTTCGTATGACGGCCAGATCCTCCGCTACGACTACTCCTATGAGGACTTCGGGTTCGCGATCTCCATCGAGCAGGACGACACGTCCGACTACGCGCTCGACGAACAAGACCGCGACGCCTACGACTACCTCTGGGCCATCGGTGCCAAGTGGTCGCCGGAACTCGGCGCTGGCCTGCTCAAGCTGGGCATTGGTTACCAGGAAGGTGACTTCGGCGAAGTCGGCTTCGGCCTGACCGACCAGATGGTCGACGACCTGTCCGAAATCGTTGCTGACGCTTCCGAAGAAGACCAGGACGCTCTGTCCGCCATCTTCGGCTTCCGCGCCAACAGCGACGAAGCTGACGAACTGACGGTTGCTCTCGGCGAGAACACCAAAGTTTGGGGTCTCTCCGCTGCTTACGAGATGGACAACGGCTTCTCGGTCGGTGCTGTCTACTCGCAGTGGGACGGCGACAATGTTGAAGGCGATCACTGGGCCATCGGCGCCGGTTACACCTTCGATGCCTTCACGATCCACGCCAACTACGGCGAGCACTCCTTCGAGGGTGACTCCGGTGGTGAGCTCGACACCGACGGTTACGGTGTTGCTCTCGGCTATGACCTCGGTGGCGGTCTGTCGATCCTCGGCGGCTACGGCAAATCCGAGTACGACATCAAGGTTGGCGACGTCGACGCTTCCGACGACTTCGACACCTGGTCGCTCGGCCTGTCCATGTCCTTCTGATCTCCGATCAGATACAGTTTAGGAAAGAGCGGGCTTCGGCCCGCTCTTTTCTTTTTGTGGGTCCGGGTGATAGCAGGGGGTGACGACCAAGGGGACGAACCAGGATGCTGCCACTCAATCCCGCCAAACTCCCGGAACAGGTGCAGAAAGCCCGCAAGCTGCAGGCAGCCGGCCGCCTCGGCGAGGCAAAGGCGCTCTATGAAAAGCTCATGCGGATTGCGCCGGCGCGGGTCGAGATTCCGTTCCAGCTTGCCGTCATCGCCTGGCAGCAAGGCAACGAATCCCATGCCATTGAGCTTCTACGAAAGGCGCACAGCCTGCGCCCGGACGAGCCGCGCATTCTCAAGGCGCTGTCGGACCGGCTTTTCGATCTGGGAGAATCGCGCGAGGCGTTGGAGATCGACACGGCCATGATCGAGACCGCGCCGCGCGATGCCGGCCTGCGGATCGATAAGGCATTCAAACTTCAGTTGCTCGGAGAGTTCGACGCGGCGGAATCCGAACTCTGGATGGCGATCAAGCTCGATCCCACGCGCGGCGAGCCCTACCGGATGCTGGCGCGCAATCGCAAGATCGAGGCCGGGGACCCGTTGATCTCGAAAATGCGCAAGGCGCTGGAGCAGAAGAAGCTGCGGCCGGGCGCGCGCGAGGAGATCCAGTTCGCCATGGCCAAGGCGATGGAAGACAGCAAGCAGTATGACAAGGTGTTTCGCTATCTGCGCCCTGCAAACGAGGCGATGAAGACGCGCTATGCTTACCGAGTGCAGGAGCGATGGGACGAGGTCGAGGCGCTGATCGACTCCTTCCGGGGCTTCGATTTCACGCCGCCGCCGGCGTCGGAAGACGGTTTCGCGCCGATCTTTGTCACCGGCCTTCCACGTTCGGGCACAACGCTTGTCGAGCGCATCCTCGCAAGCCATTCCGAGGTCAGCGCGGGCGGCGAGATGCCCTTTGCCCTGCGCAGCACCTATCAGGTGACACGGACGGCGACAGCGACGTTCAAACCGATGTCCCAGATCACCCCGGCTGAGCTGGACCGGATCGGAACGACATATGAGGGTCTTGTCCGCAAATCGGTACAGTTCGACAGGATCGTGACCGACAAGGCTATCCAGGCGCATCTGGCGATGGGGCTCCTGAAGCAGGCCATTCCCGGCGCGCGCTTCATAGTCGTGCGCCGCGATCCGCGCGACGGCCTCTACTCGATTTACAAGAACATGTTCGCCCATGGTACGCACAGATATGCCTATGATTTCGAAGATCTTGCCTCCTACTACGCCACTTTTCTGAAGATCCTTGATTTCTGGCGGGAGGCGATGCCGGGAGGATTCCATGAGGTCCAATACGAGGATCTGGTCGCCGATCCGGCGCCGCAGACGCGGGCCCTGATCGCGGCGGCCGGCCTCGATTGGGAAGATGCGTGCCTCAGGTCGCATGAGTCGAAGGGGGCGGTCTCGACGCTCTCGATGCAGCAGGTCCGACAGCCGATCTACCGCAGTTCGGCGGCGGCCTGGCGTCGCTATGAGAAGGATCTTCAGCCATTGATCGAAGCGCTTGAACGAGAAGGATGCCTGTAGGATGAGTCTGGGCGAGATACGCGGGAAGATTGCGACGGCGGAGAATGCGTCCGGTCGGCCGGATGGGTCGGTCAAGCTCATAGCCGTGTCGAAGGTGCAGCCGCTGGAACGGGTCGAGGCGGTTCTGGAGGAGGGCCACCGGGTCTTTGGCGAGAATCGCGTTCAGGAGGCGCAGGGCAAGTGGCCTGGTTTCAAGGAACGGTTTGACGGGGTCGACCTGCACCTGATCGGACCGCTTCAGACCAACAAGGCCCGCGCCGCGCTGGATCTTTTCGACGTGATCCACAGCCTGGACCGGCCCAAGCTGGCATCCGCGCTGGCCCGTCTGGCGCAGGAACTGGGGAAATGCCCGCCGCTCTTCATTCAAGTCAACACCGGCGAGGAACCGCAGAAAGCGGGTGTGCTGCCCGCCGATCTCGACGGTTTTGTCGCGGAATCGCGGGGGATGGATCTGCCCATCCGGGGGCTGATGTGCATCCCGCCGGTCGAGGAAGAGCCGACGCTGCATTTTGCCTTGCTGGCGAAGATGGCGGCGCGGAACGGGCTCGAAGGGCTCTCCATGGGGATGAGCAGCGATTTCGAGCGCGCGATTGCGCAGGGCGCGACGCATGTGCGGATCGGTTCGGCCATCTTTGGCGCGCGCGATTACAGCTAGTGCCGGCATCGACAGTCCGAGACCGGAGCCCGGTTGATCGGGGCCCCGTTCTGGTCGTGGTGTGAGATTGCCTATCCCAGTTTCCGAACGGCGCGTGTTCCATTTGTGACCGTCACGGTCTTCTCCGCCTCGAGCGAGCGGGCCAGCGAGGCAAAACGCGCGGCGGCAACCTCGCCGAAGAGCGCCGCGCTGTCCGGCGGCAGGCGCAGTTCCAGCGTGCGCTTCTTCGGGCGGTAGTTCAGCGTGCCCATCCCGTCCGGATTGGCGAAGGAGAACATCGCGCCGAAACGCAGCGCCTTGCCCAGCACCTCCGCTTCCTTGATCTGCTTCTCGCTCAGAAGGCCGAGGAGCGGGGCGAAGCGGTCGTCGGGGCGGGCGTTGCGGTAGCGATGGGCCAAGGCAAGGCCGAGATAGATCCGGCCAGGATGGTCGATCCCACCAAGATTGCCACGCGTAGCGCTGTCGAAACAGACCTCGGCGCGGTAATCGGGATGGGCACGCCAGTTGACGTCATGCAGCAGGCAGGCCGCCTTGATCCAGCGCGGGTTGCCGACCGGTTTCTTGAAAAGCGGCGCGATGAAGTCGAACATGATCCGGCCGAAGCCGGGGATGCGTGCGGAGGTGTCCTGGGAGTGGCGCGCGGCCTCGATCAGCGGGTCGCGGCAGCGGATGCGCTGCGGCATCTGTTCGTAGAGCAATCCCTCGCGGATACCGTAGCCGGAGGTGACGATTTCGCGGATCCTGAACCGCGCCATCAGCCGGCGCAAGACCTCCCCCGCCATCGGCACCAGCGAGATCCGGGCCATGGAGAGGCGGGCGCTTTTGCGCAGCTCCTCGAGATCCTGCCCCTCAATCCACTCCAGCGTCGCGCGAACGGACTTCGGTGTCATTCGGTAGTCATGCAGCACCGAGAGCGGGTAATCCTGCCGGATCATGTCGAGCCGTGCTATCGCCCGCCAGGAGCCGCCAACGAGATAGAGCCGGTCATGCCGCTCTATCTTCTCGGCCAACTCGTCGAGGACCTGCTTGATCTCGCGGTCGCGGCGTTTCCGGCCGCCCTTCATCGTTTCCAGCCGCAGCGGGCCGAGCGGTGACGTCGCCCGTTCCCAGACGCGTCCGCCCTCGACCCGGGCCAGTTCCATCGAGGATCCACCGATATCGCAGACCAACCCCTCGGCCGACGGCCAGCCCAGCAGCACGCCCTGTGCCGAGAGCCGTGCCTCCTCCTCGCCATCGATCACGTGGATTGCCTGGCCTGTCTCGCGCTCGACCTCGGCGCAGAAATCCGCGCCGTCCTCGGCCACGCGCACCGCTGCCGTGGCCACCGCCGTCAAAGGTGGAATGCCCATGCCGCGCGCGAGGGCCACGAAACGCCGGATCGAGGCCAGTGCCCGGTCTCGTCCCTCCGGGTTGAGCCGACCGGTCTGGTCCATGCCGGCGCCAAGCCCGGCCATCACCTTCTCGTTGAAAAAATAGGCCGGGCTGCGCGCCGCGCCGTCGAAGACGACAAGTCGGATCGAGTTGGACCCGATATCGATCACTCCGACACGGGCCAGCGCCCGCGCGGCCGGGTCCTCGAAGATCGGCCTTCCGAAGGGGCCCCAGTCGCTTTGGGCCTCGGCCATCGCTTCGTCCATATCGGTCTCCGTCTGCCAATGTCCCGACATTGCTCACTTTCGGCAGGTCAGGTCAATGACGCGGAAGGAAGGTTGCGCCGACCCCCTGAAGACCTGCGACCTGCAGGAAAATCGAGGCGGCACCCTTTCTGCGGGTTGTTACAATCGCTTGGCGCGGCCTGTCTTGCCTGTCCTCCCCGGGCACATGACGGCTATTCGCCGTGGCCAGATAGAAACCGATTCTCTCTCGCAGCAACCGGCGCGGCGATGTCAGACGGACCGGTCGCGGGGGACATCTGTGCAGGCCAGCGATCCGGAAGGTCAGGGAACGAAGAGGCGGGTGCCCGGTGGTATCAAAGGCAGGATCTGCCGGAGGTGATCGCGCCGGAGCGCGATGCAGCCTTCCGTGGGGTGACGTGGCTTGCGCCAGACATGCAGGAAGATCGCCGAGCCCTTGCCGGGGCGCGCGTCCGGCCAGTTCCAATCCGTCGTGAGGACGACATCGTAGAGGTGATCCGCCCGGCGCAGTTTCTCATGGCTCGCCGCATAGGGCGCGCGGGTGAAATGGTTATAGGCCGGATCGGTCGGATCGTCGGACCACAGGTCCCCTGGCAAGATCGGCTCAGCCCAGGGCGCGGGGGCGGGCAGACGGTCGGGGCGGTAGAGCAGGCCGGTGATCCTGTGCCAGCCGCGCGGCGTGGCGCCATCGCCTTCTCGCTTGTTACCGCTGAGGCCGCCGCGCCCGATCGCGGCAGGGTAGGTTCGCCCAAGGAAGCGCAGCCCGCGCGAGGTCAGGACAAGATCTTCCGGGCTCACAGAAGATGTCCCGATTTCGTGGCCTTCGTCGCCAGGTAGGCTGCGTTCTCGTCGGTATGGCCGACTTTCAGCGGCACGCGTTCGGTGACGTCTATCCCTTGCGCGCGCATCATCGCGATCTTGGCCGGGTTGTTTGTCATCAGCCGGACAGCGGAGAACCCCATCTCGCGCAGCAGCGCCGCACCGATGCGGAAGTCGCGCTCGTCATCCTCGAAGCCGAGCCGGTGATTGGCTTCCACCGTGTCAAAGCCCTGGTCCTGGAGCGCATAGGCGCGCATCTTGTTGGCCAGGCCGATCCCGCGCCCTTCCTGGTTGAGATAGAGCAGGATACCGCTGCCTTCCTCGCCCATCGCAGCAAGCGCGCCACGCAGCTGGGGGCCGCAATCGCATTTCAACGAGCCGAGCAGGTCGCCGGTGAAACAGGCCGAATGCAGTCGCGCAAGCACCGGGGCATGGCGATCCGGCTGGCCGATTTCGACCGCGTAATGCTCCTCGCCGCCGTCATCCGGGCGGAAGATATGCAGCCGCCCGGCCCGTGCGAGCGCCATGGGCAAACGCGCCGAGACCACCTCGTCATATTGCGCGCCACCTTCCGGCGGAAGGTCCGTGGCGAGATCCAGGACCGTTAGATTCTCGTCTCGCGCGCGCTCCGGCCCGGCGCAGGGGCGCACCAGCACGGCGGGCAGAAGCCGCGCCTCCTTGGCCAGCGCGATGCCGGCGCGGTGCAGCGCCGCGCTGCCGTCCCGCTCAGTCCGGAACGGACCTTTCATGGGGGCGGAGAGATCGTCGGCCGGATCCGCAACGGCTTGCGCCCAGTCAAGGGAGACGTCTGAGGGCAGGGCAATCCGGGCCAGATCGCCGTCATAGGCACGCGCCTTCAGCGTCTCCGCCCGGCGCGCCGTGACCGCGAGGACGGCTGTTCCGCCGGTCGCCATGCCGTCGAAACGCGCCCTGCCCAGAGTTTCGATGGCGACAACGAGGGCCGCATCCGATCCGGCCGTGAGGCAAACCGGCAAGCCCATGCGCAGGTCGGCCCGCGCGCGGGCGCGGCGTTCGGCGGGGCTGGGAGATAGCGTCATGGGGGTTCCGATCCTTGGCGGCGGAGCGATACCATGTAACAAATCATACCGGAAGTTGAAACAAACCCCGCAATCGGCACACATCGGCGTGAAGGGATTGCAGCAATCCTTGTCGAAACCGTGTGTCGCCCGCATTTCGGCTGAAGAAATGAAGAGGAAATCGCATGGCAAATCTGAAGAAGATCCTGCTCGTCGATGACGACGAGGACCTGCGCGAGGCGCTGAGCGAGCAGCTCGTGATGACCGAGGATTTCGATGTTTTCGAAGCCGGCAATGGTCAGGAAGCGATGGAGAAGGCGCGCGCCGGACTCTATGATCTCGTGATCCTGGATGTCGGCCTGCCGGATACCGACGGACGCGAGCTGTGTCGACTGATGCGCAAGCAGGGTGTGAAATGCCCGGTGCTGATGCTGACGGCGCATGACAGCGATGCCGACACGATTCTCGGACTGGATGCCGGTGCCAATGACTATGTCACCAAGCCGTTCAAATTCCCCGTTCTTCTGGCCCGAATCCGCGCCCAGCTGCGCCAGCACGAACAGTCCGAAGACGCCATCTTCCAGCTTGGCCCCTACACGTTCAAGCCGGCGATGAAGATGCTGATCACCGAGGAAGACCGCAAGATCCGGTTGACGGAAAAGGAAACCAACATCCTGAAATTCCTCTACCGGGCGACCGAAGGTGTCGTGGCACGCGACGTGCTGCTGCACGAGGTTTGGGGCTACAATGCCGGCGTGACGACCCACACGCTGGAGACGCATATCTATCGACTGCGGCAGAAGATCGAGCCCGACCCTTCCAATGCCAGCCTGCTGGTGACGGAGTCCGGCGGATATCGGCTCGTTGCATGAAAATGATCGAAGCAGCCTGACCTTAAGGAATGTATTAACCATTGCTGGGTAACAATCCCCTTGTCGCGTCGGGGTTATGGCGTGGCAACCTCCCTGTTGGACTGGCCCGGGCTTCGCGCCCGGGCTTTTTTTATGCGTCGCGTCAAGGAAAGATGGCGCGCCCGCCTGGGGCGAAAAGCGCAATCGAAGCGGACAGCCGCACCGTCCGCATCACGGATGGGAACCCGAAAGGTGCCGTCGTCGTCCGTCAGACCCGTTCGAAGGCGACCGCGATCCCCTGACCGCCGCCGATGCACATGGTGACCAGCGCCTTCGACCCGCCTGTCCGCTCCAACTCATGCAGCGCCTTGATGGCAATGATCGCGCCGCTGGCGCCGACCGGGTGGCCGAGCGCGATCGCACCGCCATTCGGGTTCACCCTGACTGGGTCCAACCCGAGCGCGCGGTTGACCGCGATGGCCTGGGCGGCGAAGGCCTCGTTGCTCTCGACCACATCGAAATCGGAGACGGACAACCCGGTTCGGGCGCAGAGCTTTTCGACCGCCGGCACCGGGCCGATGCCCATCACATCCGGGCGGACACCGGCGACGGCATGGCCGAGGATGCGTGCGCGCGGGGTGAGGCCCGCGGCCTGTGCCGTGTCCGCGCGCGCGAGCACAAGGGCCGCGGCGCCGTCATTGATGCCCGAGGCGTTGCCGGCGGTGACCGTGCCGCCTTTCTGGAAGGCCGGGCGCAGGCTGGCGAGTTTTTCCAGCGAGGTGGATTTCGGGTGCTCGTCGCGGGTGAAGGGGACCATGTCACGCTTGATCTTCACGTCGACCGGGACGATTTCGCGGTCGAAAAACCCGGCTTCGATAGCGCGGGCGGCCCGCTCCTGGCTCTCCAGCGCGAACGCATCCTGGTCTTCGCGGCTCACGCCATGTTCAGCGGCAACATTCTCCGCCGTCACGCCCATATGGCCGGTCCCGAAAGGACAGTTTAGCGCCCCGAGCATCATGTCCTGGCCGACAACATCGCCCATTTTCGCGCCCCAGCGGGCCTGCGGCACGATGTAGGGCGAGCGCGACATGCATTCGGCGCCGCCGGCCAGCGCAAAATCGGCATCCCCCAGTGACAGAGCCTGCGCGGCCGAGACAATCGCCTGAAGGCCGGAACCGCAGAGCCGGTTGACGTTCATCGCCGGCACTGTCTCCGGAATACCCGCCTCCATAGCCGCAACGCGGGAGAGATACATGTCGCGCGGCTCGGTGTTGATGATGTGGCCATAGACCACGGTGCCGATCTGCTCCGGCGCCACGGCGCTGTCGTCCAGCGCGGCCCGCGCGACTGCGGCGCCGAGCGCGATGGGGGTGGTTCCGGCGAATGCACCGCCAAAGGTGCCGATGGCGGTGCGCTTGCCGCCGAGAATGACGATATCCTGCATCTGTTCCTCCGAGGTCCCGTTGGCCTTTGTCCTAGCAGAGCATGGCCGGGGCCGCGCGGCAAACGTGGCGTCGGTTCAAGCGTCCGCCGCTTTTCCGAGCCGCTCGACGGCTGCAAAGGTCTCCTCGCCGTCGGATCCGAGGCGCGCCAGCAGCTCGGTTTGGTAGGCATTGGCCACCCCTTCGAGTTCCAGCATCATCGCTTCGCCCAACGCGGTCAGGGAGAGCTTGACCAGCCGCCCGTCCACCGGGTGCTCCTCCTTTGTCAGCAGCCCGTCCTTTTCCAGCCGGGTCGCGGCGCGGGAGACGCGGCTCTTGTCCATGTCGACCCGCTGGTGGATTTCGCCGACACTGGCCGGTCCGGAGGCGGAGAGATGCGCCACCACGCGCCACTCGGCGCGCGAGATGCCGAAGCGTTCGCTGTAGTGGTTGGAAAATTCGCGGCTGACCTTTCCGGCGAGCACGGCGAGACGGTAGGGGATGAAGCTGTCGAGGTCGAAATCGCTCACGTGGGGAGGCCTTTTTCCTGCTCGCCTATTGCTTGCTCACCGGCACGATATCGTCAAGTCGGGATAGGTTCGGACACAGGCCTGCGTATGATTTTGGCACCATCCTGGAGAGGCTCCAACCTGAGACCCTCATGACGGCCAGGCCACCCAATCGGAAGACGGGATGGCGCGTCAAGGAGAGTGCGCTTGACCGAGTCTGAATGCCGCTGCGAAGGGATAGCTCAGGGCATCTCGGGTGCGATCATGTGCAACGCACGGATCGCCTGGCCCGGCTTGCCAACCAGGGTTTCCTGATAGATGCGCTGCATCGCGCCGTTGCGATAGAGTGTCGACAGGATCGCATCGATCAGGAGGCGGAAATCCGTGTCGCCGCGGGTCATGGCGAGCCCTTGTTTCTCGATGCTCAGCAGTTGATCGGTGATCCGGAGGTCGCTTCCCAGATCCTTCGTCATCATCTGGTACGCAAGGATGGACTGGTCACCGAAATAGGCATCGATTTCGCCGGCGCTCAGGGCGTCAACACCCTCATCGTGGCTTTCAAACGGAACTTGTTCGGCGGTGATCCCGGCTTTCTTGATGGACGCCTCAAGCGCCTTTTGAGTGGTCGTACCGACGCGCACACCGATCCGCTTTCCGTCCAGCGCGGCGAAGGCCGGCTTGCCATTGCGCGGCAACAGCACGACCGCGCCATCGACAAAGGTCGGGATAGAAAAATCGACAATGTTGCGGCGTTCCAGCGTGATCGTCGAGGCGCCGCAGAGCAGATCGATCTCGCCCGAGGCGATCTTGTCGAACCGGTCCAGGGCGCTGACCTGGTGGAAGCTGACCGCGAGGTCTTCCATGTCGAGGCTGTTGGCCACGGCTTGCGCGACGCCAACGCAGAGCAGGGCCGAATAGCCGGCCGCGTTGCCTTCCTCGTTGGCATAGGAAATCGGAGCGGCATCGGTGCGATAGCCGAGCTTCAATTCGCCTGTCTCGCGGATGCGTTCAATGGTCTGGGCGGAGGTCTGGCTCGCCACGCCGAGGGCGAGGGTCAGGAAGAGTGTGAGGACGCGCATGGGCTCGATCTGCCTTGGTGATTTGCTGTTGGCCGCAGAGTAACGGTGCCCCGGGGAGAGCACCACACAAATCCCCGGCATCGCACCGGCCCGGCGGGATGGCGCCCGGGGCTTGACATCGTTGCGAGTGCAACGATATTTGGTGCCGGCGGCGCGAGATGCGAACAGGCGCCGAGAGGAGGACACTCGAATGACCCGACATGAGCTGCCCGAGGGCATGATCCGAGCCGCTTGCCAAGCTGGCCCCCACGCGGGCTACATGCCCGGTTTCGGCAACGATTTCGAGACCGAGGCGCTGCCCGGCGCGCTGCCGCAAGGCATGAACAGCCCGCAGAAATGCAATTATGGTCTCTATGGAGAGCAGCTCACCGGCACCGCCTTCACCGCGCCGCAGCACCAGAACGAGCGCACCTGGTGTTACCGGATCCGGCCCTCGGTCAAGCATTCGAGCCGGTATGAACGGATCGAGCTTCCCTACTGGAAGTCGGCGCCGAACGTGGTCGAGGACGTGCTCTCTCTCGGGCAATATCGCTGGGATCCGGTGCCGCATTCCGACGCGCCGCTCACCTGGATCACCGGCATGCGGACGATGACGACGGCCGGGGATGTGAACACGCAGGTCGGCATGGCGACCCATGTCTATCTCGTCAACGAGTCGATGGTGGACGACTACTTTTTCTCCGCCGACAGCGAGCTGCTGATCGTGCCGCAGGAAGGCCGGCTGCGCTTTGCCACCGAGCTTGGCATCATCGACCTCGCGCCACAGGAAATCGCCATCATCCCTCGCGGGCTGCTCTACCGGGTCGAGGTGCTGGACGGTCCGGCCCGTGGCTTTGTCTGCGAGAATTACGGCCAGAAATTCGAGTTGCCGGGGCGCGGACCCATCGGCGCCAACTGCATGGCGAACCGCCGCGATTTCAAATCCCCCGTCGCCGCCTTCGAGGATCGCGAGACGCCGTCCACGGTCACGATCAAATGGTGCGGCCAGTTCCATCGTTGCGAAATCGGCCATTCGCCGCTGGATGTCGTTGCCTGGCACGGCAATTACGCGCCGGTGAAATACGACCTGCGCACCTATTGCCCGGTCGGCGCGATCCTGTTCGATCATCCCGACCCGTCGATCTTCACGGTGCTCACCGCACCCTCCGGCGTGCCCGGCACCGCCAATATCGACTTCGTGCTGTTCCGCGAGCGCTGGATGGTGATGGAGGATACGTTCCGCCCGCCCTGGTACCACAAGAACATCATGTCCGAGCTGATGGGCAATATCTACGGCCAGTATGACGCCAAACCGGAAGGTTTCGTGCCTGGCGGCGTATCGCTCCACAACATGATGATCCCGCATGGGCCGGACAAGAACGCGTTCGAGGGCGCGTCGAATGCGGATCTGAAGCCGGAAAAACTCGACAACACGATGTCCTTCATGTTCGAGACCCGCTTCCCCCAACACCTCACGGAATTCGCCGGCAAGGAAGCGCCGCTTCAGGACGACTACATCGATTGCTGGGCGGATCTGGAGAAGAAGTTCGACGGGACGCCGGGAAAGAAATAGCGGAGGCACCCGATCATCAGCTCCCGCCCGGCCTCATGCCGGGCGAGGGCGCGCACTGCCCGGCATGCAGTCGAGGGCCGCCTCAGTTCCGGACCCTTAGGCGCAACAGCCGGCCCGAGCGCGCCAGTTGCATGTCCCAGGCCCGCGCGCCGCGATCTATCATGGCCTTGAATTGCACGGAGTCCGTGATGTCCTGGCCATTGAGACGGACGACGATATCGCCCGTCCGGAGCCCGAGCCGCGCCGACGCCCCGCCCGCGCGCAGCACGATCAGGCCGGAAGCGCCAACCGACAGGTCCAGCTGGTCGATCAGTTGCGGGGTGATGTCGGCCACGATCAGCCCGGCGAGCGGCGAACGGCCCTCGATCCGGACCGGCTCGGCCTCGTCGCCCGGCGCTTCGGACAGTGCGACCGAAACCGTTTCGCTCTTGCCGTCACGCAGCAGCTCGATGGTCGCCACGGCCCCGGCTCCCAATGTCAGCAGGCGGTATTCCAGTGCGTCCCCGGCATGCACCGGAAGGCCGTCCACTGACAGGATCACGTCGCCGGCTTGTAGCCCGGCCGCGGCAAAGGGGCTTTCGGGATGCATCTCGCTCACAAGCACACCGGCGGGCACCGCCTGTCCGAGCGCCTGCGCCAACCCGGCATCAACTTGCTGCACCGAAATCCCCGACCAGACACGCGCGAAGCTGTCCCGCCCGGCCTTGGCCTGCTCGACATATTGCGCCACCAGATTGGCGGGGATGGCGAAGCCGATCCCGTTCGACCCGCCGGAGCGGGTCAGGATCGAGGTGTTCAGCCCGAGCAGTTGCCCGGACATATCGACCAGCGCGCCGCCGGAATTGCCGGGGTTGATCGGCGCATCGGTCTGGATGAAGTACCCCGAACGTTGCCGGGTGGCCGCCCCGGTGCGGGCGGTCGCCGAGACGATGCCGGAGGAGACCGTCTGCCCGACCCCGAACGGGTTGCCGATGGCGAGCACGAGATCGCCGACCTCGGCGGCCTCGGAATCGGCAAAGGCAAGCGCGGGCAGGTCCTCGGCCTGGTCAAGACGGATGACGGCGATATCGGCCTCGCGATCGCTGAGCAGCACCTCGCCGTCAAACTCGCGCCGGTCCGCGAGCACGACGCGGATATCCGTCGCTTCCTGCACGACATGGTAGTTGGAGACGACGATACCGGCGGGATCGACGATGACGCCGGAGCCGAGCGAGTTCTCGACCCTTGGCATGGTCTGCCCGAACCCTTCGAAGAATTGCGAGAAGAACGGGTCGTTGGCGAAGGGGCTGGCATGGCGTTCGGTGACCCAGCTCGCGTAGATATTGACCACGGCTGGCGCGCTCTGGCGCACGACCGGGGCGTAAGACAGCTTGATCTCGGTGTCGCTGGCGGGAACCTGTTGTGCCGGGGTGGGACCGGTCAGGGCAAGGCTCGCGCAGAGCGAGAGAAGAACGAAAGCGCGCATGAAACGGGCTCCTCTTTCGGGCTTCGGACAATGCGATCAGATATGCGCGCGGGCGGGGGATCTTCAAGAGGTCTCGGCGCTTGCACCGCCGGACAATCCGCCCTAGCTGCATTGGGATGGACAAGCAGATGAGGCAAGAGATGGACCAACCGCTCGAAACCCTGACCCAGGCACTCCTGGACGCCGCTGCCAAGGCGGGCGCTGACGCCGCAGACGCGATGGCCGTGGACGGCACCTCGCTCAATATCGAGGTCCGGGGCGGAGCGTTGGAACAGGCGGAGCGCTCGGAAGGGGTCGATGTCGGGCTGCGGGTCATGCTGGGGCAGCGCCAAGCCTGCGTCTCGGCCTCCGACCTTTCGCCCCAGACCTTCACCGAGATGGCGGAGCGGGCGGTGGCGATGGCGCGCGAGGCGCCGGAAGATCCCGGCGTGGCACAGGCCGCTCCGGGGGAGTTCGCGAGCGAATGGGACGTGGATGGGCTCGAACTGGTCGATGCGTCCAGCGAGCCTGCGCCTGCTGAGCTGGAACAGGCGGCGCGGGAAGCGGAAGCCGCCGCGCTTGGCGTGGAGGGAATCAGCCGCGTCGACACGGTGGGCTCGGGCTATGGCCGCCGACGGGTCCATATTGCGACTTCGGCCGGGTTTGCAGGCGGCTATGCGCGCTCCGAATCGAGCCTCTACGCGGTGGCGATCACCGGCGAGGGCACGGATATGGAGCGCGACTATTACGGCGATTCTCGTGTCTTCCGGGCGGATCTGGACAGCGCCGAGACGGTCGGACGGACCGCCGCCGAGCGCACGATTGCCCGGCGCGGCGCCATCAAGCCGCCGACCGGTTCCTTTCCGGTGCTCTTTGACGAGCGGATATCGTCTTCGCTGATGGCGCATCTGCTGGTGGCGATCAACGGCAACGCCATCGTGCGTGGCGCCTCCTGGCTGCGGGACGCGATGGGGGAGCAGGTACTGCCCATCGGCCTCTCGCTGACCGAGCAGCCGCTGCGTCCGCGCTGCCAGGCTTCGCGCCCGTTCGATGCCGAGGGCCTTGCCACGCGCAGCCGCGATATTGTTCGCGATGGGATGCTGGAGCGCTGGGTGCTGGACCTCGCCACCGCGCGCAAGCTTGGGCTGGAAAGCACTGCCAATGCCGCGCGCGGCACCTCCGCGCCACCCTCGCCCTCGGTCACCAATGTCGCGCTGACCCAAGGCGATGCGAGCCGCGCGGAATTGCTGGCGCAGATGGGGACGGGGCTGCTCGTCACCTCCATGATCGGCGCCACGATCAACCCGACCACGGGCGATTACTCGCGCGGGGCCTCCGGCTTCTGGGTCGAAAACGGCGAGATCGCCTATCCGGTCAATGAATGCACGATTGCCGGCAATTTGCGAGGGATGCTGAAGGGCCTTGTGCCGGCGAATGACGCGCGGACACATCTGAGCCGGGTCGTGCCCTCGCTGCTGGTCGAAGGGCTGACGCTTGCCGGGCAGTGACCTTTCTCTCCTGATCGAGGCTGCCGAAGCGGCCGGCGATATTGCCCGGCGACATTTCACCTCTGACCACCGGGTCTGGGAGAAAGATGGCGGGCAGGGGCCTGTCACCGAGGCTGACCTTGAGGTCGATGCCATGCTGCATGCGCGCCTGACGGGCGCGCGGCCTGACTATGGCTGGCTCTCGGAGGAAAGCGAGGACAATGCCTCGCGCCTCGCCTGCGCGAGGGTCTTCGTTGTCGACCCGATCGACGGCACCCGCGCCTTCACCGAAGGCAGCCGGACCTGGGCGCATTCACTGGCCATCGTTGAGAACGGGCGGCCTGTGGCGGCGGTGGTCTATCTGCCGATGCTGGGCAAGCTCTACACTGCGGAGGATGGCAAGGGCGCGCGGTTCAACGGAGAGATTGTCGCCGCGAGTCCCCGGCAGGGTTTTCAGGGGGCGGACATTCTCGCTGCGCATCCGACCTTCAATGCCCGGTACTGGAAGGGCGGTGCGCCGGATGTGAAACGGCATTTCCGCTCTTCGTTGGCCTATCGGCTGGCGCTGGTTGGGGAGGGGCGTTTCGATGGCATGCTCACATTGCGTGACAGTTGGGAATGGGACATCGCCGCCGGCGCCCTGATCGCGGCGGAATCCGGCGCCCGCGTGACAGATCGGCTTGGCAACGCGTTGCGATTCAACACGCTGTCGCGCAAGGCGACGGGGATCGTCTGTGCAACGCCAGGCGTACATGCGGAGATCCTGGGACGGCTGGAACAATGAAACGGGCTGCCGGGAACCAGGGCTTCCCGAGAGTGGCGGCTCTGTGCGGTGGTCTTGAAAGAGCCCGGCACACCGCGCCCCCGGGACGTTCCTGAAAATCTCAACCCAGCGTCCGGAATCATGCCCGCGCCGTCGAGCTGCCGCGTGTTTATTGCGGCGGCTTCATGAAAAAGCCGCCCCCGCGCTTCTCACCGCGCTTGCCCTCGGTGCAAGAGACCATGTTCAGACCGGATTTCAGGTTTTTCGAGCTGCAGTGGCCCATGGACTGGCCAAGCGTGACAACCTTGTGCGGCTGCCCCTTCGCCTCCTTCTGCTGAACCGCTTCCCATGAACCGGACACGGCCACACCACACAGGATGATGGCGCCTGCGAGGAAAAGATTTGGGCTCAGGGAGCTGTGTCCGGAGGGCATGAGTCGTCTTTCGGATTGTCGTGATCCAAAAGCTATCTCTAAAATATGCCAAAAATTTGAAAAACCGGTGCACGGCGTTGGCAGGAAAAGGTTCTGCCCCGACGTAAAGGTATGATGCGGATAGGAAAGTGGTCAGCCTGCGGTCTGGGGCGCGACAGTCTGGCCGGCGGGCAGGTCATTGCCAGCGGGCGCGTTCGGCTTCAGAAATGGAAAGATGTCGCCAAGCGGCATATTCCAGATCTTGGCCGGGTGGTAGCGACACATCACTCGGTTCAACTCGGCATTGGTGGTGAAGCCCCGGCACTCGAACCCATTGCTTCCGACCGTTCCCTTGCCGGTTTCGTCACCAAGCATACCCAGTATCACGAGAATCGCGATCCCGAGGAAAAGAGGCCGCCCATAGCCGCCGATAATATGAACAACAGTTCCCATAGCACTCACCATCTGCGCAGAATCTGAAACAGGTCGATTATATGTCAAAAGCACGACGAAAGCGAGGCGGAGAGATTGCCGTCTCTGCCCTTCACCCCCGCGCGCGTTTGGGCTAAGGACACGCGACTTCTCAAGATGCATGGGGCATTCCCGATGAAATTCACCTTATCCTGGCTCAAGGATCACCTCGAGACCACCGCGACGCTGGACGAGATCGTCTATGCGCTGACCGATCTCGGGCTCGAAGTCGAAGGCGTCGAAAATCCGGTGGAGCGGCTCTCGGCCTTTACCATCGGCAAGGTGACCCACGCCGAGAAACATCCCGATGCGGACAAGCTGCGAGTCTGCAAGGTCGAGACCGATGAGGGCGAGTTGCAGATCATCTGTGGCGCACCGAATGCTCGCGAGGGGATCACCGTCGTGGTCGCCAAGCCGGGTGTCTATGTGCCGGGCATTGATACGACCATCGGCGTCGGCAAGATCCGCGGCATCGAGAGCTACGGCATGATGTGCTCGGAGCGCGAGATGGAGATGTCGGACGAGCATGACGGCATCATCGAGCTTCCCTTCGGTGAGGTCGGGCAGAGCTTCACCGACTGGCTGGCCGCGAACCAGCCCGAGCGGGTCGACCCGGTGATCGAGATCGCCATCACGCCGAACCGCCCCGATGCGCTCGGCGTGCGCGGCGTGGCGATGGATCTGGCCGCGCGCGGGCTCGGCTCGATGAAACCGCGCGACACGGATCCCGTTCCCGGCAGCTTCCCTTCGCCGATCTCTGTCACCATCGACGAGGACACGTTGGAACAGGCGCCGGTCTTCTATGGCCGTGTGATCAAGGGTGTGAAGAACGGCCCCTCGCCGAAATGGCTGCAGGATGCGCTGCGGGCCATCGGGCTGCGGCCGATCTCGGCGCTGGTCGATATCACCAATTTCTTCACCTATGACCGCAACCGCCCGCTGCATGTCTTCGACGCCGACAAGGTGAAGGGGAACCTGCGTGTGCATCTCGCCAAGGGCGGCGAGACTCTCGTTGGGCTGGACGAGAAGGAATACACCTTCGACGCGGGCATGACGCTGATCTCGGATGATGAGGGCGTGGAGAGCATCGCCGGTGTCATGGGCGGTCTGCCGACGGGCTGCACCGAGCAGACCACCAATGTCTTCCTCGAAGCCGCCTATTTCGATCCTATCCGCACCGCCTATACCGGCCGCGCGCTGAAGATCAACTCGGACGCCCGCTATCGTTTCGAGCGTGGCATCGATCCCTGCTGGACGCCCGACGGCATCGAACACGCGACCCGGATGATCCTCGACCTCTGCGGTGGCGAGGCCTCCGAGGTTGTCGTGGCCGGCGCGATCCCGGATGTCGCGCGCGCCTACAGGCTGGACACGGATCGCGTGGTGAGCCTGGTCGGCATGGAGATCCCCGCCGAGACGCAGCGCGCCACGCTGGAGGCGCTCGGCTTCAGCCTTGAGGGCGACATGGCCCATGTGCCGTCCTGGCGCCCGGACGTTCAGGGCGAGGCGGATCTGGTTGAAGAAGTGGCGCGGATTGCCTCGCTGACCAAGCTCGTCGGCAAGCCGATGCGCCGCGCCTCTGCCGGTGTGCCCAAGGCGGTGCTGACGCCGATGCAGCGCCGCGAGTCCACCGCGCGGCGGACCATCGCGACGCTGGGCTACAATGAATGCGTGACCTATTCCTTCGTTGATAGCGCCGCCTCCGATCTCTTTGGCGGCGATACGGAAACCACCGAACTGGACAACCCAATCTCTTCGGAGATGAGCCATATGCGGCCGACCCCGTTGCCGGGCCTGCTGCAGGCGGCCGCCCGCAACCAGGCGCGTGGCTTCGCGGACCTGGCGCTGTTCGAAGTCGGTCCCGGCTTCCTCGGCGGTGAACCGGAGGACCAGCAGCAGCTCGCTTGCGGGGTACTGGTTGGCCATTCCGGGCCGAAGGATGTCCACGGCGCGCGCCGCGCGGTCGATCTCTTCGACGCCAAGGCCGATATCGAGGCCGTTCTGGCGGCGATCGGTGCGCCGGCGAAGGCGCAGATCCGCCGCGATGTGCCAGACTGGCTGCATCCGGGGCGCTCGGGCGCAATTTGCCTCGGGCCGAAGAAGGTTCTGGGCTATTTCGGCGAGCTGCACCCCAAGGTGCTGGACGCGCTGGACGTGAAAGGGCCGGCCGTGGCCTTCTCCATCGACCTCGCCGCGGTTCCCTTCCCGAAGGCGAAGGGTACCAACCGCGGGGCTCTCGAACTGGCTGACCTGCAGGCGGTCGAGCGCGACTTCGCTTTCGTGTTGGACGCGCAGGTTGAAGCACTGACGGTGATCAACGCGGCCGCTGGCGCCGACAAGGCGCTGATCGAGGACGTGCGTGTCTTCGACGAGTTCCATGGCGTGAAGGCCGAAGCGCAAATGGGGGCGGGCAAGAAGTCCCTCGCCATCACCGTGCGGTTGCAGCCCAAGGACAAGACGCTGAAGGAAGCCGACATCGAAGCTGTCAGCAAAAAGGTCATCGAGAAGGTCGCCAAGGCCACCGGCGGCACGCTGCGCACCTAGATAAAGGTGAACCGATCTGGATGGTCGCCCCGGGTGATGGCTCGCGGGCGCCCTTATCCTGACCTGCTGACCACCGGATCTGATGCTGCGGGACAGGGGGATGTCGCCCCAATCGTTGGCAGCAAGCGATTTCCTCCGCTCCTGTTCGATGCAACCGAGCCACGCCCGGGGCTTTCCGGCAGAATTGATGTGCACGTGGTGCCGGCTTTGGTATCCTTCGCGGAAAGATTTTATTCGTGCCTCGCTCAGGGGCCGTATGCCGAGGTATCTGCAGTGAAGACCCTTTTCGTTCTGTTTGTCTCGATTTTCATGCTGGGAGCCGCGCCGACGGCGCGGGCGCAGGAAAGCGCCTGGATCCAGATCGAGGCGCTCCGTACGCTTGCGCAGGCGCAGGATCGCGCCCGGACCTATTCCGGAGCCTTCTCCAATGTGGCCGGCTTCCGGGTGGGGGGAGGCTGGTACGCCGTTGCCCTCGGTCCTTATACGGAGGTTGCCGCGGCTGCGGAATTGCGGGCGCTGAAGTCGCGGCGGCTTGTTCCGCAGGACAGCTACCTGGAGTCCAGCCTGCAATACGGTCAGCAATTCTGGCCCGTCGGGGTGAATTCCCTGCTGCAAACTCCGCAATCCGGGTCAGGCATTGTCGCGGTCCAGCCCGCCCCCGGAATTCCGCCTGCGCCCGAAGTTCCGCCTGCGCCGGCCTATATCCCGGACGAGACGCCCCGTCAGGCACGCGCCAGCGAACAGTCCCTGACGCGGGAAGAGCGCATGCTGCTTCAGGAGAGCCTTCAGTGGGAAGGGTTCTACAGCTCCACCATCGATGGCGCGTTCGGGCGCGGCACACGCGCTGCGATGCGAGCCTGGCAGGCGGCGAAGGGCTATGATGCGACCGGGATCCTGACCACCAATCAGCGCGTTGACCTCGTCGAGGATTATCAGTCCGCCTTTGCCGATTTCGACTTGCAGATGACGCGCAACACGGCGGCCGGGATCGAGATGATTTTGCCGCAAGGCAAGATCAGGGAGGGCGAGACCGAGGCACCCTTCGTGCAATATGACAGTGTGGATGAGGACGGGCTGCGCGTGGTTCTCATCAGCCAGACCGGCGACGAGGCAACGCTGTTCGGCCTCTACGACATCTTGCAGACGCTGGAGATTGTTCCGACCGAGGGGTTCCGCGAGCGCAAGAAGCGCAGCTTCGTGTTGACGGGACAGTCGCCGGAGTTGAGCTCCTACACCTATGCCGTGCTCTCAAATGGCTCCGTCAAAGGCTTCACGCTGGCCTGGACCGCCGGCGAGGAGCGGGTCATGAAGCGCGTCACCGAGACGATGCAGCAGAGCTTCACGCCGATCGAGGGGGTCGTGCTGCCGGACACCGCACTGAGCAGTGACGGCTCGGAGCAACGGATTGACCTGCTTTCGGGGTTGGAAATCCGGCGCCCGGACCGCTCGCGCAGCGGTTTCTTCGTTGACGGGTCCGGACGGGTTCTGACGACGACCGACGTGCTGGGGCAGTGCAGCCGCGTGACCATTGGCGAAGAAATCGAGGCGGAAATTGCGGCGCGGGACGACGCGTTGGGGCTCGCCCTGCTGGCCCCGCGCCAGACCCTCGCCCCGTTGGCCGTGGCTGAGTTCCAGGCCTCCGTGCCGCGTCTGAATTCCGAAGTGGCGCTGGCCGGCTTCTCCTACGAGGATATCCTCGACCTGCCGATCCTGACCTATGGCACGCTGGCCGATATCCGGGGACTGCAGGGCGAGGAGGCCGTTGATCGCCTTGCCCTGTCGAGCCTGCCGGGGGATGCGGGCGGACCGGTCTTCGATACGACCGGTGCCGTGCTCGGGATGCTCAAGGCTCGGCCCGATGCGGGCGCGCGGCAATTGCCGTCGGATGTGAATTTCGCGGTGGATGTGGCGGCGATTGCGGCGTTCCTTGGCGAGGCGGGCCTCTCTCCGCGTGCCTCTGAAGGCGCGGCGGTGCTGGCCCCGGAAGACCTGACGACGCTGGCTGGGGATGTAACGGTGCGGATCAGCTGTTGGAACTGAGCCGGAGCGGTTGCTGAAGAGCAGAGCTGCCCGGAGAACGGGCTTTCGTCGCTGGCATGGCGGCTTCGCGGGGACCTGGTGGCTTCAACGGCTCGGCCGTGATGTCTCCTGTGGGTTCATTCCGGAACGCGCCCCCATCCGATCCGCGCCCAGAGGCGCTCATGCAGGACATAGGTGATCAATCCCGTTGCCGCGCCGAGCACCGCGATGGCGCCGCCGGCGGAGACCGAACCGGTCACGCACCAGCTGATCGCGGTCATCACCAGCAATCCCATCGCCTGCCATGTCAGGGCCTTCGTGATACTACGCCGGGGGCTGTCGGTCATGTCATCTCTCTGAATCGTCTTGCGTCTTCGTCTCCTTGTCGCCCGGATCGAAGCCTGAGAGAATTCTGGGAATAGTCTTGTTTTTTTCAACAATGTAGAGAAAAGTCTCCAGACATGAAAATAATGGACAAACGTGACCGCGCGGAGATCTTTCGGGACAGGCTTTCCGCGCAGATGGCCGCGACAGGACTCACCCGGTCGGCGCTCGCCCGGGCAACCGGGGTGGACCGCTCGACCGTCGCGCAACTTCTGGCCGCGGACGCGGCCCGCTTGCCAAACGCGCATCTCGCGGCGGAATGCGCGCGTGTGCTCGGCGTCTCGTCGGACTGGTTGCTGGGGCTGTCGGATTGGCCAGAGCGTCCGGGCGACGTGTTCGCGGCGGCGATGACCGTGACGGAAGCCGCCCGCTCTTCGGCCGATGCACAGCTCCACGATTGGCACCGGGAAGCGGCGGGGTACAAGATCCGGCATGTCCCCGCGACGCTGCCGGATGTTTTGAAGACCGAGCCGCTGATGAACTGGGAATACAGCAAATTTCTCGGCAGGACACCGGAACAGGCCATCGGCGCCTCTCAGGACCGGCTCGGGCTGCTGGGCGGACAGATGTCGGATTACGAGATCGCCATCTCCATCGGCGAGTTGCGGGCTTTCGCCGCCGGAGCGGGATACTATCAGGGCTTGTCCGCCGAGATCCGACGCGCACAGCTCGATTACCTGATCACGACCGCCCGGGACCTCTTCCCGTCGCTGCGCCTCTTCCTCTTCGATGCCCGTCGCGTCTTCAGCGCCCCGGTCACGGTGTTCGGATCCTTTCTCGGCGTGGTTTATGTCGGTCGTTTCTACCTCGCCTTCCGATCGCGCGACCGGGTTCGGTCGTTGACCGAGCATTTCGACAACCTCATCCGGGAGGCGGATGTGGACGCCCGCGATGTGCCTGTCTGGCTGGAAGCGTTGCGGGCGGAGTTGCCGGAGGCTTGACCCGGCGCCCTGCCTTGCGGCAGATGCGCCGAAGCGAGGGGAGACCTGCCGATGAAACCATTCCTGATCCTGCAACTGCGCCCGGAGCCCGAGGCGTCGGACAACGAGTTCGAGGCCTTTCTCGCCAAGGGTGGACTGGCGCCGGACGAGGTGCGTCGGATTCGGCTGGAGCGGGAGGAGATTCCGGAGGGGCTGGATCCGGCGGAGTTCGCCGGGGTGATCGTCGGCGGCGGTCCGGGCTGCGTGTCCGATCCAGACGCGGGCAAGCCGCCGGTCGAGAAGCATATCGAGGAGGAGATCCTCGGGCTGATGCCCGCGATCACCCAGCAGGACATCCCCTTCATGGGCTGCTGCTATGGCATCGGGATCCTCGCACATCACCTCGGCGGCGAGGTTTCCAAGGCGCGATATGGCGAACCCGTGGGGCCGGTGCCCTGCGACGTGACCGAGGCCGGGCGGGCCGACCCGTTGCTGGCCGGGTTGCCAGATCGGTTTGAAGCGCTGGTCGGACACAAGGAGGCGGTGCAGGCGCTGCCGCCGGGCTGCGTGCAATTGCTGGCCTCGGAGCCCTGTCCGTTCCAGATGATCCGCTACGGGCGCAATGTCTACGCGACGCAGTTCCACCCGGAAGCCGATGGCGCGGTCTTCGCGCTGCGGATCGAAATCTACAAGGACAAGGGCTATTTCCCGCCGGAAGAGGCCGCGGCTCTCACCGAGGCTGTGATGGCCTCGAAGACAGATATCGCGCCGCGTATCTTGCGGAATTTCGTCAAACGGTATCGCGACTTGTGATCCAATGCACCAAGTCCCACGTAGTCTTATGCAAATGCATGCTGGACAAGGGGCGGCGTGACGGCGAGGTTGGGACCCGCCGGACGCGTTAGGTCCCGGTGAGGTTTTGATGAACACCCATATGGCAGACTTCACGCAAGATCCCGACCGCCAGGACGCCGAACGGGCGCTGGAGATTCTGCGCGACTGGGCCGAGCGGGCGACGGCGGAGGAGATCACCGATCTCGATCCGGCGGTGGCGCGCCTGCTGCCGCAGGGCGGCGGAAATACCGGGCCGGTCCTGAGCCGTCGCTATCCGGCAGAGTTTTCGGTGGATGACGCCTACAAGGCGACGCTGCCTGATCTTCAGAACGGGCCGGAAAGCCTGATCAAGGGCGCGAAACGGCAGATCGCACATGTCGGCATCTCCAATTTCCGCCTGCCGATCCGGTTTCACCGGCGCGAAGGCGTGGATCTGGCGCTGGACACCTCCGTGGTCGGAACGGTCAGCCTCGATGCGGCTAAGAAGGGCATCAACATGTCGCGCATCATGCGCAGCTTCTATGCCTCGGCCGAGCGGACCTTCAGCTTCGAGGTGATCGAGGATGCGCTGGAGCGCTACAAGTGCGATCTCGACAGTTTCGACGCCCGGATCATGATGCGTTTCTCTTTCCCGATGCGTGTTGCCTCGCTGCGATCGGGGCTGCAGGGGTATCAGTATTACGACATGGCGCTGGAAGTGGTCGATCACGGGGTGCATGGCGCGCTCAAGGTCATGCATCTGGACTATGTCTACTCCTCGACCTGCCCCTGTTCGCTGGAACTCTCCGAACATGCGCGCTCCTCTCGTGGGCAGCTTGCGACGCCGCATTCGCAGCGGTCCGTGGCGCGTCTGTCGCTCGTGGTGGAACCCGAGACGCAATGCCTGTGGTTCGAGGATCTGGTCGAGATGTGTCGGCGCGCGGTGCCGACGGAGACTCAGGTCATGGTCAAGCGCGAAGACGAGCAGGCCTTTGCCGAACTCAACGCTGCCAACCCGATCTTCGTCGAGGACGCCGCGCGGCTCTTTGCCGAGCAGCTGGAGATGGATCCGCGGGTCGGTGATTTCCGGGTGGTGGCGAGCCATCAGGAGAGCCTGCACAGCCATGATGCGGTTTCGGTGCTGGTCGAAGGCGAGACCTTTGCAGGGCAAAGCCTTGAGCCGCACCTCTTCGAGAGCATGTTTCACCGGGGGTGAGGAAATCGGGCGCGCGCGCCACGCGTCACGCCCATCAAGGGGGCTGCGCCACATCGGCGGCGCAGCCGATCTCAATCACTCCGACGGAAAACCGCCGACAGCTTTCACTTCGAGGAAATCCTCCAGCCCGAATGCGCCGCCTTCGCGACCGTTGCCGGACTGCTTGATCCCGCCGAAGGGCGCAGTCTTGGCGCGGCTCTTGCCGTTGATCTCGACCATGCCGGCCTTGAGCGCGAAGGCCATACGGCGCTGGCGCGCTGGATCCTGCGTCTGGGCGTAGTTGGTCAGGCCATAGTCGGTGTCATTGGCGATGGCGACGGCTTCTTCCTCGGTCTCGAAGGGGATGATCGACAGCACCGGTCCGAAGATCTCCTCGCGCGCTATCGTCATGTCATTGGTCACGTCTGCGAAAACGGTCGGGCGGGCGAAATACCCCCGGTTCAGCCCGTCGGGACGACCAGGACCACCCGCGACAAGCCGCGCGCCTTCCGCGATGCCCTTCTCGATCAGGCCCTGGACCTTGTCCCACTGCATCTGGCTGACCAGCGGCCCGATATGGCGGCCATCCTCATGCGCCGAGGCAACGGCGGTCTTCTCGGCAGTCTCGCGCGCGGTCTCGACGACCTGGTCGTAGACCTCGCGCTGGACCAGCATCCGCGAGGGTGCGTTACAGGACTGGCCGGTGTTCTGCATCATGTGGCGCACGCCGCGCAGCACGGCTTTCTCATCCGCATCGGCGAAGATCAGGTTGGCGCCCTTGCCACCAAGTTCAAGGCTCACGCGCTTGAGCGATTCAGCCGCGGCCTTGGAGATCAGGATGCCGGCGCGGGTCGACCCGGTGAAGGAGACCATGTCGATGCCGGGATGGGCCGAAAGCTGGGAGCCGACGCCCACGCCGTCGCCATTGACCATGTTGTAGACACCCGCCGGCACACCGGCTTCGTCGAGGATCTCGGTCCAGAGCAACGAGGAGAGCGGCGCGATTTCGGAGGGCTTGAGCACCATGGTGCAGCCCGCAAGCAGCGCCGGGATAACCTTCAGCACCACCTGGTTCATCGGCCAGTTCCAGGGGGTGATCATCGCCACCGTGCCGATGGGCTCCAGAATGATCCGGTCATTGGGGGAGGTGGCATTGAGCGGCCGGTCGAACTGGAAGTCCTTCATCGCCTCGAGGAACCCCTCGATATGCCAGGACCCGGCGCCGACCTGGCTGTTGCGCGACATGGCGATCGGCGCGCCCATCTCCAGCGTCATTGCCTGCGCCATTTCCTCGGCCCGGCGTTTGTAGATCTCGAGGATCCTCTCCACCAGAGCCACGCGCTCGGCCGGGTCCGTCGCGGCCCAGGCCGGGAAAGCGGCATTGGCGGCGGCAACGGCGGCATCGGTGTCGGCCTGCCCCCCGAGAGAGATGATCGCAACCTCTTCCTCGGTGGAGGGATCGATGACGGGGAGGTCATTGCCAACGGCCGGATCAACCCAGGCGCCGTCGATGTAGAATTTGCGTTTCTCGATCATATTGTATCTCTCACTCTTGTCTGGTGGCTCAAGAGCCTGATTTGTTTTGTCAAAACGGGGTGTGGCGTGGTGTGCCTGACCCCATTCGACATCGTCCGCGCCTGCACGCCGCTCCTGAACAGAACCTAATCGGTGGCGAGTTCGGCGATCCGGCGGTTCGATCGCTATATCTGGATGCCGGGCCGGTATTACAACTCCGAACCCGATTGACGCGACCGCACCTGCTTTGGCGCTACGGTCATGCTGAAACAGACATCTGACTTTCACAGCCGCATTGCAAGCCTCGTTGCCCATGCGCTGAAACAGGCGGTCAACTGAAGCGCTAGGGAGCCGACCCGCCTTCGCCGTCTACAACCAAGAAACCGGCAGAGCGACGCACATGATGCAGGACTGGTCCTCGCCGCCGGAAAGCACGGCACGTGGTGGGTTTGCCACGCGCATGTGGGCGGCCGTCAATGGCAGGCACGGATTGGCCATTGCGCTGCCATGATGCACGTTGAGACCCGCAAGAGGTGGCCAATCGGGGAGCGCGCCCGCGCCGTCCGCAGCCATATCGGGACGGTGTTGCGCAAGAAACTGCGGCGTTGAAAGAAGGGGTTGCACTCGTGACTTTAGAATATATCTAAACCGTGACTCGCGCATCTCACACTCACAAGGAGCCAGTTTATGGGCCTTCGTATCAATGACATCGTCCCCGACTTGAAATTCGAAACCAGCCAGGGTGAAATCCAGTTCCACGACTGGATCGGCGACAGCTGGGCGATCCTCTTTTCGCATCCGAAAGACTTTACCCCGGTCTGCACGACCGAGTTCGGCGCCGTCGCCCAGCTCGCCGAGGAATGGGAAAAGCGCAACACCAAGGTGATCGGTCTCTCCGTCGACGGTGTTGCGGAGCACAAGGAATGGATCGCCGATATCGAGAAATACGCCGAAGCCCCGGTGCCCTTCCCGATCATCGCCGATGAGAGCCTCGAAGTCTCCAAAGCCTTCGACATGCTGCCCGCCGATGCCTACCTGCCCGATGGCCGCACCGCTGCGAACAGCGCCTCGGTCCGTTCGGTCTTCATTATCAGCCCGGACAAGAAGCTGCAGCTTTCCATGACCTACCCGATGTCGGTTGGCCGCAACTTCGCCGAGGTGTTGCGGGCGCTGGACGCGCTGCAGGCGACCTTCGGCGCGCCGATTGCCACCCCGGCCAACTGGACCATGGGTCAGGACGTGATCATCGCGCTTTCGCTTGACGACGACGCGGCCAAGGAGAAGTTCGGCGCGTTCGACGCTGTCCTGCCCTATCTGCGCAAGACCAAGTCGCCGGTCTGATCCGTTCCCGCGAGATCTTGGCGAGCCCCGTCGAAAGGCGGGGCTCGTTTGTGTTTGGCGCGCGGCCATCGCCCCGGAAACCTCATCCGGGTCCGGGTGTGTGGACGTCCGCTCCGGCGTGTCGCGGGTCAACACGCAGCGGCTGTGCGGGAATGCACAATTGTCGATTTTATTGCCTTATTCGCACTCTGATCGAAATTTAAGCGTAGAAAAACACCGAAAGAGCCTTCAATTTTTCCAAAAGTGAGCATTTTAATCAATAATTTAAATGGCTTCTTGCGACAATTGGTTCGGGCGGGGTGAATATTTTCTATTTGCGTTTTCCTAAAAAAACGACATTATTGCTGTATGGCAAAGGATACAGCTAAACTTTCGGGGGACATGGCGGGCCAGGAAGCCTCCGCGACCCAGAAAGCATATCTCGCTCTTCGGCGAATGATCGTCGTGGGTGAGTTGCAGCCGGGCGAGAAGCTCAAGATCGACCGCTTGCGTGCGCGTCTCAACACCGGCGCGTCGCCGATCCGCGAGGCGCTGAGCCTGCTCACCTCCGATCTTCTGGTGGAGCGGCTGGACCAGCGCGGGTTTCGCGCGGCGCCGACAAGCCACGAGAATTTCGTCGAGATCCTGACCCTGCGCTGCGAGCTCGAGGAGATGGCCCTGCGCCAGAGCATCGCCAATGCCGACGAGGCCTGGGAGGACGCGCTTGTCCTCGCGCATCACAAGATGGCCCGGGAAGGCAGGGGGGATCTCGAATCCTTCGAGGAGCGCCACAAGGCGTTTCACATGGCGCTGCTTGCGAATTGCAACTCGCCCATCCTGATGAAGTTCTGCAGCCAGCTCTACGACCTGAACATCCGTTATCGATACCTGGCCGGAAATGCGCTGAACTATCAGAAGCGCGATGTCAGCACGGAGCATTCCGCCATTCTCGAGGCCGCGGTGGATCGCAATGCCGACCTGGCCGCGGAACGGCTGCTGAGCCACTACCACCAGACCGGCGCTTTCCTCAACGGGTTGTTCGCGACCAACGACTCCGAAGGCTGATCTCGGAGACAGTCGGGGCTCCCTTTCATACGCCTGAACGGAAAACGGCGGCGCAAGGGCGCCGCCGTTCCTGTCTTGAAAGGTCCGGACGCTTACGCGTCGTCGTCCTTCTTGGCCATCTCGCCGGTCGCCTGATCGACAACTTTCATCGAAAGCTTGACCTTGCCGCGATCGTCGAAGCCCAGCAGCTTGACCCAGACTTCCTGGCCTTCCTTGAGCACATCCGAGGGATGGTTCAGGCGACGGTTCTCGATCTGGGAGACGTGCACGAGGCCGTCCCGCTTGCCGAAGAAGTTCACGAAGGCGCCGAAATCGACGATCTTCACGACCTTGCCCTTGTAGATCTTGCCCTCTTCCGGCTCTGCCACGATCGAGTAGATCATGTCATAGGCCTTCTGGATGGACTCGGCATTCGGCGAGGCGATCTTGACGATGCCGTCGTCGTTGATGTCGACCTTGGCGCCGGACATCTCGACGATCTCGCGGATCACCTTGCCGCCCGAGCCGATCACTTCACGGATCTTGTCGGTCGGGACCTGCATGGTCTCGATGCGCGGGGCGTGGGCGGAGAATTCCTGGCGACCAGCCGACAGGGCTTTGCCCATTTCACCAAGGATGTGCATCCGGCCATCTTTTGCCTGCGCGAGCGCCTGCTTCATGATCTCAGGCGTGATGCCGGCGATCTTGATGTCCATCTGCAGCGAGGTGATGCCCGCTTCGGTACCGGCAACCTTGAAGTCCATGTCGCCGAGGTGATCCTCGTCGCCAAGGATGTCGGTGAGCACCGCGTAGGAGCCGTCCTCTTCGAGGATCAGGCCCATGGCAACACCGGCCACGGCGGCCTTGAGCGGAACGCCCGCATCCATCATCGACAGCGAACCGCCACAGACGGAAGCCATCGAGGAGGAGCCGTTGGATTCGGTGATCTCGGAGACCACGCGGATCGTGTAGGGGAAGTCGGTCGGGGCGGGCAGGACGGCCTGAAGGGCGCGCCATGCCAGCTTGCCGTGGCCGATTTCACGACGGCCCGGGCCCATCACGCGGCCAACTTCACCAACCGAGTAGGGCGGGAAGTTGTAGTGCAGCAGGAAGTTGCTGCGGAAGTTGCCGTGCAGGGCGTCGATGATCTGCTCGTCTTCGCCGGTGCCGAGCGTGGTGACCACGAGGCCCTGGGTCTCGCCGCGGGTAAACAGCGCGGAACCGTGGGTCCGGGGCAGCAGGCCGGCCTGAACGTCGATCGGGCGGACGGTCGTGGTGTCACGGCCGTCGATCCGCTTGCCGGTCTTGACGACATCGCCGCGCAGGATCGAGCTTTCCAGCTTCTTGAGGGCAGACCCGAGGTTGGCGTCCTCGAGCTGCTCATCGGTCAGGCTTTCGGTGATCTTGGTGCGCGCGGCGGAAATGGCCGAGGTGCGCTCCTGCTTGTCGGTGATCGCGAAGGCGGCGCGCATGTCGGCTTCGCCGGCTGCTTTCACCACGCCGTAGAGCTCCGAGTAATCCGGCGCCTGGAAGTCGAACGGCTCCTTGGCGGCGTCTTCGGCCAGGTCGATGATCAGGTCGATCACCGGCTGGATCTGCTCGTGGGCGAAGGTCACGGCGCCCAGCATCTCGTCTTCCGTCAGCTCGTAGGCTTCGGATTCGACCATCATCACGGCGTCCTTGGTGCCGGCGACGACGAGGTCAAGACGCTGTTCGGGCTTCAGGCGAAGCTGGTCCATGTCCTGAACTTCAGGGTTCAGAATGTACTCGCCATCGACGAAACCGACGCGCGCGGCGCCGATCGGGCCACGGAACGGCACGCCGGAGATCGTCAGCGCGGCAGAGGCGGCGATCATGGCGACCATGTCGGGGTCGTTGACGAGGTCGTGGCTGAGCACGGTGCACATGACGAGCACTTCATGCTTGAAGCCGGGGACGAAGAGCGGACGGATCGGGCGGTCGATCAGGCGCGCGGTGAGCGTTTCCTTCTCGGTGGGCCGGGCCTCACGTTTGAAGAAGCCACCCGGCACCTTGCCGGCAGCGTAGTATTTTTCCTGGTAATGCACGGTCAGCGGGAAGAAATCCTGACCCGGCTTCGGCTTGCGGGCAAAGGTCACGTTGGCCATGACAGAGGTCTCGCCCAGCGTGGCGATAACCGAACCGTCGGCCTGACGGGCAACCTTGCCGGTTTCGAGCGTGAGGGTTTCTTCGCCCCACTGCATCGATTTTTTCACTTCATTGAACATCTAGCGTATCCTGTCTGGGAGCGCTCCCGGGCGTATCCCGGGTCTCCCGTTTTGAATGGCGGCCCCATTGCCGCCGACCCCTCATCCTCTTGCACGCGCCCGGGGTCAGAAGGCGTCACGTCTCAGATGGGCGGGCCATACAGGGTTTTTCGCTGTTTGGAAAGAAAAGTTGTGCCTGCATTGAGCCGACGAGCATTCCGTCGAAAACCGATGGTTGCACCCAGATTGAAATGCGACGGGAGCCAGCCAGCGCTGGACCGGGCGGCGGCGCTGCCATCTCGGTTTCGCCTTGGGGCGGCGTCGATCAACGTGCAGCTCCAAGACTGGCATCGCCATCACGAACAGCTACGTGAGCGCCACTCACCGTTGCGCGACACCGCCTGACGGCCTACCTCTGACGCGAAGGGACGGGCGATGCGCTACAAGTCACACAAGTTCTACTATGCCTCGGCACGCGGGACGGCCGAGCTCTGGCGGACTGCGGCCGGCGCTGTGCTGATCTTCATCGCCGGCATGGCGCTCTACCAACTTACCTTCGCGCTGGTCTCCAACCTGATCGGGCCGGAGGCAACCCAGGCGCTGGTCGACAACACGACCCTCGCCAAGGCGAGCCCCTTTGCCACGCTCTATATCCTGTGCGCTTTCGGCTTCTTTGCCATAGGGCTTGCGATGGTGACCCAATCGCTGCACAACCGCAGCCCGGCCACGCTCTTCGGACCCGCCGCCGCCGTCGTCTCCGACGCGCTGAGGGTGACCCTTGTCGTTGGCGCGCTCTTCGTTCTGCTCGCGCTGATCCTGCCGCGCGATGTCGAGATGATCCGCAATGCCGAGCTGACCCGCCGCGCCTGGATTGCGTTGCTTCCGGTCTCGCTGGCGGCGATCCTGTTGCAGGCGGGGACGGAAGAGCTGATCTTTCGCGGCTACCTGCAGCAGCAGCTCGCCGCGCGTTTCCCGCGCTTGCCGCTCTGGATGATCCTGCCCTCGGTGCTGTTCGGCCTCGCACATCTCTCGCCTGCCGCCGCCGGGGCCAATGCGCCCTGGTTCGCGCTCTGGGCCACGGCCTTCGCGTTCGCCGCAGCCGACCTGACGGCGCGAACGGCCTCCATCGGGGCCGCGCTTGGCTTTCACATCGCCAACAATATCGCCGCCATCCTCTTCATCTCCCTTGAAGGGGCAGGGTCCGGGCTTGCGCTTTATCATCTGCCGCTCGGGATGGACGACCCGCGCATCGCCGGCATGATGTTGCCCGAATTTGCCATGCTCTTCGTCGGCTGGCTGGCGGCGCGGCTGGCGCTGAAGGTGTGAGCCGCATGATTGCGCCCGCGCGCGGCGCGGTCTACCTATCGTTGATTGCAGTGAGGAATTTCCATGCGCACAGGTGAATTCGAAGCGTCGCTTGAAGACGCCAAACTCTATCCGCAGCTCTGGCGTCTCGTTCTGGGGATGGCGCTTATCGTCTTCATCCTCGTTTCCGGCGGAGCGATGCTGGTCGGCGCGGTCGTCGCCGTCGCGCACCAGATCGATTCGATGAACGCCGTGCATACCGGTGCCGCGCTGGCCCGTCTCCAGGCCACGGCACAGGGCTATGGCGGCATCGATACGCCCTTTGCCGTCTTCCTGCTGCTGGTGACGTTCATCGCCCTTTTCATCGGCACGCTTCTCGCCGCTGCCGCGTTCCATTTCCGGGGGCCCGGCTCGCTGTTCGGCGCATGGCCGGACTGGCTCGAAGGTTTCGGAATATCGCTCGCGGTACTGGTGCCGATCTACCTGCTGCTTTTCGGGGCTGGCTTCCTCTTCGATACGCCGGAGCCCAATCTCACGCCGGCGCGCTGGCTGGCGGTCCTGCCGGTCGCCCTGCCGCTGATCTTCATCCAGACCTCATCGGAAGAGCTGCTCTTCCGGGGCTATCTTCAGCAACAGCTCGCCGCCCGCTTCCGGGCGCGCTGGATCTGGATGGTTCTGCCCTCCATCGCCTTTGCCGCGCTCCACTACACGCCGAGTGCGGGCGCCATGCTGCCCTGGATGCTGCTCTCGGCGCTGATTTTCGGCCTCATCGCCGCCGACATCACCGAGCAGACCGGCAATCTCGGTGCCGCGATGGGCATTCATTTCGGCAATAATGTCTTCGGCATGCTCGGCATCGCCGTCGACGACACGATCACGGGGCTCGCGCTCTACGTCACCCCCGCCCCCGACTTTGCCGCCAGCGCACAATCTGTCGGAATGGGGCTGTCCATCTGCGTGGTGATTCTGGTCTGGTGGCTGACGCGGCGATTGCTGACCCGCTGAGCTGTCTTCAGCATTTGCAATTGCCCAGCGAGAGGCATATCTGGAACGCGCAACAGGCGCTGAAGGACCCCGATGAACTGGATTTCCAACTACGTCCGCCCGAAGATCAACTCGCTCTTCTCGCGCCGCGAGGTGCCGGAGAACCTGTGGACCAAATGTCCCGAATGCGGGACAATGCTGTTTCATCGCGAGCTGAAGGATAATCTCAACGTCTGCTCCAGCTGCGATCACCACATGGCGATCACGCCGCGCGAGCGTTTCGACGACCTGTTCGACGGCGGGATCTTCACCGAGGTCGAGGTGCCCGAGCCGGTTGCCGACCCGCTGCATTTCCGCGACCAGAAGAAATATCCCGACCGCATGAAAGCGGCGCAGAAGAAGACCGGCGAGACTGAGGCGATGCTTGTTGCCGAGGGCGATATGGGACGCACACCCATCGTCGCCGCCTGTCAGGATTTCACCTTCATGGGTGGCTCCATGGGCATGTATGTCGGCAACGCCATCATTGCTGCCGCTCAACGTGCCGTCGAGCTGAAGCGCCCGCTGATCCTCTTCTCCGCCGCCGGTGGAGCGAGGATGCAGGAAGGTATTCTCTCGCTCATGCAGATGCCGCGCACGACCGTTGCGGTCGAGATGCTGCGTGAGGCGGGGCTTCCCTATATTGTCGTGCTGACCCATCCGACCACCGGCGGGGTGACCGCGAGCTACGCGATGCTGGGCGATATCCATGTCGCCGAGCCCAACGCGCTGATCTGCTTCGCTGGCCCGCGGGTGATCGAACAGACCATCCGCGAGAAGCTTCCCGAGGGCTTCCAGCGGGCCGAATACCTGCTCGACCACGGCATGCTCGACCGCGTGACCCATCGCAAGGCATTGCGCGAGGAGCTGATCACCATCACCCGACTGATGCTGGGCCTGCCTCCGGCGGTGAAGGGCGACCTACCCGCGCCGAGCGACATCTCGGAAGAGGTGACGCCGGAAACGCCCGTCGAGGCCAATCCCGAAGCCGAGACGCCCGTTGACGCCGCGGCCGCATCAGAGCCGGAAACGGACAAGCCAGCGTGAGCGAGCCGGCCAGCGCCGCGCTGCTGGCGCGGATGATGGAGTTGCATCCGAGCGAGATCGAGCTCTCGCTCGACCGCACCTGGCGCCTGCTTGACGCGCTCGGAAATCCGCAGGACAAGCTGCCGCCCGTCATCCATATCGCCGGGACCAATGGCAAGGGCTCCACGCTCGCCATGATCCGCGCCGGACTGGAGGCGGCTGGCCAGCGCGTCCACGCCTATACCTCGCCGCATCTCGTCCGCTTTCACGAACGTATCCTGCTCGCGGGGGAGGAGATTTCCGAGCCGGCCCTTTGCGCCTTGCTCGAGCGCGTGCTGGAGGCCAATGCCGGTCAGTCGGTCACCTTCTTCGAGGCCACGACCTGCGCTGCATTTGCCGCCTTCGCTGATACCCCGGCGGATGCACTGCTGCTTGAGGTCGGCATGGGCGGGCGGATGGACACGACGAATGTCGTCGAGACTCCGCGCCTGACCGTGATCACCCCGGTCGCGCTCGATCACCAGTCCTTTCTTGGCGACACGGTGCCCGAGATCGCAGGCGAGAAAGCCGGGATCCTCAAGCGGCGTGTGCCCTGTATCGTCGCGCGTCAGCAGGAGGCGGCGCTCGAGGTGATCGAGGCTCGCGCCGATCGGCTTGGCGCACCGATCCTCGCCCATGGACAACACTGGCATAGCTGGGAGGAGCGCGGCCGCCTCGTCTTTCAGGACGAAACCGGCTTGCTGGATCTGCCCTTGCCCGCGCTGTCCGGCCCACACCAGATCAACAATGCCGGCACCGCGCTCGCCGCCCTGCGCGAGCTTGGTCTGTCCGAACCCGCCTGCGAGGCCGCCGTGACGCAGGTGCGCTGGTCCGCCCGCATGCAGCGCCTGACTGTCGGCCCGCTGAAGGTGGCCGCCCCGGAGGCTGAATTCTGGCTCGATGGCGGTCACAACGCCCACGCGGCCGAAGCCATCGCGGCGACGCTGCGAACCCTGCCCGCGCGCCCGACCCATCTCGTCTTCGCGCTTCTGAACAATCGTGATCCCCAGTCCTATCTCGCGCCGCTCTCCGATCTGGCCGACAGCGTCACCGCCGTCCCGATCCCGGATGAGCCCAGTGCCGCCGACCCGTCCGCTCTCGCCGAAGCGGCGCGCGCTCTGGGCCTGCCTGCTCTGGAAGCGCCGGACGTGGCCCGGGCCGTCTCCGACATCGTCCAGTCTCAGCCTCAGGCGCGCATCCTGATCTGCGGGTCGCTCTACCAGGCTGGCGCGGTCCTGCGGGAGAATGGCTGAACGCTGACCAACTCGGTTTCTGGCTGGGTCTATTGCATCAGCGGCGTGCGCCCGTCCTGCCCACGATCGGCGCCCTTTCCACGGGTGACACTCCGGAACCTGCATGCTACCCCGCGAACATGGCAGAGCTTCCCACCAAGGCCCAGCTTCTCGACTGGATCGCCGATAACCCGACACAGACTTCCAAGCGCGACATCGCCAAGGCCTTCGGGGTCAAGGGTGCGGCGCGGATCGACCTCAAGCGCCTGCTGAAGGAGCTCGAAGCCGAGGGCCATTTGCAGAAGGCGCGTCGCCACTATCGCGACCCCGACAAGCTGCCGCCCGTGACTGTGCTGACCATCCTGCCGCCCGACCGCGATGGCGATCTCTATGCCAAGCCGATGGAATGGCATGGCGAGGGGCCCGAGCCGCGCGTGCTCTACGTGGCCCGGGACAGCGACCCCGCGCTTGGCGAAGGTGATCGCATTCTCGGGCGCCTGTCCGAGATTGGCGCCGATGATTACCAATATGAGGCCCGGCTCATCCGCCGCATCGGCCACAACCCGAAAAAGATCCTCGGCGTGTACCGCAAGCGCACCGAAGGTGGCCGCATCACGCCAATCGACAAGGGCGCCGACCGCGAATGGCAGGTGCCGCCCGGCGCCACGCATGGCGCGAAAGACGGCGAGTTGGTCGAGGCCGAGCAGTCCAGCCCGCGCGGCAAGATCGGCCTGCCCACCGCGCGGATCACCGAGCGGCTCGGCGACCCTTCGGCACCGAAGGCCGTCTCGCTCATCGCCATCCATCAGCACGGCATCCCCGACGACTTCCCCGACAGCGTGATCGAGGAGGCCGATCACATGAAGCCCGCCGGCCTCTCCGGCCGCGAGGACCTGCGGGATCTGCCGCTGGTCACCATCGATCCCTCGGATGCGCGTGACCATGACGACGCCGTCTATGCCCATCCCGACGAGGATCCGGCAAACGAAGGCGGCCATGTCGTCTGGGTCGCCATTGCCGATGTCTCGCATTACGTCCGGCCCGGCAGCGCGCTCGATATTGAAGCGCGGATGCGCGGCAACTCCACCTATTTCCCCGACCGCGTTGTGCCGATGCTGCCGGACCGGCTCTCGGGCGATCTCTGTTCGCTGCATGAAGGCGTGCCGCGCGCCTGCGTTGCCGTTCGGATGCGGCTCACCGCGCAAGGTCAGAAGATCGGTCACAGCTTCCATCGCGGGCTGATGCGCTCGGTGGCCTCGCTGAACTACGAAGAGGTGCAGAAGGCGCTCGACGGCGAGCCGAATGACAAATGCGGCCCGCTGCTCGACACGATCCTGAAGCCGCTCCAGACCGCCTACCTCGCCGCCGCTCATGCCCGCGACCAGCGCCAGCCGCTGGATCTCGACCTGCCCGAGCGGCGTATCGAGTTGACCGAACAGGGCGAGGTCAAATCGGTGAACTTCAAGGAACGGCTGGAGACGCACCGTCTGATCGAGGAATTCATGGTGCTGGCCAATGTCTGCGCTGGCGAGACCCTGTCCATGAAGCGCACGCCGCTGCTCTTCCGGGTCCATGAGGAGCCGACGCCGGAGAAGATGGAAGCCCTGCGCGAGACCGCCCAGGCCTCCGGCTTCACGCTCGCCAAGGGGCAGGTGCTGCATACGCGCCACCTCAACAAGCTCCTGCATGACAGCGCCGGCTCGGACCTCTCCGAGCTGATCAACATGGCGACGCTGCGCTCGATGACTCAGGCCTATTACTCCCCCGCGAATTACGGCCATTTTGGTCTCGCGCTGAAGACATACGCGCATTTCACCTCGCCGATCCGCCGCTATTCGGACCTCATCGTCCATCGCGGGCTGATCGCTGCGCATCGCTGGGGTGGCGGACAGGCTGGCAAGCCGGACGGGCTCTCGCCGGAGGATATCGACGGTCTCGCCCAGACTGCCGAGCATATCTCCGAGACCGAACGCCGTTCGATGACCGCCGAGCGCGACACGACCGACCGCTACCTTGCCGCCTATCTCTCCGAGCGCGTGGGCAACGAGTTCACCGGCACCATCGCGGGCATCGCCCGCTTTGGCCTCTTCGTGAAGCTCGACGAGACCGGCGCGGACGGGCTTGTGCCGATCCGGTCGCTCGGCAACGAGTTCTTCCACCATGACCGCGACGCCCAGACGTTGATGGGCGCGGATTCCGGCCGTGTCATCGGGCTCGGCCAGCGCGTGACCGTGCGGCTGACCGAGGCCGTTCCGGTGACCGGCGGGCTGATGCTGGAGCTGCTGGAGATTGAGGGCGAACAGGTCAAATCGCCCGGACCGCGCGGTGGCAAGGGCGGCGGTGGCCGAGGAAAGCCGATGGGCCGCAAGCCCGGCAAGGCACGCGCCAAGACCGCGCGGGACAAGACGCGGGACAAGCGGAAGGTGACACGCAAGCGACGCTGAGGCTTCGGTAAGGGGACAGGCATGGAGGACAGTTTCCGGGACTGGCTTGCGGGCTTTCGGCGCGAGGCTACAGCCGAGGGGCTGGACTGTGCGCCGCTGGACGGGCTCGAACCGCTGCCCGAAGTCCTCCAGCGGGATCGCGGCCAGGCCGAGTTCACCCTCACGATCCGAGACTATCTCGACAGGGCCGTCAGCCCGGAACGTCTGGCGGAAGGGCGCCGGCAGGGGCAGGCGCGGTGCGGGCTGCTGACGGAGATCACGGCACGCTTCGGGGTGCCCGCAGAAATCCTGCTGGCGATCTGGGGGCTGGAGAGCAATTTCGGAGTCACTCGCGGCGACCTCCCCGCGCTCCGCGCGCTCGCGACACTCGCCTGTGACGGGCGGCGCCGGGCCTTTTTCGAGGCAGAGCTGCGCGCCGCGTTGAGGATCCTTTCCGCTGGCGATGTGGCGGCTGACGAGATGCTCGGAAGCTGGGCCGGGGCGATGGGGCATATGCAGTTCATGCCCTCGACATTTCTTGCCCATGCGGTGGATTTCGACGGCGATGGGCAGCGCGATATCTGGGCCGAAAGCCCTGTCGACGCGCTGGCCTCGGCCGCGTCCTACCTTGCCGCCGAAGGCTGGCAGAGCGGGCAGGGCTGGGCGGAAGAAACCTGCCTGCCGCAGGGCGTTGATATCGGCCTGACCGGGCGCGAGACTGCATTGCCGCTCTTGGACTGGACGCAGATGGGCCTGCGCGGACCGGGCGGTGCCGTCCACGCGGGGGCGGGGCTTGCGTCGGTCCTATTGCCGGCTGGGCATCGCGGGCCGGCCATCCTCATCCACCAGAACTTCACCGTACTGCGGCGCTACAATGCCGCCGATTCCTATGTTCTGGCGGTCGGGTTGCTCGCCGATGGCATTGCCGGCCGGCCTGGACTTCGCGCCAGCTGGCCTGCTGGGCTGACCGCGCCGAGCCGCGCCGAGATGCGCCAACTTCAGGCCGCGCTGACCGAGGCCGGGTTCGACACGCAGGGCGCGGACGGGATCGTCGGCCCCAACACCATCGCTGCTATCCGTGCATTCCAGCGCAGCCGCGGCCTGCCGCCGGACGGATACCCATCGGCTGCGCTGCTCTCCCTCTCGCGTTGAGCCCTGCAAGTCCGCCGGAAGCCGGTCGGTCAGCCGGGCCGGGATATCTCCGCAGCGGACGTCCGTACGGGCGCGGCAAGAAAGGCGGTCGAGTTTGTGGTTCTCCGGCAATATAACCTATCGGGACAGGCTTCGTGACACGACGGGGCAAGGGGGGACGCCGCATGTCCGAGCTGACAGTGACGCGATATGCCGAGATACCGGACAGTTTGCGGATCGGGCGGGCGAAGGCCTCGCCAAATCTCGGACCGCGACTGCTCTTCTTCTCCGGTGGCAGCGCCCTCAACGAGACGGCGCGGTGTCTCAAGCGCTACACGCATAACTCGATCCACCTGATAACGCCCTTCGATAGCGGCGGCTCCAGCCAGGTCCTGCGCGAGGCGTTCGACATGCCGGCCGTGGGCGATCTGCGCTCTCGCCTGATCGCACTGGCCGACGAGACGGATCTCGGCCAGCCGGACATCTTCGCTCTGTTTTCCCACCGCTTGCCCGTGGAGTCTTCCGGTGAGGCGGCGGCAGAATTCGCCGAGATCCTGTCCGGGGCGCACGAACTGACCCGGGCGGTAACGCAACCCATGCGGTCCCTGATCCTGCAACAATTGCGCAGCTTCACCGCCAAGGCGCCCGCTGATTTCGACTATCGCCGCGCCAGTATCGGCAACCTGATCATCGCCGGAGGATATTTCAGCTACGACCATGCGCTGGAGCCGACGCTGTTCTTGATGTCGCGCATGGTGGCGGTGTTGGGCAAGGTGCACGCGGTGGCCGATGTGAACCTGCATATCGGCGCCGAGTTGGAGGATGGCAGCCAGATCCATGGCCAGCGGCAGCTGACCGGCAAGGAGGTCACGCCGCTGGCGCGGCCGATCCGGAGGCTTTTCCTGTCCAATGGCACGCGCGAGTTGTCCCCGCAGGACGTGCCGCTGCCAACGCGGAACCGGCAGCTGATCGAGCGAGCGGATCTGATCTGCTACCCGCCGGGCAGCCTCTTTACCAGTGTCATCGCCAACCTCCTGCCGAGTGGGGTCGGGCGCGCCGTGGCGGCCCGTGGGGTCCCCAAGGTCTATGTGCCCAGCCTCGGTGTGGATCCGGAATGCCCCGATATGGGGCTCGCCAACCAGCTCGGCGCGCTTCTGGAGGCGTTGCGCGCTGATGCGGGGGCGGACTGTCCGGTGGCCGCGCTGGTCAATCTCGTGCTGTGCGACGCCGCGCATGTGACAGAGGGAGCGGCAGAGGAGATCGCGGCACGGTTTGGAATCGCCTGCGTTGCGGCGGACCTGACGCGGCCGGACCGTCCTGGGCGATACGACCCTGAAGCGCTCAGTGAGGCGCTGATTTCGCTGGTTTGAGATGTCCCGAGGGCGCGATTCCCGTGATGGTAGATTTTCTCGGCGAGGGTGATTTCCGCCACTTCGATCTAACCCTCTGGGAAGGTGTAATCTAATGAAGCATGTTCCGAGTTTCGTGTTACCCTTGAGGCGAGTCGCTTCGGGGAGGGGATGATTTGACGAAACTGGATTTCGTAGCGCCGCTGGACGGCGTGATGCTGCCGCTCGAACAGGTTCCGGACCCGGTCTTTGCGCAGAAGATGGTCGGGGATGGCGTTTCCATCGACCCGCTGGGCGACATGCTCCGCGCCCCCTGCGCCGGCCGCGTTGCACAGCTTCATCGCGCCGGACATGCCGTGACATTGTCGACCCCGGAAGGTGTGGAGGTGATGCTCCATATCGGGCTCGATACGGTGATGCTGAAGGGAGAGGGCTTCACGCCGCAGGTCGAGGAGGGGCAGGAGGTCGCCCAGGGCGACCCGCTGATCGGATTCGACCCGGATTTCCTGGCGACCCATGCCAAGAGCCTGCTGACCCAGGTCGTGATCACGAACTCGGATCGGTTGGCCTCGTTGGAGCCGGCACGCGGAATGGTCCGCGCCGGCACGGACCTGTTGATGTCGATCGAACTGATCGCGGCGGAGGCCGAAACAGAAAGCAGCGGCGAACAGGTTGTCTCGGAGGCAATCGTCATTCCGAACCCGACCGGGTTGCATGCCCGCCCGGCGGCCGTGTTGTCGAATATGGCGCGGAAATTCGAGGCCAAGGTGCAACTGCGGCGGGGCGAGGACGAGGCGAATGCCAAGAGCGTCGTCTCGATCATGAAGCTTAATATCGAACAGGGCGCCAAGGTGCAGCTCGTGGCCGAGGGGCCGGACGCGACCGAGGCGATTGCCACACTTGCACCGGAACTGGCGGCCGGTCTGGGCGATGAGGGCACCGCGCCCGCGCCAGCGCCCGCGACGACTGAAATCCGGCCCGAGGCGGCCCCGGTGCCGCGTCGGCGCTCCGACGATCCGAACCTGTTGCTGGGGGTCTCGGCGTCGCCGGGATTGGCTGTGGGCAGTGTCTTCCAGCTCAAGCGCGAAGAGATCGAGGTGCCCGAGACCGGGGCCGACCCGCGCACGGAGGCGCGCAAGCTCGACGAGGCGGTGAACGGCGCCCGGATTCAGCTCGAAGCGCTGCAAGCGCAGTTGCATGCCCAGGCGGACCCCGCCAAGGCGGCGATTTTCGCGGCGCATCAGGAGCTGTTGGAGGACCCGGATCTCTTTGACGTTGCCCAAAGCGCGATTGCCAAGGGCAAGAGCGCTGAGTTCGGTTGGCAACAAGCCTATACCGGGCAGGCCCTGCAACTCGAAGCGCTGCCAAATGAGTTGCTGGCGGCGCGGGCGGCGGATCTGCGCGATGTTGGCCGCCGGGTGTTGGCGATCCTGACCGGGCAGCCCATCGAGGGACCCGAAATGCCCGAGGGCACAATCCTGATCGCCGAGGAACTGACGCCCTCGGACACGGCGACGCTGGATCGCGACCGCGTGCTCGGCTTTGCCACCGTGGGCGGCGGGGCGACCAGCCATGTCGCCATTCTCGCCCGCGCGCTGGACCTGCCGGCGGTGGCCGGGATCGAACCGCAGGCGCTGGACGTACCCAACGGCACCGCGGTTGTGATCGACGGGGCGCGGGGGTCGTTGCGGCTGAACCCGGACGAGGCGGAAGTCGCCCGCATCCGCGAAGCGCGGGCGCGGGCCGAGACACGGCGCGCCGGGGAGATCGCCACGGCCCATGAGCCGGCGGTGACGACGGACGGCACCCGCGTCGAGGTGGTCGCCAATGTCGGCGGCATGAGCGAGGCGGCGGAGGCGATGCGGCTCGGGGGCGAAGGCGTTGGGCTGCTACGCTCCGAGTTTCTCTTCCTCGAACGCGCGACCGCGCCCGGAGAGGAAGAACAGGTCGATATCTATCAGGGCGTCGCCCGTGCCCTTGGCGGCAAGCCGCTGGTGATCCGAACGCTCGATGTCGGCGGCGACAAGCCCTTGCCCTACCTGCCGCTGCCACGCGAGGACAACCCGTTCCTCGGCGTGCGCGGCGTGCGGCTGGCCATCGACCGGCCGGAGATCCTGCGCACCCAGATCCGCGCCATCCTTCAGGTGACCGGCTGCGAACGGCTGGGAATGATGTTCCCGATGATCTCCACGCTGGAGGAATTCCGCTCGCTCAGGGCGGTTGTCGACGAGGAGACGGAGCGGCTCGGACAGACCGAGCCGGTGCAGGTCGGCATCATGGTCGAGGTGCCCTCGGCGGCGGTCATGGCCGAGCAATTCGCCCGCGAGGCGGACTTCTTCTCCATCGGCACCAACGACTTGACGCAATACACGCTCGCCATGGATCGCGGGCATCCCAAGCTCGCGCCGCTCGCGGATGCGATGAACCCGGCTGTGCTGAACATGATCGCCCATACCTGTCGTGGCGCGCATGCGCATGGGAAATGGGTCGGGGTTTGTGGCGGGATCGCCTCGGATCTGCAGGCGGTGCCGATCCTGCTCGGGCTTGGCGTGGACGAGTTGTCGGTCTCGGTGCCGGCGTTGCCCTCGATCAAGGCGGCAGTGCGGCGCTATTCGAGCGACGAGTGCAAGGCGCTTGCCGAACAGGCGCTGGCGGCTGACGCTGCTGCGGATGTGCGCGCGCTCGTCCCGCTGGATTACTGATTTTACGGAGAAATATCATGGCGAGTGCATTTCTCGACAGAAGCTTCGGAACGCTCCAGAAGGTCGGCAAGGCGCTTATGCTGCCGGTCTCGGTGCTGCCGGTGGCCGGCATCCTGCTCGGGGTTGGTTCCTCGATTGCCGGCGCCGAGAGCCTCGCGCCCTGGCTGATCACGCTGGGCGAGATCATGGCCGCGGCGGGCGGTGCGGTCTTCACCATCCTGCCGCTGATCTTCGCCATTGGCGTCGTCGTCGGTTTTACCAACAATGACGGCGTGGCCGCGATGTCGGCGACGGTGGGTTATTTCGTACTCGTCGCGGCGCTCGGCGTGATGGGGCTGCTTTCAATCCAGATACTCTCCCCGGTGGAGCCGATCCAGTTTCAGGGGCAGGAGGCCCATGTCGAATATGACATGGGGCGGGAAAGATTTGTCTGTCTCGACGCGGCGGGACGGACGCTGGAAAAGGTCCGGCTCGATGATCTGGAGGCCGAGATCGTTACCTGTGGCGACATCTCCATCCCCTTCACGATGCAGGACGGCGTGGCGCATTTCGACAGTGGTGAGGGCACGCCGCAGCCCTTCCCGGCCGCGCAGAGTCGAGCCGAGATCAAGCAGATCTTCGGTTTCGAGAGCATCGATACCGGCGTGTTCGGCGGTATTCTGATCGGGCTCGTGGCGGCGTCGATGTTCAACCGCTTCTTCCGGATGAAGCTGCCGGCCTATCTGGGCTTCTTCGCAGGCAAGCGCTTCGTGCCCATCGCGACCTCTTTCGCGGCGATCGGGCTGGCGGCGGTGCTGGCCATCGTCTGGCCGCCCATTGGCGCGGCAATCCGCGATTTCGGCGACTGGGCGGCTTATGGCAACCCGGCGATGGCGGCGAGCGTCTATGGTCTTGTCGAACGCTCCCTTCTGCCCTTCGGGTTGCACCATATCTGGAACGTACCGTTCTTCTTCGAGGTCGGTTCCTACACAAACCCGGATACGGGCGAGGTGGTCCACGGCATCATCCCGCGCTATTTCGCGGGCGACTATGCGGCGGCGATCCTCGGCGGCGGTTTCATCTTCAAGATGTTCGGCCTGCCTGCGGCGGCCTTTGCCATCATCCACACGGCGCGCCCGGAGAACCGGGCGCGTGTCTCGGGCATCATGATCTCGGCGGCGCTGACGGCCTTCCTGACCGGCATCACTGAACCGCTGGAATTCGCCTTCCTCTTCGTGGCGCCGCTGCTCTACGTGACCCATGCTTTCCTGGCCGGTCTGGCCTTTTTCCTGACCTATATCTTCGGGGCGCGGCTGGGCTATTCCTTCTCCCACGGCTTCATCGATTTCGCGCTGTTCTACGTGACGAATATCCGGCCCTGGGTGGTCTTCATCCTCGGGCCGATCTTCGCGGCGATCTATTACATCACCTTCCGGACGCTGATCCTGAAATTCGACTTGAAAACGCCCGGGCGCGAGGCGGCGGATGTCGAGACGGCCAGCGCGGGTGTCGCCTCGGCGGACCAGATGTCGAAGGAGCTGGTGCTGGCCTTTGGCGGGCGGTCGAACATCACGGGGCTGGATGCCTGTATCACCCGGTTGCGGATCGAGGTGGCGGATGTCGCGAAGGCGGATCAAAACAAGCTCAAGGCTCTTGGCGCGGCGGGCGTGGTTCAGGTCGGCAACAACCTGCAGGCGATCTTCGGGCCGCGCGCCGAGGGGCTGATGATCGACATGCAGGACTATCTCAGTACAGCGGGGGACGAGGCGGAGCTGCCCGAGGGCGCGTCCGCGCCGCAGGTCGTCTTCAAGCCGGACGCCGCGAAACCGCGCGTTGCCGATCCGCATGCGGCCGAAAAGGCGCAGGCCATGCTCGCCGCACTGGGCGGCGCCGGCAACGTCCGGCTGGCAGAGGCGGCTGCAGAGACTCGGTTGCGGGTGACGCTGGACGATGTCGACCGGGTGGATGAAGCGGCGCTTGAGGCAGCAGGCGTGCGCGGTGTGCTGCGGCTCGGCGATGGCCTGCTTCACCTCGTGGTCGGGCTCAACTCCGACCAATACGCGACCGAGATGAAGGCCGCGATGGCTGTGTGAGCGGGTGTGCCCGGCTATTGGTTGGGCGAACCTCCCCTCCGGCATTGGCGCTGTCGCGCCGCAACCGTTTGGGGCCGGGCGCGCGCTTCGCGCGCGTGGGATATCGGCGCGGCGGGGCGCGTGCAGGCCGATGGATGCTTCGAGCTATTTGCAATCGCCCCTGCGGCAGAACGAAACCTGTCGCCAATCGCCCGACCGGTGGCATGCTCTGTCAGGCGGTTCTTTTCGGGAAGCAAGACATGACACTCACACGACATGGCGGACAAATCCTCGTCGACCAGCTCAAGCTGCGCGGTCTCCAGCGTGTCTTCTCCGTTCCTGGCGAGAGTTTTCTCGCCGCGCTGGACGGGCTGCATGACAGCGGGATCGAGAATATCGTCTGCCGCCACGAGGGTGGTGCCGCGATGATGGCCGAGGCGCATGGCAAGCTCACAGGGCTGCCCGGCGTGGTCTTTGTCACCCGAGGGCCCGGCGCCGGCAATGCCGCCGCCGGCCTTCATGTCGCGCAGCAGGACTCGACGCCGATGATCGCCTTCATCGGCCAGATCGCCCGCCACCACCGTGACCGAGAGGCCTTTCAGGAAGTGGATTTCCCGGCCTTCTTCGGCCCCCTCGTCAAATGGGCCGCCGAGATTCGCGAGGCCGAGCGGATCCCGGAATATGTTGCCCGCGCCTGGGATGTTGCGCTGGCAGGCCGGCCGGGTCCGGTCGTGCTCAGCCTGCCTGAGGACATGCTCTCCGAGCAAGCCGAGACACGCGACATCCCGCCCACACGCCCGGCTCCGTGTCCGGATTACAGCGCCTTCGCCGACGCCGTCCTCAGGCGCCTGCGCCGTGCCGGCCGCCCGCTGGTTGTGGCTGGTGGCTCTGGTTGGTCGGCACAGGCGCTCGCCGATCTCCAGGTTTTCGCCGAGACGGCGGATCTTCCGGTTGCCGTCACCTTCCGCCGCCAGGACCATATGGACAACCGTCATGACAGCTATGTCGGCGATCTTGGCGTCGGCATGAACCCGGCGCTCGGCCAGCGACTTGCCCGCGCGGATGTTGTCCTCGCACTCGGCACACGATTGAGCGAGACTGCCACGTCCGGCTACAGCCTGCTCGACCCGCAAGCGCCCAACCCGCGCCAATGCCTGATCCATGTCCATCCCGATCCGACCGAACTTGGCCGCGTTCACCGCCCCGAGATGGCGCTCGCGGCCCCCGCTGCGGAGATCGTCTCCGATCTCGCCGCCTATGCGACACCGCTTGCCAACAGCCGGATCTGGACGGCGGAGGCCCGCGCCGACTTCGAGACCTGGCAAATACCTCAGCCCAGCCCGGGCGCGCTCCAGCAAGAGGCGGTGATTGCCTGGCTCTCGGAGACCCTGCCCGACGATGCAATCCTCACCAATGGTGCCGGAAACTACGCCGCCTGGCTGCACCGCTATTTCCGCTTCAAACGATACGGAACCCAGCTTGCGCCAACCTCCGGCTCGATGGGCTACGGCTTGCCCGCCGCGATTGCGGCCAAGTTGCAATTTCCCGAGCGTTGCGTGGTCTGTCTTGCCGGAGATGGTTGCCTGCAGATGAGCGTGACGGAGTTGTCCACCGCCGCCCAATACGGCGTCGCGATCATCGTGCTGGTGGTAAATAATGGCCGCTACGGCACGATCCGGGCGCATCAGGAGCGTCATTTCCCCGGTCGTGTCAGCGGCACGGAGCTGTTCACCCCGGACCTGCCTGCGCTCGCCCGCGCCTATGGCGGCTGGGGAGCGACGGTTTCGCGCAACGAAGACTTCCCGGCGGCCTTCGCCGAGGCAGAGGCTGCCGGGACGTTGGCCGTGCTGGATCTGCGGGTCGATCCGCAAGCCCTGTCGCCGATGATGACACTCGACGAGGCCCGGGCCAGCGGACAGGCCCGTACCGCCGCCCCGGATGCCGGAGACCCGACGCCTTAGCCGCAGGCGATCTGGTACACTTTCCCACTACCGTCGAGATAGAAATTCACCCGCAGCGGCTGGTATTCCTGCGTGACAATGGAGCCTTTCGGAACAATCCGGTAGCTCACGCCCAGACCGGCCGCATCAATCTCCGCCTGGGTCTGTCCGGTATAGCCTTGGTACAGCTCAAGCTTGCAGGTGTCGGGCAGCCGCTCGGTCAGCCCATCCGCGCCGCCCTCGATGGTCTGCGAGAAGGGATCCTCCTCGACCAGTGCCAGGGCCGGGTCGATTGCCTGCCCGTCGGGACCGATGACCGTCTCGGTGGTCGCTGCCGGGGGAAGGGTCGAGGCGACAGTCGGCGTCGGCTCGCTGATAAACATCTCCTCGGAGACCGGATTGCTTGTCGTGTCCGTGCATCCGGCCAGGGCCAGCGCCAGCGCCGAGATGAGCAGAATTCTCGCCTTCATCATATCCTCACAGTTGCAAATCGCAGGCGCATCGCCCACGGTTTTAACGCAGTCTAACGGGAGATTACGGCAATGAAAACGCGCGCCGCTGTAGCACTTGAAGCGGGCAAGCCGCTGGAAGTGATGGAAGTGAACCTCGACGGGCCGAAAGCCGGGGAGGTTCTGGTTGAAATCAAGGCGACCGGCATCTGTCACACGGACGAATTCACCCTGTCTGGCGCTGATCCGGAGGGACTTTTTCCGGCGATTCTCGGCCATGAGGGCGCGGGCGTGGTGCTCGAATGCGGCCCCGGTGTGACCTCGCTCAAACCCGGCGATCACGTGATTCCCCTCTACACCCCCGAATGTCGGGAGTGTGAATACTGCCTCAACCCGAAAACGAATCTCTGCCAGTCGATTCGCGCCACGCAGGGGCAGGGCCTGATGCCCGACGGCACATCCCGTTTCTCCATGCCGGATGGCACGCCGATCCTGCATTACATGGGCTGCTCGACCTTCGCCAACCACACCGTTCTGCCCGAGATCGCGCTGGCCAAGGTCAACCCGGACGCTCCCTTCGACAAGATCTGTTATATCGGCTGCGGCGTGACCACCGGCATCGGTGCCGTGGTGAATACCGCGAAGGCCGAACTGGGCTGCCGCGCTATTGTCTTCGGTCTCGGCGGAATCGGGCTGAACGTCCTCCAGGGCCTGCGCATGATCGGCGCGGACCAGATCGTCGGCGTCGACATCAACCCCGCAAGGGTCGAGATGGCCACCCGCTTTGGCATGACCGATTTCGTCAACCCGGCGCAGGTTGAAGGCGACCTCGTCGGCCATCTCGTCGAGCTGACTGGCGGCGGCGCGGATTACACCTTCGACGCCACTGGCAATGTGGACGTCATGCGCGCCGCGCTCGAATCGGCGCATAAGGGCTGGGGCGAATCGATCATCATCGGTGTGGCCCCCGCTGGCGCCGAGATCTCCACCCGGCCGTTCCAGCTTGTCACCGGCCGGGTTTGGCGCGGCACGGCCTTCGGCGGCGCGCGCGGCCGCACGGATGTGCCGAAAATCGTTGACTGGTACATGCAGGGCAAGATCGAGATCGACCCGATGATCACACACACACTGTCACTCGACGACATCAACACGGGGTTCGACCTCATGCATGCCGGCGAGAGCATCCGCTCCGTCGTCGTCTACTGACGCCCAGACTTCTTCTGGACAGAAATATCCCCGGAGGTCCGGGGGCAGGCAGCCCCCGGTTCTCCGCTCTCAACGGAGCCCAAATGCCCGACCAACGTCCTCTCCTCGCCATCCTCATCGACGCCGACAACACCTCGCCGCAGAACACCAAAGCGATCTTCGACGAGATCGCGTCCTATGGCGAAGCCTCCGTCCGCCGCGTTTATGGCGATTTCTCCTCGCCGCAGATGAAGGGCTGGTCCAAGGTCCAGGCCGAGTTCGGCCTTGTCCCCTTCCACCAACCGGCCAACACGGTCGGCAAGAACGCCTCCGACATCGCGCTTGTCATTGATGCGATGGACCTGCTGCACACCGGCCGCTTCGACGGTTTCGTCCTCGTCTCTTCGGACAGCGATTTCACCCGGCTGGCCAGCCGCATCCGCGAACATGGTCTGGACGTGTTTGGCATTGGGCGCCAAAAGACGCCGCAGGCCTTCCGGCAGGCTTGTAAGCGATTCATTTTCATAGAAAATATCTCGGGTGTCGAGCCAGACCCGGCCGAGAAATCCGCCCCGACCAAGGCGCCGAAATCCCGTCCGATCAACGAAGCCCGCGACCTCATTCTCAAGGCGATGGACGGGATCGACCAGGATGACGACTGGTACACGCTCGGCCAGCTTGGCCAGTTCATGACCGCCGCCAACCCGGATTTCGACACAAGGACCTATGGTAAGAAGAAGCTCTCGGAGTTGATCGAGGCGATCAAGATCTTCGAGACCCGCCGCAGCGGCTCCAACCAGCTTCAGGTTCGCCGGCTGGACTAGGCGTGGCGCGGTGACGGCACGGTCCAAGGCGATTCAAGGGAGATTACGCCACTGACGGAGCGGTTCAAACCCACTCCACATTTTCGGCCACCATCTCCGACTGTGCCGGGCTACCAGAGTCACACGCCGTAGCGTGCCAGGAACATTTCCACCGCGCCGGTGGCAACCCGGTCCCGCTCGGCCTCCGAGACCTCGCCGCAGAGCCCCATCAGGAGCCGGGGATGCAGGTCAACCTTGCACAGTTCGGTGAACTGGTCCGCGGCCAGTTCCGCGTCGGGCACCCGGAGTTTTTTTCGCGCGTTCGCCTCGTGAAAGTAGTCGATCAGCACATCGCGCGACTTGGCTGGTCCCGCCTCCCAGAACTCCCGTCCAAGCCCCGGAAACCGTTCTGTCTCGGCCACCACGATCCGAAACACCGCCCGGCCGAACTCCGAAAGGTAGAACCCCATCATCCGCTCCGCCGAGCCTCGAAGAACCTCGCCGGGCGGAAGCTCCGGGTCGATTGCCTGGATGCATTCGTCGGCCTGGCGCTGACATTGGCCGGTGGCCACTTCCATAAACAGCAACCGCTTGTCGGGGAAATAGCTGTAAAGCGTCGCCTTGGATACGCCCGCTGCCCGGGCAATGTCATCCACGCTCGCGCCTTCGAACCCGTCGCGCATGAAGACCTCCTGCGCCCCTTCGAGCACCTGGTCGAATTTCCGTCCGCGTTTGATCTGTCCGGCTGCCGCGTTCATGAAACCTCTCTTTCGTTTCAATGAATATAAACTAATCAGTTCACTTTGGGCAAGTGGAGATGATCGGCGACCTGTCCGGGCAAGAGGCAAGGCGCTTCAGATCCACCCGAAATCCGCCCCTGCATCGCGCCGATGACAGTGCGGGAATTGACCCTCTGCGCGGCTTGGGACAATTTCGGCGGCATGGAAAAACGCGCCCCGCTCATTACCCCGGTCCTTGTGGCTGGCTGCCTCATCATTCTGGTCAGCTTTGCGATCCGGGCCTCCTTCGGGGTCTTCCAGATTCCGATTGCAGAGGAGTTCGGCTGGCTGCGGGCGGATTTCTCGCTGGCCCTCGCCATCCAGAACCTCGCCTGGGGCATCAGCCAGCCGTTTTTCGGAGCCTTTGCAGAGAAATTCGGAGACCGTCGCGCCATTATAGTCGGTGCATTCGTTTATGCGGCGGGCCTGCTGCTATCTTCGCTGGCGGTCACACCTGCGCAGCACCAGGTTCTGGAGGTGCTGGTGGGCTTCGGCATCGCCGGGACCGGTTTCGGCGTCATCCTCGCCGTGGTCGGGCGCGCATCCAGTGACGAGAACCGTTCCATGGCGCTGGCTATTGCCACCGCCGCCGGCTCGGGGGGGCAGATCTTCGGCGCGCCACTCGCCGAGTGGCTGCTGTCCTTCCTGCCCTGGCAGAGCGTCTTCGTCATCTTCGCGGTTGCAATCCTGTCCACGCTTCTTGTCCTGCCAATGATGCGCTCGCCGTCCCCCGCCAGCCGGGCCGAGCTTGAGGAGAGCATGGGCGAGATCCTCGCGAGAGCCTTCCGAGATCCCTCCTACACGTTGATCTTTATCGGCTTTTTCTCCTGCGGCTATCAGCTTGGCTTCATCACCGCCCATTTTCCCGCCTTTGTCACAGAGATGTGCGGCCCGATCCAGACAGGCGGGGTACTCGACGGGCTCGGCATCAGCTCCACCAGCACGCTTGGCGCGATCGCCATCAGCCTGATCGGGGTGGCCAATATCGGCGGCACCTTGCTGGCCGGATGGCTCGGCGGCCGCCATTCGAAGAAATACCTGCTCGCCGGCATCTACACCGCACGCACCATCGTCGCTGCCGCCTTCATCCTGGTGCCGATCACGCCAGCCACGGTCGTGCTCTTCTCCATCTCCATGGGGGCGCTCTGGCTCGCCACCGTGCCGCTCACCAGCGGCCTCGTCGCCCATATCTACGGGCTACGCCACATGGGCACGCTCTACGGAATCGTCTTTTTCTCGCATCAGCTCGGCTCTTTTCTCGGTGTCTGGCTGGGCGGACGCATGTATGACCTGAGCGGCGACTACACGGCTGTCTGGTGGGTTGGCGTCGGGGTCGGCGCCTTCTCAGCGCTGGTGCATCTGCCGGTCAATGAACGGCCTCTCGGCGCGCGTCTCGCCTG
>NZ_JAWMPX010000023.1:0-77871 GCF_033101155.1 Tropicimonas sp. TH_r6
CTGAAAGTAGCTGTCCCGTCGGGGCATCGATACCTCCTCATCTTCCCGCCGACGCACCCAATAAACGTCGGTCCCGAAAGAAGTTGAAGCTCTATCTTTTGGCGCAACTCGTAACACAACGCCCCGTCGAACCGCCTATCTGCGACAGTGCCTTCGATCATGGAGACACGTGAAGCGAATCCAATGCCGATCTGACCACTTAACAAACTGAAAAGATACACTTAAACCACGCAGAGATTCATGGGCGACGTCAACGAACCTGAACGGGAGTTCATCGAGCAAAACGTCTGTCCAGAAGAGGCCGCGCAAAACTTTGGGCTGTAAACGCAAAACTTTGGGGTGCGCGCAGCGTTATGCGCGTCCCTACAACAGTTGTAGGGGTGCCCATAACGTTGCGCACCCTCCACTGATTTCATTGAAAAAATCTGGCTATTCTCGCCCAAAGTCTTGCGCGTTTTTTGCCCATAGTTCTGCGTAACTAGCCCATAGTTTTGCGCGACTTCAGCACCCACTCAACCAGTGAGAGAAACTAGGGGGCTGCGACATGATTCTTGGCGGTTCACTGCAAGTATCAAGTGCACTTTGGGTCGCAAGATGCAACCGTTGCTTGAGTGTGGCGCCGGAACGAAGGCGACGGCGGGAGCAGTGCAACAACTGAGCGCTCGCCGGTCATTTTGGGTATCGCGGCCAGACGTGCTTGAACCTGCGATGTCCGCTTGGTCCGGAATCGTCCTGGATGTGCGTCCTGATCTGCTATCAGAGCCTTCTCCTGGGGATCGAATTTCCAGTGCCGATGAACTGGCCGCGCTTTTGCGAAACGGCGAAGGCGGCGCCCCGACCGTGGTTGAAGAAACCGGTATCCACCCACTGGCCCGCCCATCGGACCGGTGGGAAATTGTCATGGGCACTGGGCTCAGGGGCGTAATGGAGGAGATGTCGGAAAGCGAATTCAACGATGTGAAGGCCCGCACACTGGATTGGGCCACACGTGTGAGCCTCTCGAAGGTTGAGCTCAACGTCTTGTATGGTCGCTCAACTAAACCGTTGGCACAATGATGCCGAGCAAACTCACTTGCTGGAACTTGTTTCGTAGGCGTAGGTTGAAGTCGTCGCCCCGCGGGGCAGGTCTAAACCTCCGCCCTACAAGACAAGAAATCGGCGAGTGACTACAACATGGGTCGCTTCGTGCCCATTTGCGAGTTGACATGCATTGGCCACCTGACTCTTGGTTGAAAGAATGATCAATCTCCCAAAATGGATGCGTTCGCGCCCTAGGACGTTGCCGAAGGCATCCAATCCGCTGCAAGGACCGTCGGGATCCGCGGGTCCGCAGCATTCGGTTGGCACTAATATCGACGCTCCAGTCGTCGACCTCTATCGGCCTCACATCCAGTCCGGAGATTGCTTGATCGCCACCGGCTACCAGGATTTTCTCTCGTCGCTTTCGATTCTACTGACAGAGATCCCTGAGCTTAGGGAAAACGACTCCGACAAACCAATAAGCATCCGGATCGCCTTCGGTGTCGATACCGGTAACACCAAACGTATCGGAAGGTCGATCTCCGTAAGTGAAGAGATGCGGCTGCACTGGCTCGAGCGATCCGGTCTTCAAGTAGAAGAACACGCTGATCTCATGGCCGTGCTGGCTCGACAGGCAATCGTTTCCGGAAAAATCCAACTCCGTGTATTCGACCCCGCCACGGCAAAAGAACTCTTTGGTATTTCCGGCGACCGTCGCATGCATGCCAAGATTGTCGCCAGCCCCCGTGGGGCCGTAGCCGGCTCGGCCAATTTCTCCAGATCTGGCCTCTACAGTAATATCGAATATGCCGACGGGCTCTCCACCGGTTCACACGAACTTCAGGAAGAACGCCAGAAAGCAGCAGAACAGATCTGGGAGGCCAGCGTCGACTGGACAAAGGAAGCCCTTGAGATTTTGGACCGGCTGATCCGCCCCGTCTCGACCGAGTTGGCCGTTGCGCGTACAATCGTAGAACAGAAAGGGTTTGGCCCCTGGTTGAACGGCAATCGACAAGAAATCACAGGAAAAACCCTCTTCGACTACCAGCAAGAGCTCATCTACGAAGCGGCAGCAATCACCTACGAGCATGGCATTGCATTCGTCGAGGCCCCAACGGGATCGGGCAAGACAGAGATCGGCTGCCACCTAGGAGAAGCCCTCACAGAAACCTTCTCCGGCGTCGTCCCTCCGTCGCCGATCCACGGCGTGGCGAGAAAGAACGCAGCGGTTGTTGCTCCTCCCAGAGTTGTTCCGAGCTGGGAGCGAAGCGGAACCAACGCTTTAACGGTCATCGGCAATAGCAAACTTTCGAAGACCCACCTTCGAGGTGCAGGCGACAATGAAAAGGGAGGACTTCGTCTCGACCAATATGGCGTCCTCATCATTGACGAAAGCCATACGGTCACGCCGGGCTTCGAGGACGCGTCCCAACGGGCGGCCGCCATCGAGTTGGCTCCTCCAAGCTGGAACGTCTGCCTGAGTGCCACGCTGCTTGGAAATCGGGATGTCGACTGGCTGTCGCACATGCAGGAGAAACGTGCGTCGATCTTCATGACGCCCGACTACATTCAGCAGATGGCCGACCTGTTTGCTCGCGAAGCTCGGCGCACCGAGCCAGAGTTCACACTAACCGACGAACTGACAGCCATCGATACCGCAGCGACAGCGCTTTCCCGCACCGCGAGGCGGGATCTGTCTGACATGCTGGCACCGTTTCTGGCCAGGAGGCAACGCCACTGCGTAGGAGAAGGCAGCATTCCCGGCAGAACGACCTACCCGGTTCTCCAGAACCACGGGCGTCCCAAACGGCTCTCCATAACCAAGCCTCAAGCTGAGCGTCTTGAAGAAGTGGCCCGTCTCTGCCGTGAGTTGGCTCCTGGTTCGACCGTCACGGCAGTCGAACGCAGTCGTTTTGGGAACACCAGCACACGCCGAAATACGCAAGATCAGCTCTACGTTCGCAATCTGTTGAACATCCTCCGAGCGAACTCTTCCCAGGCGGCTTGGGAGATGGGCAGCGGTGCTATCGGAAAATGGCTCCGCGATTTCGAGGGAAGAAGCCTGGCGCGCAAGAGACGAACCGCACCAGGCCAGCTTGAGCTATTTGAAGACCTTCAGATCGAGACCATGCCGACTCCGAAGTGCGATTCTCTTGAAAGACTGCTGGCTTCCAAGCCGCTGAGAGACCTCGACCAGAAGCGATACCGCGTCTGTGCAGATATCCAAAAAAACAAGTCGCGGGTGGTCTTCCTCGCGGAGCGGACGGATACGCTTGAGATATTTGCAGAAGAGATGTCCCGCCTCGAGCTTCATACGAACTTCGTCGTCGGCAATCGCCGGAAAGGCGAAGAAAGTGCACTCTCCGATCTTTGCGGAAGAGATGCGGGATCGTTCGAGAGGATTGCCAACGGCAAGAGTGTTGAGGCTTACTTTCGCCCAGGCGGCCCTAAGGCGCCGAAGGGTCCCGCCTCTGTCTTCATGACTTACAAAATGGCCGAAGGAATCAATCTTCAGTCAGCAGATACCCTCGTGTTGCTTGGTCTGACTTCAAACTTGAAGGAACTGATTCAGGGTCTCGGTCGTATCGACCGGATCGACAGCGTCTTCGATGAAGTCCACTACCATTTGGTGGATGTTCCCGTCGGTCGGTTTGCGTCTGACGAAAAGGTTGCCCAACGCATCACGAACTATCAGGCTTTGTCCGGCGCCGCGCTTACAGAGGTGCTCGACGGTCTGGAGGAAGAAGACACCGGGACAATTCTTGATAGTGTCACCACCTACCTGCGGTCGCCACGGGTTCTACGGCCGAACAATTTCCACGAGTTGCTCTCGAAGATCGCCTCCCGAGTTTCCCCGTCGCGGCTTTCCGATGTCTCAAAGGCAAGGATCGAGGGAACCTGGGGCGCTGAACTCGCGATTGTATCCGGCCGTGAAGCTTTCACGATGTTGCATCTCGAGGGAACCGACGGTCGAAACAGTTTTCTCCCCCCTCGCCTTTTAATGATCCGCGAAGCTGGCGACGATAGTGTTGAACTCATCCGGGACCAGATCGCTTGTGCTCGGCACCTCGAAGCGGCTTTCGAACGTACGCGACACCTTGGCTTGGAGCATGAAGCTCCAAGCCCAGACAGGGTCTCGGAAGCCCTCACAGCACTGTCCTCACATATCGACGAACTGACCGAGTGGGATTTGCGTCCCGCACGCCTCGAAAGCTTGCTCAAGTCACTGGCGACTTTCCTGGAAAAAGAAAACTCCCTCATAGAGAAAGACGAGGTCGCTGGTTCGACGGACCAAGCCCTCTTCGGCCATCTGTCACTGCCAGCCACCGAAATGGTTGCTGAAAGCTGGAGCCGACTGATCGATCCATACTGGGAACAGGTAAAACATGAGGTACGGTCGAGCTTCGCCTATGACGGCCTGCCGCAAGGTTACATCGCTCTCGCTCAGGTCCTCCAAAAACTCGAAGCAGATGCCCTTGCCCAAGCGGAGATCCGTGACAAGATGCACGAAGTGATGACAGAGGCGGACCGGTTATCTGTCGGTCACATGCCTGAAATAGCTTCCAGAATTAGCGTAGCCTTCTTCTCAGAAGGCGCGGAGGAGCAATAGATAGCTCTGCTACCCTATTTCAAAGCAGACAGGCCGAAGTCGCCCAATCAAGTGTGAGACCATCCAAGATGCCGAGCATACGTTTCGTTCATACATCTGACCTCCATCTCGGCAAACGGTTTGGCACCATGCCTGACACGATCCGAAGCCGACTGGTCGAGGCAAGGCACGAAGCCATCGCGCGGATTGCGGACGTGGCACGAGCAGATGATGCGAGACACGTCCTCGTAGCGGGTGACACATTCGACACTGAAACCCCCTCTGACAATGTTCGCGTTCAGGCTTTGGCGGCAATGGGAGCAGACCCAGAGCTAACTTGGTGGATCATTCCCGGCAACCATGACAGCGCTGCCGCTGAAACCCTGTGGGAACGGGTGGCGGAAGATGCACCTTCGAATGTCCGGGTCTTGACCAAACCAGAGCCGGTCGAAATCGCGCCTCAGGTCTTCCTGCTGCCAGCACCGCTTCCACATCGTTTTCCGGGGCGCGATCTGACGGATTGGATACCCGGCGCTGCAACTCCGGAGGGTGCACTCAGAATTGGGTTGGCACATGGGCGCGTGCAGAGCTTCCACGAGGATGCGGATACTCGGGACATAATTCCCCCAAATCGTGCGGCCACCGCCGGGCTGGACTATCTCGCCCTGGGCGATTGGCACGGGGCTCTGACGGTTGATCCCCGAACATACTATTCGGGAACACCTGAACGGGATCGGTTCAAGCACAACGGACCAGGGTCATGCCTTGTGGTGACGCTGGATGGTGGATCGCCTCAGGTCGAAACCGTCGAGACTGGACGCTTTGACTGGCAGGATGTGGACCTGAACCTGACCCCGGATGCCGATGTCGGCGCCCTCTTGTCCACTCACGTTCCAGCCGACGTTGTCCGGCGGCGAGATGTACTTCTGACAATCAGGGCAAATGGAACGCTTCGCCTGCCCGAGAAGGGTGAACTGATCACCGCAGGCAACACGGTCGCCGACAGCTTCGGCCTGCTCCGCTTGCTCACAGATGATCTGTCAATCGAAGTCGAGGCAGGTGATCTCGACGCCATTGCATCGGGTGGCGCCTTACGAAGCGCTGCGGACCTTCTGCAAAAGGAAGCGGAGGATGAGGCGGCCAGCGAGAGAGATCGACAGATTGCAGCAAGAGCTCTCGACCGGCTTTGGACCCTTGCCCAGGAGGACGTGTGATGCAGATCCATTCGATCCGCCTGGAAAACGTTCGCCGTTTCACCGATCCGGTGGAGATCAAGGGCATTGGCCCCGGCCTCAACGTACTGTCAGCACACAACGAGCACGGCAAGTCCACGTTTTTCGATGCGCTGCACGCGGCGTTCTTCCTTGATCGGAAATCCATGCGTGCCGACGTCGCCTCCCTGATCCCGCACCCTGGCGGGGATCCGGAGGTGACGATTTCATTCTCGACGACGGCGGGCCGCTGGAAACTGTTCAAGCGCTGGAGCCGAACCGCCAGTCGCAAGGAAGTCAAACTCTGGAAGGACGAAGTGCTTATCGGCCAGGAGGATCAGGCCGAAGCACTGCTCGCAGACATTCTGAAAGCCCCAAAGTCGGGCGGTCCGGCAGGCCTCCTGTGGGTCCGGCAGGGTCTGGTCGGCCTTGAGGAAAAAGGTGACGAGCAGAACGTGCGCCGGGATCTGCTGTCGTCCGTCACCGGCGAGGTTGAGGCCATGACCGGTGGGCGCAGGATGGATACAATCCGCGCCAGCGTGAAGGCTTCAATCTCTCGCTACCTCACGAGCACAGGACGTCCCAAAAAGGATGGCGATCTGGCGCGAGCGCAAGAAGAACTCCAAGACCTCGATCAGCGTCATGCAGCCTTGCAATCCGCTGTCAGCGACCTCGGCAATGATCTCGGAGAGCGACGACGTCTGCGTCGCGAACTCGACGAGATCGAGGACCCTGAAGAGAAGTTGCGTCGGGCCGCAACCCTGAAGGAGGCGGAGTCAGCACTGGCCGATGCCGAGCGCGCAGCGGAAAAACTTCATGGTGCGCGGGAAACAGAGGCGCGTGCCAAAGCCCAGGTGGAGGGAGCCGAAGAACGGCTTGATCGGCTGACCAAGGCCATCTCCGAACGCGACCTTGCTGAAGCTGCATTGCGGACGGTCAAACAATCGGCGGAACCGGCCCAAGAGCGGTTGGCGAGCGCCGAAACGGCTCATTCTGAAACGATCAAAGCACAAAAGGTTTCTGAAGAAGCCGCAGAAGCCGCGCGTGCGGTATTGAAGGCTTCGACACGTGCAGAACTGGCCGCGACCTCTCAGACGCGGCGAACCGAGTTTCTGAAAAACCTTTCGGCGGCAGAAGCTGCACGCACCGAAATTGAAAAGGCAAATGCGGACGTCGCGCTCGGACCAAATGAAAGGACCGTCGGACAGATCGCGAAACTCGCGCAAGCTGTGGAGATCGCGCGCATCGGCGTGGAAGCGTCGGCTCCGTCAATCACGGTGTCCTACACTGGCGAAGGTCTGGTGCGCAAAGACGGTGAACCGCTGCAAGAAGCGACCCGTATTGCCTTGCCGGATGGCGCCGACCTGGAACTCGACGGGATTGGCCACATGCTGGTTCAACCCGGCGCCGGGTCCGTCACGGATGCAGTCGCCAAGGCGGAGACCGCCCTGTCTGAAGCGCTCGAAGCGGCGGGTTATGTGGATCGCGCATCTCTGGACGAGGCGGGTAGGCATCGTGTCGAGGCGGAGGATCGCGTTCGCGATGCCGCCGCCAACCTGAAAGCAGCTGCGCCAGATGGCATTGAAGCGCTTCAGGCGCTGATCGCGGCAATTCCTGAACCGTCAAAAAGTGACGAAGACCTGCCCACCGTCGAGGAGGCAGAAGAGGCAGAAGCCAAAGTCATCCAAGCGCTGTCAGATGCAAACGTCGAGTTGGAAAAGACGCGCACCGAAAAGGATCTTGCGCACCGCGAGGTGACACGCGTTTCAGCGGAGCTTTCAGCTGCGAGTGAGCGGCACACTCGCGCCACTCTGAGTTTGGAGGGGTCGTCCGATCCGGAAGCAGAAGCCGAAACCCTTGAAGGCGAACTGGCAGGCATCCGTGATGATCAGAAAAAAGCCATTGAGGTTCGCGTTGCTCTGGAGGCCGACGCGCCTGACGAAGCGGCCCTGAAGATCACACGCGACCGGGCGAAGACCGCCATCGAAAACGCGCGCATCAGGCTCGAAGACATACGCGTTCGATTGGCCGAACTGGACACGCGCATTCGGGCAACGGCTTCGGATGCGGTCGAAGAGGAGCTTGCCGACGTTGAGGAGAAACGTGACCAGGCGCGCTCGACCCTGACATCCATCGAAACTGAAGTCGCGGTTCTCGGCAAACTCGTCGATGCCCTGGATGCGGCTCGGGAAGAGGCACGTGAACGCTACGTCGAGCCGGTTCTGACCGAGCTGCGCCCGCTGATCGACTTGCTCTGGCCGGAGGCCGAACTTCAGATCGACGCGGAAACCGTGATGCCCACCAAGCTCGTGCGGCGCGGCTCCGAGGAAGATTTCGACGTACTGTCAGGAGGCACCCGTGAACAGATTGCGCTTCTGGTCCGCTTGGCGTTTGCGCAGATGCTGGCGAAGGACGGCAGGCCTGCCCCGGTCATTCTTGATGACGCCATCGTTTACACCGACGATGAACGTATCGAGACGATGTTCGATACTCTCAATCGGCAGGCGCTGGACTTCCAGGTCATCGTGTTCTCCTGTCGGCAGCGTGCATTCCGCGATCTTGGAGGAATCCAGTTGAGCATTGAGCCAGCAATCTAGGTCTGGTGTGCTACTGTGTTCGTGAGAGAATGGCGGCGGGAAGTGTGTTGGTCTTGGAACGGTTTCGGTGGCTTGTGGTCCTGCTGGGCGTGATCTGGGTCGTGCAAGCAGTGAACCTGTTCACCGGCTACGCACTCAATGATTTCTTTGGCTTACGGCCCCGTTCGCTGGCTGGGCTGGATGGTATCCTCTTCATGCCCATGCTTCATGGGTCTTTGGTCCATGCCGCTGCAAACACAGTGCCCCTGGCCGTTCTTGGCGGTATTCTAACGGTTTCGGCACGACAGGTAGTGCCAGCGGCTTCGGCTATCATTGTCGGACTCGGCGGGCTTGGCGTATGGCTGTTCGGCAATGCGGCGATCCACGTAGGAGCCTCGGGATTGATCTTTGGCTGGTTCGGTTTCCTGTTGGCGCGCGGCCTGGTGGAGAAACGTCTGGTCCCGCTCATGGTCTCGGTTGGTGTAGCCCTGGTATATGGAGCAATGATCTGGGGGGTGTTACCAGGCCAAACCGGGATCAGTTGGGAGTCCCATTTGTTCGGTGCCGCCGCCGGCATTCTAGCCGCCGTCTTCCTGCGCACGGATGATGAGGCACGATAGGATCAGCGGGCAAGTAGAGCAGAGGCGTTTTCGTATCTTGCTGCCGCAGATCACGGTTTCCGTGCGAATGCGGTCCTCAACTCTTCAAGGCAATCACCGAACTCGTCTGGATATCCCCAACCCATCTGCCCATCGATGCGTATGAACTCCTTCTCCAGAAGAGGAAGGATTTCATCTGCTAGTTTCTGGTCTTGCTCATTTTGCAGACGGTCTTTGATCTGCCTGACCATCGTGCACAGGCTGTCGTAGAACCGTTCGTCGATATCACCGAATTCCAGGGTGAAGTCGTTCCCGCATTGGACATAGTAAGTCATCAACATCAGTACGTCTCGGACGTTGCCATTCGCCTTTTTGAACTCGCTGATCGCTTTGCGACCCTCAGAGAGACGAACGTCTTGCTTCCAAGGTTCTCTAGGGCTGACGGCAGCGCGAATACGCTTCTTGTAGGGCGCCAGCCTCTGCTTCGGCGCCGATTGTTGTAGCAATCGAGCGTTCAGGAATGCCGCGTTTTCCGGACACAGGCGATACAAATCTTGAACGAGACCAACCAACTGCTTGTCCGACCATCCAGAGATGACCTGTTTGATATCTATCCATGACGGCTTTTCGGAAGTCATGTCTTTTGTCGCTTACCAATCTCGCGTGACAGTCCGGCGCGGACGAAGCGTCGCTTGCTCCGCTGCCTAAGCAGCGTAACTCCAAGGCATCAGTTCGTCGAGACGGGTGATCCTGTGATCAGCAACGCGGGCGTGGTCTCGATCACTTCAAATCCACCGTCATGGCATGCCGCGAGGTCGCGCCAAGAATCGAACGTCAGAGGCTCTCCGGTTCTTGCTTTGGTTCTTGAAGACTTGCTTCCATGACGTTCGAGTCGCAACGTGTCGCAGAATCCAAGGAAATGGAACAACCATGGCTCGCACTCTCCTGTGCTTCGGTGACAGCAACACGCACGGAACCCAACCGATCACGGCGCCACGCACTCGTGCGCGCTACGACGACAATACCCGTTGGCCGCGCGTGGCATTGGCGGCGCTTGGTCAAGATTGGGAGTTGGTCGAAGAAGGCCTGCCTGGAAGAACGGCCCAGTTCGAAGATCCGATCATGGGCGCATTCATGGATGGTCGGCCGGGTCTGCGAATTTCCTTGCAGAGTCATGGGCCAATCGATGTCCTGACTTTGATGTTGGGAACGAACGACGTGAAGACCCGCTTTGGCGCAACGGCGGAGAAAGTGACTGCGGGTATCGCAGGGCTCATCGATATAGCGCTCAGCGAGGACATGCAGGAGAGGCATGGTGGCTTCAAAGTCCTGTTGATTTGTCCCCCACCGGTGAAAGAACTCGGTCCGATCTCGGGCGAATTCTTTGGTGGTCGGGCAGTTTCAGTGGCGCTTCCGTCTCACTACGCGAACTTGGCCCAGGCACGTGGTATCGGGTATCTCGACGCTGGAAGTTTCGTGGAGGTCAGCAACGTGGACGGTGTCCACTACGAAGCGGAAGCCCACATTGCGCTTGGCCAAGCTGTGGCGGAGGCAGTGTCTACGCTGTGAACCGTCCTGTTGCGGTTAGCAGTGGATATTGCTCTCAGGTTCGTTCGTCTCTTGCCCCGTTGGCGTCCTCGGGCGGTTAGATCCACTTCCAAAACACTTTGCCGAAAGGCGAAGAGTTCGATGTGAGATATAGAAGAGGTGGGATTATATAATCTTACTTTTTTGTTGTATTTCAAATGCTTGACGAATCGATGCTTCACTCTATTCTCGCCCGGCAAGGTAGATTGGTGGGCCAGGATGGAAAGCAAAGACGTGCGTGAGCAGGCTGTTCACATGGCAATGAGTGGTGGTGTGACGCGAAAAGTAATCGCTCAGAAGTTTGGGATTGGCATGTCCACCCTGAACCGCTGGGTTCAGCAAGAACGCAGATCGACCACAACGCCTGAGAGACAGCAAGAAGAACAGTGCAATCCGACCGAAGTCTCGGAACTACGGCGAGAAAACGAACTGCTGCGGGAGTTGATTTCGTCGCTTTCAGATCACGTCGACACTTTGAAATCCATCGCAAAAATCGGCTGACGTGAGCCGGTGTGTCCGAGTATTTTGGAGACTGCAATTCCCAGGAAACTGATCAAGATAAGCGACTGTCTGGAACTGTTTAGGGATGGCGACCGCTACGAAGTCAAACTGCGTGGCTCTGCTGGCGCCTCTGGCAGCGCAAGCTTGGAACATGCTTTGAGCAATCATAACGTCTTCGGCGATCAAGGCGGCTGGGTTTGGATTCCACATCATGTTTGGCAGCTGCTTCTCGACCACGTCTCGTCCGATGAGAGCATCGTGATCGCCGTCCCTATCCGGAAGTGGTCAAAAGACGAGATTGCGGAAGCGGAAGCCCTAACGGCAAAGGAAATGCTGAAGAAGTGACCGACAAGATCGAAATTGAGAAGATCGAAGGTGAAGCACCTGCTGGTGAAGCGTGTTTTCGCGTGACTCTGCTCGAGACCAGTTGGCAGCTTTCTGCGGAGTTCACTGCGGTCGATGAGGCGTTCTCTATTATGCGCGAAGCCGATGCCGCGCTTGCTCGAGCAGACCTTCCACCAGAGGCCTTCGAAGGTGTGAACATCAATGTCTACGCAGCGGATGGTACGTGCCAGAGCCTCTCAGCCAGGGAGTTGCTGGAAGCGCTTGGTGAGTTCGGCGACGATGAGACCGAGGAGATCGACGCGCTGTCGAAGGCGTTGGATCGTGACGCGATTGATGTCTGCAAGCAGATCACGTTGGAGACCGGCGTCGATGTCGAGATCGAGGTTCACCTGGAGAATGCCTGGCCACGGATCATCTCCGCGCCAACGATTATGGTGGCGGTCGTACGACCAGACGACCGGGGAGAACTGTTGACCAAGGCGACAGTGATGCTGCGAGAACTGGGATGGAAAACAGAAGCGGACCGGGACCTTGGTGAAGTCAGGCTCTACAACGAGACGGGTCGGACCGACATCTGAGACTGAAATGGAGCAGTACGACGACGTAGACTGCGGGGTGTCGCGCTCTGGGGGCAAGCCAGCGGTTCGAACGACGACGAACAACCGAATGACACAACGAGTACGCGAGGACGGAATTCGACGAATCTCGTGAATGTCCAAGCGTCACGCAAGCATGCGACTTGCGTGCAATGCGATTTACCTGTGCATGCTTAAGTGTTGGGATGTGATGGGGGAAAAGGTGTCAGAGGGAAGACAAAAACTCACCGCGGCTGAGACCAAGGGGCTCAATACAGCCAAGGAGCTCGAGGCCCACCTTGCGTGGCTGGATACATTCACCCCCGCTGCGCTTGGCGTTCTGGCAATCGCATCGGGGATTTATACCTATCTTGGCGTTTCGTCGCTCTTGGAAGACACAGGAGCGATGTCGTTCTTTGCGGCAGTCGCTTACTCCATCGCGGTGTCTGTCGGGATCTTCGTTTTCTGGAGCTATATGCTTCGTCTTCTTCCCGCGATGCGAAGCGCAGCCGGCTTTATTGGGCTGACTGTTTCGACGCTAGTCGGATCTCTTGCCATTATTGCTATGTCGAGTTGGTTGAACGCTGCCGCTCTTGCGGGATCCGCTGCGGTCGAGCAGCACCTTGGAAATACGGTCCAGGTATACCAGGAGGCGTTGGAGCAATCGCACGATATCGCCTTGTCCGGACAAGCACTTGGTCGTGAAGTTCAGCGCGCGCGAGAGACATTTGAAGCTCTGGCCGACCAGGAACGTACCGGTGAACTCTCCGGAACTGCGGGAGAGGGTGCTGTCTTTCGGGTTTTGACTCAGAAAACCGATGAGCTCAGGAACCTGGAGGATCAGATATCCGCGCAGCAACCGTTGATCGAGACCGCGTTTAGCGAAGGCAACTCGATCCTTGGCCGAATGCGGGAACTCACGGTTCAACCTGGCCCAGTGGACCAACGATCTGTGGAGTTCTCAGAAGAAAGCGTACGGCTTGCCGGGGTGATCTCCAGCCTCAATCAATACTCTGTGGCTCCGTTGGTCTCGCGCGCTGCTGCCGACTTGCCCGCATCCGTTGTGTTGCCGGAGCTAGATGGGCGCGATGAAACGGTGCGGGATGCGCAGTCATCTACGATTGCTTCGGTCCTGAACGCTTTGGATCGGCGCAGCCGGACGCTCAAGCAAGCTGCTGACGACGTTCTTGCAATGGAGCCGCCGCAGGAGACGGCTTACAATCCAATCTCTAGCGCAGATGCAGTCATTCGCTATGCCGAGAACTTCGTGCCTTCCTGGGCCGGAGCCATCGCAATCGACCTGCTTCCAGCAGTTCTTGTTTTTGTCCTTGCGATTGCACAGGCAGCCATCCGTAGTGGGCGAGACGGTCTTAGCATCGAAGATACTCTGACGCTTGCTGAGTTGAAGGCCGCGATCAACGCCATGAAGGATGTCGAGGTTTCGATGGTAGCAGCGGACGGTGAACTCCAGCGTCGTGTCGTTGAAGGCGCGGCAGAGTCTGCGGAAAACCCGGATCCGGCAGCATAACCATGCTTTTGTCCCCAACATCCCTTTCTCACGTTTCTATGCGCCGGGCATTGCGTTGGGTTTTGGTCACGCAGGGTATGATTGCTGGCTTTTTGCTACTCTCTGATTTCCGAACCAACTGGCTGCCTCGACCTGGATTGAACGAAACCCTCCCTAGCGGTCCAATTAGTCCGGGCGATCAAGTGCGGCGATTCAATCCAAACCGTTCACGGCCGGACATTGCCGACCCAGCAAATCTGCCCAGTGTGGAAATTCCAGACATGATCCCGCGTCGCCTGGAGTTCACACAACAGATCGTAGAAGGATTGGGAGACGTCGTTCTACTCAATGGCTCGGTCGTGTCTGGAGATGCACGTCGCTTCAGTGCCTTTATCGCTGGGCTTGATGAGCCTCCGGCGGTGTTTGCACTGAATAGCCCTGGTGGCATCGTTGAGGAAGCACTGGCGATAGGTCGTTCGATCCGCAAAATGGAAGCCGACACCACCATGTTGCCTGGCACGTACTGCGTTTCATCCTGCCCCTATATCCTCGCAGCAGGTGTCGAACGTACGGTGTCTCTGAGAAGCGCAGTCGGGCTCCACCAACATTACTACCAGGCGCCCGGATACATGCCGGTTTATTTTGCGGTGGAGGATATTCAGGCCAATCAAAGTAGAACGATGGAATACCTGATCGAGATGGGCCTGGACCCAGGGGTTATGGTTCACTCACTTGCCACGCCCCCGGACGAAATCTACGTTTTGGTGGAAGACGAACTTACGAGCAGCCGGATGGCGACCGAGATCGTCGAATAGCAGTCCGCTTCTTAGACCCAATCGGCAAGAAGCCGATTGGAGGCCGTCCGTTACCAGCAGAACATGTCTTTGCGTTCTGTGTCGACGCTACCCCCAAGGTCCCGACTTCGGGCTGCTTCTCGAATTGGATTGGCGACGTTCTCCGGCGCCATTTGCCCCCTGCGGTAAGAGCCCTCCGCCTGGTGCCGAGTGCCGCATGGGTTCAAGAATTGATACGTTTGCCTGCCTGATTTCGACAGCTGTCGCGCGGGCACGCCACTTGAGCGAATGCGCTGAAAAGCCTTATTTTCGCACAAGAATTTCTGGATACATTGAGATCGATGACCGTCGCAGGTTCTTTGCACAATCGAGGTGGTTGCGTGCCAAGGCGGGACTCAGCGAGGGGCAAATGGCAGAGATCCAAACTGGTGACTTCGTCCGTCAGATCGGGAAGAAGACTAATGCTGGAAGGGTGTTAGAGATAAGGGACCGTGGTGGCAGGAAGACCATCAAGATTCAGTTCCCAAATGGGAGTCGAAAGCTTCCAATGGACACTGTTGAACTGGTTCCAGATGAGGCGGACACGCCTTCGGAACTCCTTTCCCAAGGCCAGTTGTCCGGACACAAGGATTTCAAGCAGCGGATTGCCCATGTACGATTGTCGGGCAACATGTCAGACGTCTTTTACTCTATGGAAGCGACTGACACCGACTTCTATGCACACCAGTTTAAGCCAGTTGTTAAGATGCTCGACTCCCCAAGCGGCAATCTTCTGATTGCTGATGAGGTTGGCCTCGGCAAAACAATTGAAGCGGGCCTGATCTGGACGGAACTGGCAGCACGTTTCAAATACAATCGCTTGCTCGTCATTTGCCCCAAGGTTCTCTGTGACAAGTGGAGACGAGAACTCCAGAATAAGTTTGACGTCCCGGCCCAGATCTACGATGCCAAGGGACTATTGGAGTTGATGAAGTCACCGTACTCCCAACGGGCCGGGTTTGCTGCTGTTTGTGGATATCAAGGTATCCGCCCGCGGCCCAAAGAGAAGCGAACCGGTCGACCAGTGGACCAGTTGACCGAAGTCCTGGAGGAAGCGCAGGGGTCGGACAAGCTCGTCGATCTCCTGGTGATCGATGAAGCCCACCACATGCGCAATCGTGGGACTCAAACAAATGAGCTAGGCTCGATAGCCACAGGCGTGAGCCAACATACAGCAATGCTGTCAGCAACGCCGATCAATCTTCACAACCGAGACCTGCATTCCCTTCTTAGACTTGTAGATGACATGACGTTCCGCGATGAGACGGCATTGGAACAGATCATCAGGGCCAACGTTCCGCTGGTTGCCGCGCGTGATGGGTTGCTCTCGAACAAACCTTTCGACGAGGTTGATGACCTGATCTTGCGGGCATCGCGAACTCCGATCCTGCGCAATGCGAAATCGCTTCCGCGGCTACGCCGTGAGCTCCTCGACAAGGGAGCTGAGCTACGACCATCTGACCGCGCGCGGATTGCGGCGGGGCTGGAGAAGGTCAATCTACTCTCAAATGCGATTAACCGGACCAGACGCCGCGATGTTGAAGAGTTCAGGGTCGTACGACACGTGCATGCCTACCGTTCTGTGATGACGTCGCAAGAGCGCGATGTGTATGACCGTGTTACCAAAGCCATTCTGGACTACGCCGACGAGAACGATCTTCCGGTTGGCTTCCTCACTGTCATGCCTCAACGCATGTTGGCATCAAGCCTTCCGGCGGCGCTTTCCCACTGGCGCAAGGCAGAAGCGGCCTTCGACTGCGAAGACGAAGACGAAGACGAAGACGAAGACGTTCCTGACGAAGAGGAAACGGACCGTCGTCCATTGGCTCGAGAACTCGGGCGCGTCTCCTCAGGGCTTCCTGATCCCAAGGTTCTGGAACGGCAGGATACCAAGTTCGCTGAGTTCTTGCGGGCCATCAGAGAGCAGCTTCAATCAAAGCCAAACCAGAAGATCGTTGTTTTCTCGACGTTCCGGTCAACCTTGAAATACTTGGAGCGTCGACTTCACGAAAACTCAATTCCCACCCTGTTGCTATATGGTGCAACGAAGGATCGGGGAGATGTCCAAGCAAGGTTCGAGGACGATCTGGAAATTCCGATACTACTTGCTTCGGAAGTCGGCAGCGAAGGCATCGATCTCCAGTTTGCTCAGACTGTGGTGAATTACGATCTTCCGTGGAATCCCATGCGAGTTGAGCAGCGAATTGGTCGTATTGACCGGCTTGGACAAACTGCGGAAGCGATCTCTGTTCTTAACTTGCTCCACGAGAACACCGTTGATGATCGCATATATAGTCGGCTTCATGACAGGCTGGGTCTCTGCAAGACCGCTCTTGGCGGGTTCGAGGAGATCCTCGGACGCGAGATCAAAAAGCTGACGACTGATCTGCTCTCGGGAAAGCTCACCGAATCCGAACAAGATCGACGGATTGCGGACACCGAGCAAGCCATTCAGAACCAGCGTCAGCACGAAGAAGAACTCGAACGGGAAGCTTCCTCACTGATCGCCCACGGTGACTACGTTCTGGGAGCCATTCGGGATTCTCGGGAGAGCAAAAACTGGATCACCGAGAACGACATTGTGGACTACATCGAGTTCGCTTTGGGCGCGCTGCATCCAGGGAGCGAAGTTCGTTGGCTGCCTGAAAAGAGCCTGGTCGATATCAGTATGACAAGCGATGCTAGACACCAGTACGAAAGCTGGTGCACGGCAATGCAGGTCCAGGCCGGTTCGCTGGCCAGAAACGCCTCCGCTGTCAGCTTCAGAGTAGGCAAGGGCGAAAAGCGGAGTCGTCATCCGCGCCTGAGCCCTGCTCATCCCTTGATGCGCTATCTCGCCGGTGCCGTGCAGGAGAAGGACGTACTTCCTCCCAATGCCGCCGCAATTCAGATCGGATCAAGCGACTGTCCTAGTCTCAAACCGGGCATATACGCGGGCGCTGTCCAGTGTTGGGTTTTCGGAGAGGGCGCTTCGTCTCTCTCACTGGCGTACGGTCTGGTTGACTGCTCCACTGGGGAGCTCTTTGGGCCCGACATAGCCGAGTCTATCGTGTCTTGCTGCATTGCGAGTGGGAGTCGTTGGCACTCCGCAGTCGCTGAGATCGATGGCGAGAAAACCTCGGAACTTGTGGATGACGACCTCGGGACAGATCTCGATCTCCGTTTCCACGACGAGAAAGATCGAAGGGTCGGGCAGATCGAAGACCGAATAGCCATTCAGCTCAGCGCCCTCGAGCACCGCAGCGAGGAGCGGGCAAGAATAATCGAGAAACAGATCCTTAACAGCCCTGCTGGTCTCGTGGCGGCAAACCGAACCAGACTTCGAAATCACCTTGAGCGCACAGAGCAACGTCGTCTGGAAATCAAGGGACAATCGGTCGACGATGCATCGTATTCGGACGTATCAGCTTTCGTTCTAAAGGTTTTGCCATGAGCAGACGGAAGAAGGGGCGGATGAAGAACCCCAGGAAATCGGAAAACGCAAAGAAGCTGCTCGACATAATTCAGCGTCAACAAGCCAAGAATAGGAGTGGTGCCTCACACCCTGACACCAAACCCGTTCCGCGAAAGATCGTTCCTTCGAAAATGCCCTGCATCGAGGATACCAAACGTCAGTTGGAACACATCGCCTCCGACGGTGCCCTGTTGCAGCGTGTGGATCCGCTTCCCAGTCCCGACCTAGGTGCCGAAGCAGTGCTTTCAAAACGGTTGCTCGCTGGAACGCGCCTCATTAACGAAACCTCTCGGGATGCAGGGCTGCTTGGTAGGCTACGAGGGAACCGTGATAGGCCGCCTTTGGACCTAGTTGTAGGTTTTGATCTCGGTTCGACGAGTTCAAAGGTCGTACTCCGATTCCCATACGAAGAAGGGTTGGGATCCTACGCGATACCGGCTCCAAAGTGTATTCAGGCCGATGGTGTCGCTTACTATTGGCGAAGCGTCCTGTGGCAGGATGATCTTGGCCGCTATTCGCTGGTTCCTTCGGTTGGCGCACAGGCTCATGATCAGATCAAGGTCGACTTCATGTCGGTCTCGAACAGTGAAGCCCGCAAGGCAAAAAACTGGTTCACGCGACAAGCGCTGGTCGCATATCAGGCCTTGATGATCCGACAGGCACTAGGTTGGGTATCCCAAAAGCTGGGCAAGGCGCTTGATCGACATGAAATCAGAGTCGGTGCAAATTTCGGATTTCCGGCGAAGAGTTACACCAAAAGCGACGTCTTCGATGATTATGAGAAGTGCTGCCAAGCTTCCGTTTACCTAGCGCTTGGAAGTGATCCAATAACCAATGAAAGTGTTCAGGGGGCCCTGGCTCTTGAGCCTTGGGAAGCCTATAGCAACCAGCCTCCGGTAACTGTGGTGCCAGAGTTCATCGGTGCTGTGCTCGGTTTCTTCATGTCCAATCGCCGTAGGACGGGCCAGTTCATTCTTGCCGATATCGGCGGATTAACCGTGGATTGCGTGTGCTTCGGCTATTCTGAACCGCGCGATGGAGATCCGAAGTTGCTGATTTACGCCGCTGATGTTCAGAAATACGGTGCCGAGATCGGTCGAGTGTACGCCCACGACAAACAGACGTCGCGGGCATTCTCTAACGCAATTGGAAGCTTCGTTTGCGGTCCCATCATCGAATCCCACAAGAAGGTGGGACACAACGCTCCTGCGTGGGATGGAAGGATGCCAATGTTCTTGATCGGCGGGGGACGGCACTTCGGGCCGTTTGGTCCCGCATTTTCATGGGCACAAGACAGCCTCAAGAACTCGAAATTCAGGACGACCTTCGATGTCGTCGACCTCAAACTCGACGAAGAAGTCGATCTGTCCGAAGCACGTGGAAAAGGTTGTGGCAGACTGCTGGTCGCTCTGGGCCTGTCACATTCGGATTTGGACCTTCCCGAGTGGATTACGCCGGATGAGTTACCCGATGCACCACCTGCACCTCACCGTGATCCTGACGGGGGATACATCGGCCCGGAGCAAGTTTAAGGTCGAGCTTGGGGCGAAATGGGCTTTGGACGAGACTGCGGGTTTCGGGGGGGCGAAGAACCTGCCGCGACCATTTCACAAATCCAGATAACGAATGGGGAAAGCCGCTCTACCCCTCGGTCGAGACCTGAACCGAGAGCCTTAAAGGAGATCGCGATGCCGACTCTGCCATCCATTGACGTCACCAGAGGCACAGATACTGGAACCTCATTGTTGCTTGGAGATAGCCGTTTTACGGCATCTTCAACTTCTTTCCAGACTGACACGGTAGAACTCTTTCCGCATGTTGGCTGCGTTCACTCCCTTGCCACGCCCCCGGACGAAATCTACGTTTTGGTGGAAGACGAACTGACGAGCAGCCGGATGGCGACCGAGATCGTCGAATAGCAGTCCGCTTCACAGATCCACTTCGCAAGAAGCCGATTGGTGCCCGTTACCAGCAGAACATGTCGGCATGTTCTGCGTCGCCGCTACCCCCAAGGTCCCGACTTCGAGCTGCTTCTCGATTTGGATTGGCGACGTTTTCCGGCGGATACACCCCCACTCATCTTCCGCAGCTCGGCCACACGGTTGGCGGTCGATGGATGTGTTGCGAACAAGCTATCGCGCGCATGGGCATGCAGCGGATTGATGATGAACATATGGGCGGTTGCCGGATTTTGCTCCGCGGCGTCGTTATCGATCCGGCTGGCGCCCTCCTGGATCCGTTCGAGCGCGCTGGCCAACCATAGAGGGTGGCCACAGATCTCTGCACCGGCCTTGTCGGCAGCATATTCCCGCGTACGGCTAATGGCCATTTGCACCAGCCCGGCGGCAAGTGGCGCCAGGAACATTAGCGCCAGGGTTCCGAGCAACCCTGGCCCGCCCTCTCGACGTCCACCGAAGAACAGTGCGAAATTGGCCAGCATGGTGACGGCACCGGCAAAGGTGGCGGTAACGGTCATGATGGCGGTGTCGTGGTTGCGGATATGGGCCAGCTCATGGGCTACCACACCGGCCAGTTCCTCGCGCGACAGTCGCTGCATCAGGCCGGTCGTAACGGCCACCGCGGCATTGTCAGGGTTGCGTCCGGTGGCGAACGCATTGGGTTGTGGCGTCTCAATCACGTAGACCTCCGGCATGGGGAGACCTGCGTTGTCGGCAAGATCGGCCACCATCCGCACCAACCCATGCGGGTCGTTGCCGTCGACCGGCCGCGCGTTGTGCATCCTGAGGACCATCTTGTCCGAGTTCCACCAGGAGAACGTGTTCATCGCACTCGCGGCGATCAGCGCGAAAACCGCGCCGCCCGAACCGGCAAGCAGATAGCCAATGCCCATGAACAGGGCGGTCATTGCCGCCATGAGCATCGCGGTCTTCAGGTATCCCATGGATCAAGTCTCCCGACACGAATTGGTCCTGTGATCGGATATAGGCACGTATCTGATTGGCACAATCGGTGTCGCGTGTCCGATGATCACGGTTTCGCGCTGCTGGTCCAGGTCTTCACCCTTGCCGCCGGACCTTGCAAAGCAACTGTCGCCAGTGATCAGGCATGGGGCGAAATACTGGGGACGAAACCCACTTCAGCAAAGCCGCCTGATGGTCAGTGGCGTGTTAGCCGAGCGAGTTCAGCGTCTGTATCCAGTGTCAGAACCGCATACCAAAGCGGGGTCTTCGCATAGGATGCATCCCGCCATCGACCCGGCATCTCCGTTTCAACTTGTGCAAGAAGGCCGCTCCAGACGAGCGGACGAAGCACGCCACTGTAGAATGCGCTCTCCTCCCGAATTGCACCAACGCCTTCAATGGCCGGCTTTCCGTAGAAAACCTCGAACAACTCGCGTCCGGAAACGATCCGCTCGGCCTCGACATTGATCACGTTCAGCCAGATTTCCCACTTTCCGACCGGCTTGCTCCCAAATCTCTCCAGCCAGGAGTGATCGACATGGAACAGAAAGAACGGTGTCAGGACACCAAAGAGCTTTCCGCGCGTCGTGCCGAGGTTCTGCCCAGCCTTCGTGAGCCGAAATTGTCCCTTGAAATGGCGTCCAAGCCTGAGCTCGAGAAACAGGAAATGCAGCAGTTCGAGCGGCGGAACGTCGTCTTCGTTCAGCACCTTGTTGACGGCGTATAGCTCGGCCTCCGAGTAGCCCGGCCAGCCCATTCGCGGGACGGCCCAGGTTACGAAGTCGCGCTTGAATGCCATGGCTTTGGTCAGCCCGATTGGCCCGTGCTCTTCGAAATAGCAGAATATCGCTTCCGCACCACGCAAGAGCGGAGAGTTATCCAGTTCAGGCTGATCGTCGTGAATTTCGTTGAAAGTGATCATACGAACTCGCAGCAGATGATGCCGGCGATCTTGGGCCAAATGCGTCGATTGGCAACCCAGTTCCGCAACGGCGCGAGCGAACAGGTGCCCGTTGTGAAGCTCCCTGCTGGCCGGTCAGCGTCGAGATACGGGGAGCGCAGGTCAGGGTCCGCGACCGGATTCTGTAACATTTCAGGCGAAGGTGACCGGAACTACGCGCGAAGGTGACCAGAACTACGCGGCAGCGTTCACAATCCTGGCTGTCCTAGCTGCGCAGGTTGACCGGCAAGTCCGGCTCCCGGTAGCCTTTGAGCATGACCAACTGCATCACCATACGCCGCCACCGAATATCGGCCTGACAACAGTCGGGACGAACCGCAATTTGCGGGAGGCAGCATGGGTATGCAGGAGGGACTTATACCCCCTTTGGCGCCAGATGAGCGTTCTTGACCCGGTTCGAGTCCGGGGCCTCCTACCATCCCCAAACCCATGTCTGATCAATTTCAACACGGTTTCGACCGTCCGGGCATGGTGCACCAGGAGAGACGAAATGGCAGATTTTTCAGAAGCTTCGACCATCGAGATTGTTGAGGAATTGAAACAGAGAGTACTGGCAGGTGAGGCAGAAGGCGTTCTGATCTCAAACGAAAACGACTGTTCCTTGCTTTGGGACGGGCGCCGGATTTCCAGAAGCGAAATGGGATCCGAAAGGGTCTTCGAGGTGGCGACGGGGCAGAAGTTCCGCGTGTTTGACGAGGTTCATGCCGACATCCTCAACCGGCTCAACCTGATGGACGACGTCGAGTATGTCGATGCCCGCGCGGTTTTTCGCGCTCTGTCGGACAAGACATTGGAACTCGGAGCCAAGATGCTTAGCGGCGAGTACGAATTCGACGATCCTGCGGATCCGACTTCGGATGAAGGCGAGTGATCAGGTGGCAACTTACATGAACCCTCCTCTGCACAGTCGGCTTCGCCGAATACCAATGGGCGCGCGAGGACGCTCCCCGACAAAGCTGGGACGTCGCAAAACGATTGATCGGACCCTTCCCAACGCTGACACGAGATCGGATCAGCCACTGGGATAGATACTCCGGCTTCCCGACACTTCCCAAGCAGGAGAACGGTATGGCGGATGAAGAAGATACCGAATTGCGTCTGGCAGGAAACGACGGTGGCGATGATCCAAACCTCTTCCAAGGCCAATATGTTGATCCGAACAGCGATCCGAAAGACGATCCACTCTGGCGGGAGCAGATCGAACGTTGGGCAGGCGGGGAGCCGGATGACTTTGACTGGCTGCAAGAACTGTTCGCGCACACACACTTCTTCCTGCTTGAGCATCTGGCGAAGATGGTTCTTGAAACCGCCTCAGATTGTGAGATTTCCCTCGAAACTAGCTCGCGCGCCGAGAGACGGAACGACGAAGCCCTGACTGAAGCCAGGAAGATCACTGGCGAGGACGATCCAGAAGGCTCTGCGCTGGCCTTGGACCTGCGTGGCTGGATCAGCTGTTCGGACAGCATTCCTGCGTTCCACCACACCCTGGCACAGTTGTTGGTGAGGCTGCCAATCGAGGACCTGCGGGCCGGCATCGTCAATCGTCGGCCGAAAGATGCGACCGAGGTCCAGGAGGTTGTGCGGGAGCAGGATACCATCATTGCAGCACAAAAGGTCGCCGCCACACCGGAAGGTGGCGCGCGCTACGTGGCCAAGGAAAAGGACGATCTCCCGCACGGGCTTCGAAACCAGTTCCGTGGCAAGCTGGAGAATGTCTTTCGTCCGCTCCACTACGCGCGCATGACATCTGAACAGCTCGACGCCGTGCAGGGCCTTGAGGCGCAATTTCCGAATGCAGCCAATGCGCTGCAAACGATCCACCGAAATCTGCGTCGGCGGTATCAGTTCGGAGATGATCGGATCCATCTTCGACCCACCATTCTGGTCGGTGAAGCCGGAACCGGAAAAACCCGGCTATGCCGGGAACTGGCGCGAATTCTGGATGTGCATGTCGCGGTCGGAACTGTAGCTGGGCACAACGATGCACATATCTTCGGGGTATCAGCCGGATACAACAGCGCGTTTCCAAGTATCATGACCACGGCTGTTGCAGATGCCGGCGTGATGAACCCGCTCGTGATGATAGACGAGATCGACAAGGTGCGACCGGGCCACAACGGTGACGTCTGGGCTGAATTTCTGGGCCTTTTGGAACCGGTCGAAGCGGGTACCTACTATGAACGCTTTGTCAGTTCGAACGTGGACGCCAGTGGGATTTCCTGGATCTTTACGGCAAACGACCTGGGACCGATCCCGCGCACCTTTCTATCGCGCTGCGCGGTTTGCGAGATCCCTCCGCCCGTTGCGGACCAGATCAGGACGATCATCCGCAACATGGTGGTTGAATATGCGCGCGACCTGGAGATCGACGAACGCTTTCTGGTCATTACTCCGGAGGACATTGAGTATCTTGAGGGATCCTGGTCAAGGCATCGGTCGATCCGCTGTTTGTCTGAACTCGTGAAACTCTTGCTGGACGAACGACAGCAAGACCTCGGGCATGCGTGAGGACGGAGCAACCATGACCGGTTCTCAAGCGCTTCAGTTGTTTTCCACAGTCTTCATTCCAGTGTCGGTCTCGGTCGAACTCCTAATCGAGGGACGGAGCAGTCACCTGGATCGGAACGAACCCGACCGCCCCCTGAATCCAAAGGAAAGAAAAGGTGACCAGAACCTACTATCCTGGCTACTGTGTCGCCTGTGGACGCTCCGTCGAGCGCGGTTGTCCGCGGCATGTTCAGAACCTGGGCCTTTTCTGCTGCGTTGACTGTGAAGGCATGTATTGGCGTGGGCTAACGACAGTCGGAGCATATTCTGACGCGCCGAGCGATTGGGCCCCGCCGCCGAGGGTGTGGGTACTCGAACGCATGAAACGACCGGATTCGCCGTGATAAAACCGGACTAGAAAAGGCGGCGGGAACCGGGCGTTTGCGGCGGCCATCTTCAAGGTCGGGACAGCGGACCCCTCTGCCGTTCAAATACTTGGTCGAACAATCCGTTGAATGCGCATAGCTGCCCGGTAATCCTCCCATATTCAGCGGTGTTTGGTCGTAGAATTTGCGCGGCCAACTTCCGTTACTGATCGCGAGTCACCAAACCCGGCGATCAGCGACCTGAAGCCACGGAGGTCATTTTCCTCAAGCCTTGCTCGGCACAAGTTTCGAGAAAGATTTCGTCCAGCCGCTCCTGGAGGCGAGGGTCGTTGATCTCAACAGACATCACGGTGCGGCGCATTGCAAAATTCATGATGAACGGAACTGTCAGAAAGAGAATGGCGAAACCAATTGCGGTCATTTCAAAGTCAAGCATTTCTGAGGTCTCCTCGCGCAACCTGTGCAATATCGACTATGTTTCGCAAAATTGGATATTTCAAGTTCATCGATTGTTAATGATTAATGGGTTTGAGCCCGGATTGCCTTGCCAACGGCGCATCCCGCTCAATACTGAATCCTGCAACCAGCCTTTGCTCAAAACACACCTGGATGATAGACTCGCGTCGTCAGCAGACGTTGCACTTCAGGAACTGGCCTCCACGGCATTGGTCGCATCAGCAAGTAAGAGTTTTCTACGGAAATGCATTTGACGAGGATCGAGCCGAGCCCAATTTGAGTCGCTTCTACCGCATGGAGATTGTACGGGGACTCTTCGGAGACTGGGGACTTGTGCGCAACTGGGGCCGGGTCGGAGGTGCAGGCCAGCTTCGAACCGACTGGTTTGGCAGTGAATCCGAGGCAAAGGTCGCCCGTTTTGATCTGCATATGCAGAAAGCGAAGCGGGCTACGAGTAGTCGGGGTACTGACGTCTGTCTACTGCGCAATCTCGCCGTTGCCGCGAGTGCCCCTTATCGCAAGTGCAGCAATCGCTCAGGATCAAGCCTCAGCCCCACACCAGACGTTCCAGGAAGTCGCGGCGAACGACGGGTCAGAGCCCAATTTCTCAAATGCTGCACAGTCAATGGACGGCAGCTACGTGCAGGAAGCAGGCTTTCCAAAGTCACCTCGAATTCTCGAAAGCGGACATTCACCCCGAAAGCGAAATATGTCTTCAGCTACCATCGATCTTTGCTCCATTCGTGCTGTTCCGCACGATTTAATGGCTGAGACGAACCTTCCTTACGGACAAAGAAGCTCTCCTTTCCCTCAAAGGTTACGAAGACAGGTCGGTTGCTTGGCCTTACCGACACTTGGCATATCTGCTTGTTGTCATAGGTTGGAAAGCTCAAGTTCCAAAGCTTCATTACCTCTCTACCAAGATACTTGTCGAGGATGTTGCTGAGATGAAGCTGGAACCCGTCTCGGTCAGCCTTCTTCAAAGTCGAGTAGTCACGTTTAAGACCAAGAGAGTTCCGGTGGTCATCAACGCCGATCAGGAGCTTGCCGCCATCTGAGTTCATGAACGCAGCTACCGTCTTGGCAATTACGTACTCAAGTTTCTTGTTAACTTCGCCTGTCCGCATGTCGTAGCGCATCGAGGACTTGAATTCGATCAATTGGCCCTCACCCTCCAGTATAAGTTCGTGAACGGGATCACCCTCCGGAGCGGTTGCGGGCGGATCGATGCGCTTCGCAATCTCTTCATAGAGCACTTCAGATCTATGCTTCAAAAATGCCGCATAGTCGTCTTGGATAACGGACGCATGATCGATGTCAATTAAGTGAGTTGCCAAAGTCGATTTCAGATCAGAATTGTCCTCATGGAACTCGACCAGATAAAAAGATGGCGCTTTTGCTCGAATCCTATTTTTGTTCAGATCGGCGCTTACCAACGTAATGTTGGATATGGAATTGCCTTGGGGCGCGTTGCTCTTTTTTAAGAACGCCTTAGGAAAGAAATGGTGATAGTTCTTGCTGCTCGCAATTTTCAGGTAAGAGTTGTCCAGAAGAACCCTTGCATTGTTGTGAAAGTCCTTTGGCTCTTGATATGCCAGAATGCAGAGAATTGCCTTACAGGCCGCGTTGCCCGCTGAGAAGTTTGTTTCCCGGACTGCATCAGGAGAATCAATGAAAAGCCGAACATCGTGATAGGACGGACGTTCGCCTTCAATAATCTTATCGACTCTTCTGATGTCAGCAGCGAGCCTGGACTCCGCTGCGCTAGAATACCGGAAAGAGAAGGCAGATCGCCAAAACAATTCCTCAAGAAACCTGCGTTGCCTTCCGTTTGGGCTCTCACCATTTGCCATAAAGAAGTACGCAAATGGAACAATGAGTGTGTCGTAAGGTAGTAGCTGCGATACTGGGATACGAAGGACGGTCCGAAAGTAATCGACAACTTGTTCAATCGCCGACAGCCCTGCTTCCCATGCCTCCAGTATGTCGGCCTTGTCCAGCATAAGGATTGTCTTTCGCTTGCATTCCTTCGTCTCGCTCAGACGAAGGCTCAATAGTTGCAAGATGACCGATGGCGCAATGTTCTCGTATTGCCGGTCATTGAGTCTCTGTTGAAATTCAGTCCATCGCACCTGCATGTCGAAACCAGCCGCCTCATCGTAGGTCTTGGCAGACATGATTTCAAATAATGTAAGAATTTTTCCGCCCGTATTGATTCGAGTGAATACGTCGATAGCGGAATTTATGTCGCTCTTTCTCAATGTAACTGTTGAAAAGGCGTATGTTGAAAATGATTTCGAGTATTGGTCAATTTTATTTATCTGCGAGTCCGAAAGGCCATTCTCAGAGAGCCTTTTAGACATCGCATAGTCAAAATGCAAAACATCATGTAGGCTAACTGAAACATCTGCTTCGCCCTTGACCGTAATGATCCGATCTTCGGATTCATCCAGATCATCAGACAAGTTAACTACAATGTCCTTGTAATCGGTGAGCTTTCTTTCGCCGACCTTTTGGATTTTTGCGCCAAGAAACGCGGCAAACAAAGAAGTGATCCTTTGTTGTCCATCAAGGACATACTGCACGTTTTGCCCAGTTGGAGTTTCGGGTAGGTCAAGGTTGCCAATGTTCTTGACTTCATTTATCCTTTGGTCTGTTTCCCACAGGATGAAGGTTCCGATTGGATACCCCTTGAGAATGCTATCCAAAAGACCAGCCGTCTTCCAAATGTCCCAAACGAAGTCGCGTTGAAACTTCGGGACCTTGATGATCCCCTTTTTAATCTCTGAGATCAGATCATGGTAGGTCTTGGAGTCTGGCTTTGGTTGGTTGTTCATTTCATTTTCCGATTCGCACCGAAGCGATGCTGAGGGGGCACTGGCGCGTGATTGGGAACTCAAGATTGATCTTTTTGTATGGTATTCTTGCAATCCAGCATGTGGACGCGACGTAAGCAAGTACATCTGCCGTGTCTAATCGTCCTACGGGTCTTGGTCCTTCAAGCCGCCAATTGATGGTGACTAGGTTTAGCTGATGTTCGACATGCAACACAGGGCGACAGGCATTTTCAGTGAGAGTCGGTACGACCAACTTCATGAAAGGCGGCATCGTCCGGTAACTTGCCCGTTCAACAGCGGCGCAGCGAATGTCAGCAATCGAGTATTTGGGATCGACGAGGCGCTGCTGCTTCGGGCTGACTGCGGCCATTGGCATTGGGTAGATGATAGGCAGCTTCGTCCGCGCTTCCGGCCTTGGCTCGATGCCATGCGAGCGTCCGGTCCTCTTCCATGTGATCCGGGGTCGGGTGTGCACGGCAGGAGATGTTGCGGTTGCAGCGAAGGGCCGCAAGGTCGGCATGGCCGCCGTCGTGCGGATCGCAGCATTGTGTACAGTAGGCTCCTCACGGCTGTTCGCCGAGCCGGTCATGAGTAGCGGCAATCAATCGAGGGATACGGCTGGTAAGCGGAGTTTCCGGCGACTTTCACTCTCTTCGGACGGATCATGGGCGCACTAGGGCCGCGCTCAGTCAACGGCTGCCGAAAGCTCCAAGTATGCTTCGTGATCGCGTAATCGCCAGTTATGTGAACGCGCCAAGAAGCCCTCATCCGCGCGCTCAGATTGGAGACCTAGTTATTCGCCTATTGCCTGAGCCAGTTCAACATCTCTCGAACGTTCTCGTAGTTTGGAAGCGAGTCTCTAAACGCTTCGTTCTGAAACGAGGACAAAAAGTTGCTGTGCGCAGAAGCCGTTTTTGCCTCCAACCCCAAGTGAGTCTCGATTGTCCCGTCTGTCCAAACCCATATGCCTCGCTGCACAAAATGTTCTTGGATAGCGTCTATATGGTCGCGGGATTCCGTCTCAGAAGCCATTAGTTCGAATGCCTTGGCTGCGGTTATTTCGCCAGACTTCTTCGGGAAACCATCTTCAGCCAAGTCAATCCGGCCATCAGCTTTCAGGCGGTTCAAAATCGATCTGCATCCTTGAATTGCAGCATGATCATCTGCAATTAATCCGTTCTGGATCGCCGGACGAAACGCGAAGTCCAAGTCCACAACCGCCTTAGTAGGGATACCCATCGCCGCGAGTACGGGCAGTGCCTTAGGGACATCGCTCGAGCTGCCAAGCGAAACTAATCCTAGCTTGTCTTCTTCGAATGAGCAGCCCGCTTCGTGTTGGAACAAGTCCGGCAATAGGGTTTGCTCGGTTTTTCCTTCGGCAAGGACAACTTTTTCGGAGAACAGAACACGAGTGGAGTTGGAAAGTGCGAATAGAGTTGCCGCTTGGTGGTCTGCGTCCTCAATCGCGCCTCTTACGGCATCAGCGATCCTAGGGAAGCACGTTGTACCGTTTTCCTGTGAGCGACGGATCAACAGCGCGTTGGGCGCATCCGACCTCGCGATCATGTTGGCCGAATGGGTTGAAAAGGCGACTTGATACCCCTCTGTGGAAAGGCGACTCAATGACGCTCTTACTACCTCGATTGCTTGTGGGTGAAGGTACAACTCGGGTTCGTCAATTAGCAGCAATGTTGTACGGGCCTCGTTGGCAACGGCTTGTCTCCGAACTTCGGAAAGGCACTTCACCAACGCGATTTGCACGGACCTCTGCGCTCCATGACCGAAAGATGAAGCGTCACGTCCTGTACCTTGGTCGTACTGCTGATCGTAAATCTTGATGGTCGCGCTCTTCAAGAAGTCGGAGAACTCGGGTGTTTGGATATGCGTTTTCGCGACAACCCCCGGAAAGAACCGACCGAGTTCGGTTTGAATCTGAGCGTCGAGATCGACCAACGCCTCATCCTTTTCCTCGCCGTCAGCAGAAAGTCGGCTGGCAACCTGCGCAAGAGCATCTGTGACTTGATCGGCATTTCGTTCTGCTACCGGTCCGATAATTTCTTTAATCAGTTTACCTATCGTTGTTCCGGAGGCGAACTTCCCGACGTCTTCGGTCGCGTTCTCCATGGCGCCAATGAAGATCGGGTCCGGGAACATCCGGCCAATTGCTTGATCAATGCCAGCAGGGTTCGCAACCCACTGTTCTTCGCCGTCTTGAACCTGGAGGATTTCTAGCCGAATTTGGCTGACGGACGCTCCGGGTAACGTTTGTGTTCTTCGCAGAGTGATTGTTCCGTCTACGACAAGCGGCTCTATGCGATTGCGATGATTCTGCTCCAACGCTTCCAGAACGTCCGCATTAATACCAGAAAGTTCAGCGGTGACAGATACTGGTGCCTCAGGATTGTAGAAATCGGAAATCTGCAATGAATACTTCTTGATCACCCACGACAGTGCTTGAAGTATGTTCGTCTTCCCGGCGTTGTTGTAGCCAACCAATGGCGTGTATGCCGCAAGCGGAATTTCCGCTTCACGAACAGACTTGAAGTTCACTATGGAAACCTTTGAAATGCGGTGCATGTCACCCTCGTAGCAATCCGGCGAGGGCACTCTCAGGTATCGGTTGCAAGAGTTCAATGTGAAGTTGCATCGTTGATGCAGCCCGCTGCGAGGGATGGCGTCCGAAATGGCAGGATATGCCATAATTTGAGCAGCAACTGGATGACGCTCGCCCGTAGGTTTTGTCGAGCTCGGGTTCTTAAGAGAGCTCTTAACAGTAAGGGCGCCTATGTTGAGTCTGGATCGCTACCCAACGACTTCCCTGGCACAGAACAATACCTTAATAACATAGACTTGACGATGGAAGGCGCCAGCCAACCTTTCCACCCTAGTGCCCGATAGCATCGAAAGACGATCCAAGCATGAGCAATCAATCTCGCAGGACTTTGTTCCCTATCTGGCGGACACACTGGGAAAGCCTGGATGGAGTTGAAGAGAAGTTTCAACGGGCCGATGCACGACTAGTGCGGCGCTCAAAAGGCAACCATCAAATTCCGCGTTGGACCAATCGCTGGGACCGGGAGCACGTCGTCGATGCCGCTATGGCACTGGGTGTATGGGCGAACGGCAAACCACCACAGGATGTTGGGCGACGCCCAGAAATAATACGAAGAATTCACGCGACGATTGCGCCAATCCTAGAAGCCACTGCTTGGCCACGATGGATTTTCCTTGAAAACGCACTCCATGATGCGTCGGACTCCGGCGACCTTCTATTCGCAGCTCTTGTCCTGCGAACGATGTGCGAAGAACTTCAGCGCCTTCATACCCTCGAGCTAAATTCTGATGAGTTGGCTCGGCTTTCTGGCTCTAGTGCAGTGGAGGACCAGAAGCGCCTAGACTCATTTATCTCGCTCGCCTGGGCTTCCATCGGAGAGCTTCCGCAAGATACTATTCTCAAAGGTTCAGACTGGCCAAAGGTGAGATCAGCAGCTTTGGAAATGCCCGCACTTGAGAGAGCCCGAAGGTCGCTCAATAGTTACGTTCATCCAAACTACGGCAGCCACATAGCCGCACTTTATCCAGAAAGCGCAGCCGCAGCCGATTTGTTACTTGGCGCGATAGTAGCCGTCTATGATGCCTTTTTCGATCTATCTTGGTCGGAGAGAGCGATAGATGAGAAACCCCAACCTGCTCGAGGTCGCTCCTTCAGTTCTTGGCCCCGGACGGTGCGTCGACTTCTCACGCGAGTTCTGCCGGAACTTCAACGAAGTAGTCCGGATTCAATTTCTTCGAAATGCTTCGAACTGCCAGTCTTCAAAAAATGGCTGGCTGAAGATCGGCTTGATCACGACGACCTCATTGGTCTTCAAAAAAGCCCAGAGTTTTGGGAAGATTTGCCTCGCTCGAAGATAGGCTTACAAACAGGCACGCTTGAATCGACCTTTGCAATTTGGGACGGCGCACGACCCATTGACATTCTAGGCTTTGCCTCAGCGCGCAATGCGGAACAAAGGCTTGCCGCAGTTTTTCCAGGCGGAGCGCCCACCCCCAACGATCAAAGCAACTGGCTTCGCTTCAACGCAATGTCTATCGAGCTCGCCGTATTGCTCGATCTCACAAAAGCCTCAGCTTTTAAGAAGCAACTGGTTCGTCAAGTGGAAAAGGGAAACGTTATTGCCTCCTGGCTTTGCGTCAGGTCGCTAGTCGAACACAGAGCATTGGTTAGATGGTTGCCGAAGCAAATTGGTCCGTCATTGGACAAATTGGCAGAAGAAGTTCAAGCATCGTCACCGCTCCAAGCCGAAGCCACGAAGATATCTCAAACTCTTGCCAACTTCTTGGTTACGCAAGCGAAGTACTCTGAGGAGACCAGTCGAGCATGGGCGTTGGATCACTGTGGCGATGTTCGAACCTCCTGGTTAAATCTTGAAAATGTGGTCGACGCAGCCTTTGATGAGGAAGATCGGTTTCGCGGATTCTATGATCTTTCTTCCGCCGTAATGCACGGTAGATCCGCTCGAGGTCTGGAGCTTTTAAAAACCCCCGAGAAGTCTGTTTATTTAGCAAGGATGTCCGGCCTCATTACGCTTGAGCGCCTTTGTTGTAGTGGCGACGAAATGAATCACTTGGCTGAGATAATCGTTTTGTGGTCGAAACTCGATCATGCCGCAAATTACGGTGGAACCTACGCGGCTGGGACTGACGCCGAGGCAAAAAAGGCCTTTGGGTATTTGGAAAACAAATTGCAAACTGGAAGTGACTTCATCGGACAGGGCACGTCAGACAGCCCAATATGCTTCAGGCCCCACCTTCATTTCCATTTGGCGTCCTACGCACTCCTCCAGCAATTGGATGTTGATACCGAAAATTGTCAGTTGCATTTAGAGTTCAATTCGAATGGCCACTTATGTGATCGCTGGGTCTCACCGGAGCGCGATTACTGGTTTCGTGTTCAGCTGGAAGCAGAGGCCCAGTGACTCCTTGCACCAAGAAAAAAGTTAACGACCCGCAGGAGTATTTGTGCCCGATAATCTGTACTTATGTTAACTCGCGCCACAGGTGCTGGTGGCGCTAGATAAGGCGCCGCTTGAGCTTCCGTTGGCTGTTGAAGGCAGACAACCAGATGTCGAAATCCCCACGTAGATCCGACGCGGAACGATACCTTTTGATGAGTCGCCCCATATCGCAGAACTCGGCGTAAAACGCGCGAGTAAAGGTCTCGCTAGGGCTGACCCCAGATGAACCGCCAGGCGCCAGGATCACCTGCGTGATTTGTTCGCGTTCGAGCAGATCGCGAAAGTGGCCTTTGGAGAATTCGCTTCCCGCATCGGTCTGGACAGCCCGGAGGCGAATTCCCCGGCGCACGTAGACCGGCAGAACTGTCTTCTCCAGGAACCCTGCCGTGGAAACGCCGCTCGCTTTATCCGAGAGAGACGCAAAGACCTCCCCAGTGACATCCACTGCAAAGACGTCAAGAATTAGACGTCCCCGATTGCTTGCCAGCGGGAACGAAAAGCGCTCCTGATGACCGAGATAGCGTTTGTCTGGATTGAGGGGCTTCGATGATCTGAGGTGTTTGGTCAATTCTGGAACCTTTCATGCTTGTCACCGTTGATTTCTTTCGAAGTTGTGCGCCGCAAACGTCCGAACTCGGCCGCACTGCGGGTTGCTGGCGCCGCCTTCGTAGGGTCTTCCAGCAACTCTCGACCGACTACAGCGAGATCACCGAGGCGCACCAGATGACCACGGCTAGTCGAACCTTCGGTTTCAGATCCGAATGTGGGAACACCACGCACTGCGAAGTCAGCCAGAAGCTTGCGAGACGTCGTCTGTCGCGCTTTCGCCAGGGTTCCCAACGGCACAAACTCGCTTTGGAAGCGCGCTAGGTCTTCCGGACTGACAAGATAAGCCACTGATCTGCCGTGCGGAACTTCACGCGCGTCTATCAGCCCAAGTCGACACCATTGTGTCACGACCTGGTGTTTCCAGCCGGTGATCTTAGCCACGTCATGTGCCGTCCAATCGATGGAGTGGCGCCCCTGTCGTAGGGTGGCTTCGATTTCGCTACTGGGAAACTGGAACTCGCCTAGACAGGCATTGGAGGGCGCGGAAGCTGCTTTGAGGGAGCCGTCAAAGATCGCGCGGAATACGTCGAACAAGGCCGCCCGATCCGTGGTCCTCCTCAGGTTCAAGTCTCTGAACGCGACGGTTTCGCCATCATGCGGCGTTGCAGAACCCCGCATTGCTTCGGTGCAACCCCGGATTTCTGACAGGTCAAAACGACCATCAACCAGTGCTGGAAGGGCGTCGCAGGGCGTCTGCGTGAAGACCTTTGCCTCGACGAGCAGTTGAAATTGCCTACTGGCAACTCCCAAGACCTCTTGGACGTCCTTGGCCGAACGATATCGGCGTCGGTTGCACGACAACTCCTCGATAGTCTCCGAATGCACAATCGTATGTCTGTGGCCCAATCCACTGTTCACGAACTTTCCGCCGATTTTGCCGCCAGTGACGGCGGCCACAATACGTTCGTTGCGAACGCCGAGCCGTTTCGCCGCTTCCGTGGCCGGAATCCAGACCCGCTGCTCATTCGCGACATTGGCCCCGGCGTACGTCCCGTCGAATGCCTCGGCAATCACATCAGCAACACAAGAGCGATACGGTTCGTACCCAGGGTGATCGAACTTCATCAGCCTTTGATACCAGTTCCCCAATCGACCAGGTGCCGAGTTAGCCGACGGGTCGCCTTCTGCAAGCCGCTGCTTGACATGTGCCCTGAACCCTTCGGGCCAGTCCTTGAGCAGCGGGGCTACCGGCTCGAACAGAGCAACGGTATCGGACACCGTTCTTGGGATCTTTGTGAACCCCTCCTTTCCCGCTCGGTTTGCCGCGAAGCCACTGGCCAGGAAATGGAGGAAACGGCCTACATCCACGGGCACGACGTTAGAGTACTCGGCGGGGATTCCGGATTCGTCACCTTGCAGTCTGTTCTCGATCAGTCGTGCGATTGCGATCTCATGCGAAGGGGCATTCTCAACGGGAAGGAGCTTCAAACGAAATCCGCAGGAACATGTCTCTAGTCCCCCGGAGTTTGGCGTGAGTTGCTCATGACAACGTGGGCATTCGTCCTGAAGCCTAATTCCATGATCGCAACACGCGCTAACCATTGCGTTCCGCCATGATAGCCTGGAAGGACCACCTTCTAGCAGGCAGGAAGGGCAAACAGGATCGGAATACAGGCGGTCGAACTTCCAATCCAACGCCGGACGATCTGGAGCATTCGCCGGAGCAATGCTTCTCAAGTCTGCGGCGTCAACACCAATCTGGCCTGCGATGTAATCCAACTCCGACAAGAGTTTTCGCCCATAGCGGAACCCAAGGTCCGAAAGGAATGAAGACGTCTCAGGATAGGCATTCAGACGGCTAACCCGGCGCAGAAACCAGAGCAGACTTTCGTCTGAACGCGGTGGAACGGACTTGAGCATCAGTTCACTACTCCGCAGCAACAAAGCTGAGCTCTGTGATCGAAGATACCTCGATCTCCAGCCCGGCTTCCTGCATTACGCGAACGTAGGATCGGACCAGATCATTGTGCGTCGGGCGGTTTTCTCCAAAGAACCGCGCCGAGTTGAGCTCTTTTTGAGACGTGGCCTTGGCACTCTTCGCGATACACTGTGACGTCATGACGCCATCTCGCATGAAGTGAACGGACCCACGAAGGACTTTCATCATGGCGCCAACGCGCCCGCCGGAGAGGCCGTATAGACGGTACACGACATCCTCAAAGTCGAAGTCAAGTAGCGCACCGGCTTCGTTCAAATGTCTAAGTGCTTGGCTGACGGCCGCAGCGAAAGCTGTGCGGTCTTCGTCTCGTTCCCACGCATACGGATTGAGGTATACCGTTGCCAAAGAACGATCACGCAACTGTTCGTTGTCATCGACCAACCCCTGGAACTTTGGGAGACCGCAGAGAATGAGCGTCAATCCAGTGCGGTCTACCAGCCATTTGAAGTGGTCAGTAGCGCCGCGTTTGGACAAATGCGCCCCGCGCTCAGCGCAGTGGCTGCATTCGTCGAGAGCCAGCACGCGTGTCCCATTGTCTCTCAAGGCCATGTCGACTTGCGATTGCAGCTCTGAAGCCGTCTGACCCCGCTTTCCGCCCATTCCGAGGGCTCCCATCATTGATAGGAGCAAAGTACGGTCATTGGGCTTCGTGGCGATTGTTCCAAGGGCAAAGTCCGAGACCTCAAAGAGCCCACCGGGCGTCTTCACGATCCTGCCTACCTGCGATTGGAGGTCCTCCAGCAAACGGGATTTCCCACAACGTGTCCCTCCGAGAAAGGGGATCACTGCCCCGCCCATTTGGTCCGCAAGCTCGATTGCTTCGATCATCTGCGCCAAAGCACGCTCGTATCGGTCATGCCGAATAGTTTTGTCCAAGGCCACGATCAAGTCTCGGTTCATCTGTTTTTGGTTCCGGAGTTTACGAATGAGGGAAGGTTCGAAGGCATCGAGAAGCCAAGTGCAGGCGCCTTAGAGCTAGTTTTCCGGAGATTCTTCGGATCAATTTTCTCAAGCGTCTTTTCAATGACTTCATCACGACGTGCTCTGCCACGCGCGCGATTATGTCTCCGCTTGAGCGCAGTTTTTCCCTCCTTGGGGTTGAAGATTTCTTCAAGTTGCATGGCTGAAACCAACGCGGCCGAATCCAACTCATCGTTTTCGATTGAACGGCAGTGCCTTCGGATCCGGTCGAGTTCGTCGAAGGAAATTGCCGGGCAGTCCTCGTCCTTCGCTTGAACAAAAAAGTGTTCATTGAGAGTTTCGTCGTAGACCGCGATTTCACGAATGTCGTTGGGATCGATCCGCAACCTGACCTCGCAGGGAAACTCGACGCGTTTCAGGTAGTTCGCCAACTCAAAAGATGCGTACACGATGTTCTTGAAACGGATTCCGTCGTGTTGAGCGACACGTGTTGCGGTGTCGACCATGAACATCCCACGAAGTTGGTGGAGAGTCGGAGCAAGTGGTAGAAAGGTCTCCCTGCTCAGGCGATCCCACGATTGCATTGGAGCTTCTTGGGTCCGCAGGACGTTTTCGACCCTTCGCCTGCTCTTGCGAAGGTAGACATCGTAGCGCCAGACTTGGAGAATGGTCTCGATTTCTTGGAGTGTGTAGCAAGCTTCTTTCTGCGCGATTTCCGTTCGCCGCTTTGCCGGAATGCACTTTGTCTGCGTCGCACCCGGATACCGGGTGATGAACCTGCTGAGTTCCAGAAAGAACCTTTCCACAAACGGTTTTTTGTCAGGCTGGCCCGGAACGCATTTTCTCCACTCAATGCCAGAAGAAACCAATGCAGTTTTGATGAGAAGGCCTGAGAACTCTGAACCATTGTCGCTGATAACCACTTGAGGTTTTCCGAAGGACGAGTGTCGGTTCTCGATGTTGTGCTTGTCAAAGAACTCGGAATCCGTTGGTGACATGCATTCCTTGAGGGTTCGGGCAACGAGGCTCTGCGTTGGGGCACCCAACCCTAGTTGCATTCCGAGAGGAACTCCGGTCGCGCAATCAAGGGCAACGCACACCGTAGGGCGACCAATGGGTTCTCCCTCGTCATCCGTGCAAAAAATGTCCAGCGTTGTACAGTCGATCTCCACGCGCTCAAGGGGCGTACTGACCTTCTGGATTTGCATTGCAAGAAGGTACTGGCGCCTGGCCTCTCCTGAACCGAGCCGCATTTTCACGACATCTGCGTGAGGCAAACGTCGGATGATCGAAAGAACCGCCTTTACTCCACACGGGCCGGGGAGAATTCCTGCTTTGATGCAGGCATCCTGATATCGCTTTCGAATGATATTACATGCTTCGGTGATCGTCATTCGGTCGGACGAGAAGAAAGACTGATCGAGGACGTCCCGAGTGATTTCTTCGAAGACCTCGTCAAACCGTGGCGTCCGATTCCCACATTTCTTGGTCTTGGGGCGAAGACCAGCGTCCCCCTTGAGTCGGTAGTTCCTTTGCCATTCTTGAATAGTCCGCTTGGAAAAGGGGCGGCCGCGTTTCAACCGAATTGGATGATCCGCAAAGTCGATGTCCAACTGTGCAAGAGTGGCTGACCAAATCAGTTGGTCACCAAAACGAAGCGAATTTGTTCTCTTTAGGACCGACAAGCGGAACTGTACGACTTCCTGCGCTTCGGTTGTAGTCAGTGTCTTACGGTCGTTCGCATTTTCGTCAGGATCGTAGGCAAGCTCTAGTGCGGCCAGATCGCGGAATTCTTTAATTCTGATCGTCTTGTCGACACCGTCGCCATCCACGAGCGTGACTGCGTCGTGCCCAACGGAGATCTCCGACACGGTGTAGTCGCGCTCATCGACGAGCACGTGCCAACCGATATACATCTTCGCTTCAGTTTTCATAGTGGCAAGATCTCGAGATGACTTTTGTCCTGCCCGACGACGGTTGCCAGGGACATGCGACCAATTCGGGCAGCTCTGAGATCGACCGATAGCTGCCCGGAAAGGACAGCGCGCATGATTTCATCGTCGGGGATCCCGACGACGCCACTGAGTTCTTGCAAGCGGATTTTCTTGTCGGGAGTTGCGGCAAGTTTTTGTAGTGTTTCGGGTGTTGGGGCTTGGCCGTAGTACGAACGCAGCACCCGCAAATTATGTTCCAAGGCCTTGTTTAACAGCTCGTTGGTGACAACGACGAGTCTGCATCCGAACTCCTGAAAGCACTCCGGAAGTAACAAGGTGTCAGCGTTTCTCTTGAGGAAAAACATGTGCTTGACTTCAAAGAAAACGCGCCGGTTATTCTTGGTTTTTGCTTCGAAATCGGGAGTGTAAGGGATCGGCGAGTGGCCAGTCCCCTTGAACAAGGAGAAAAGCTCCTTCTTTGTTGGATAGGCCCTTCCTGTGCTCATGTCGAATGTGCAAGGCTGGGGCCGAAAACTGACAATCCTCGGATCAAGCGCCAGACAGTAGCCGCAGGTCATCTCGTTGACGACTTCGGTTTCGATCAAGCCCTTGGCTTTTGGAAGATGCGCGAAGACGCCTTTCTTCTGTTTGCCTGGACCACTTACTTCTCTGGCTGGTGGCTCTGGTGTGATGTTGTCGGTCATAGAAACCGAGTAACATATTGGCACTGCCAATAATAGCCCAATATTGGAGGCTCCAATAATAATGGCAATGACTTGATGCAAGAACGCAACGGCCTTGAAGGCGTCGCAAAAAGAGGAAACTGGATCGATTTTGGCGATGCCCTCGCAGAAGCGATGCAGCAACCGGAGGTCTATGGGTTCAAAACTCCGAACGAGGTCATACAACATGTTGCGGCATTGAGGGGAAAGCGGCCCCATACGTTGAAGAACCCGCTTGAATCTAGCCTCTGGCTAAAAAAGAGATTTCCTGAGGAGCACGAAAAGAGAAAAACCGGACTCGGGATGACACTCGTCATGTTCCTTATGAAAATAGATGAGTTGGACGCGACGAGGGCTGGCGAACTTGCTCCAAGAGTCTTCGAAGGGCTCCTCGGGCAAGTCGAACTGAAAGAGATCTATGATGAGTTGAGAGCCAAGCGAAATGAAGGAAAGCTCGACGGCAAACCCCCGTCGCCTTCCTCCATAGACCGGGCACGCGCATTCGACGAAGAGGTAAAGCGGTTTCTGAACGAGTATTCAGAAGCACTCTTCGGTGGATCGAGGACGAAAGTCCAACCAGGCAAGGGCGTTGATCCGATTAGTCCCGATTATGTAATCGAGATCGATGGCAAGAAGCGGATCGCTATTGAGGTTAGGTCTTTCCGTGCGAGGGTCGACCGCCACTTCATGATCAATACCCTCGGTTACCTCCACCTTCTACAGAAACTCGTGCCAGAAGTGCTTCTGATTGTTCCAGAGAGTTCTGGCTACGATCTGCGCATTGTGGCGGAGCTACGTGACAAGCTGGGCCTCGAAGGCATCCGCTTTGCGACATTACCTGAGCAAGGCGGCAAGCATCTAGAAGACTTCAAGACTTCAGATCCCTAGTGCGACAGACGGTGTAGGACTGACAGGCAATGAAGGCCTTTGATTTCAACCCGAGCCCAATTGAGAGCTACGCACACTCTACCTAGTCCTTCTGCCCAATCAGAGCCGAAGACCTTCGCGCCAGGATCGATGCGTTATACTAGGATGCCAGCTCTGCCGCGACGCGCTTCTTTGCCTCGTTCCGAGATACCTAGCTGTCTCAAAAACACAGGAACCGGTTTGGTTCAAGGAAGCCAAGGCCGACGAGGTAGACCTCTTGATCGAGCAAGGGTAGCCAAAGGCCGTAGCAATATCGCGCGACAGAGTGTGGCCTGACTGGGCGAAAGCCTCATGTATCGTAGCTTGGGATGGAACAAGAAGAAGTGGGCGCGAAAACCGCGTAAGAGGGTTACGCACGACAGGGCAAACCTTCACTGCGGGCGCGAGATTGATGGATGCATATCTGGAGTCACGACCAAGAAGAGCGGGAAGCAGACCTTTGCTGTAGTTGCTAAGCTACAGCTCACAACTAAGCAGAACGGACATACAGCCGGTAGTTGTTGAAATTGAGAGTTCACGACCGTCTCATGCACAGAAAGTGTCTCCCAAGTAACCCTTCCAGCGCGATGCTACTTAAGGTAGAACTCGAAGGACAGATTAAGTGGAAGTGACTAATTGAGTATTAATAGCGAGTTCGAAATTCTAGGAACTACATGCGAAGTGACGGATGATGGCTGCGTACATATTGTCGTTGAGTACTTGTCAGATGAGTTGAAAGCACTTCTACGTAACCGACTTACTGAGATCTGCCATGGCGTGGCAAGAGCCAGGAAGACGAGCGCAATATACTCCTATAAAGGTACGTTGACTTCATTCTTTAACCGATACGATACGAAAACCGTCAACACAAAAAAAGGTATGATCGGCGAGCTCTTAACTCATGTCATGTTTGTTCACTACTTTAGTGCATACGAGCCGGTGTCTCCAAATTTCAATCTAGAGGAAGGGTCGATCAAAAAAGGATTTGATCTTGTCTTGATGAATAACGAGTCAAACGAACTGTGGTTCGCTGAAGTGAAGTCTGGAAATGCTACAACCCAAACCAGCGCTCAAAAACTGGGCGCCTTACTTTCAATAGCAAAAAGCGGATTGGTGGAGAATCTGAACGATACAAGAGAGACACTTTGGATGAACGCAATTAACGGCGCATCTGTAGCCATGGCGTCTGGAAATCTAAAAGACAAGATCGAAGCGTTGCTCGAAAGCTATGCCGAGGGCGCGTTTTCCAAATCCAATCGTAGCCAAGATTTCAACGCATTGCTTGTGGCGGTCTGTTACTTTGGAGGAAAAGAGACCGCGTTGATCGACGACTTTAAGTCCAGCCACTCCCATCATTTAAACGCGAGCGAATTCGCAAAATTGATCTCCCTCTCAATTCAAAAAAGCACTTTCCAAGCCGTGGAGAACTTTTTGAGACACGAAACGTAGAATGGCGAAATTTCCTCTAAGAACCATCCGAAATTCAGACTTCTTTGACCTGTACCGAAAGCTAATGGATCGAAAAGAGCTTTCCAACGAAGAGAAGGAAGCTCTCTTATCTATTGCCGTGATGCTGCTAAATGAGCCAGAGGAGCACTCGGTGATGCTAGGGTACAGGATCATCGTGATGTACTCCAATCACACCTCAGACCTAAAACCGTTGTATGACGTTTCATTGTCACGAGGCTTCATGCCAATCGTTCAGCGTGCGTCTACAGAAAACTTGCTGGACGAAGCCAAAGAACATTTTTTTCCCAATTACTTTAGTGCGCTGATGAGCCAATACGAAGTTGATGGCACGGTGTTTACTGAACAACAAATTGAGCTTGGAACGTTCTTCAAAGAAAATGATGATCAAGATGTACTGATAGTTGCGCCGACTTCATACGGAAAGTCGGAGTTGATATCCAAATACAGCAACCGCAATCTAGACCAAAATATCTGCATCCTAGTGCCCACAAAAGCACTACTTGCTCAGACAAAGCAACGCATTCTAAGTGGGATGCCACCGGAAGACATTAGGCGAGTTATCACACATGCAGAAATGTATCACGGCGGTGAAACGCGGATAATAGCAGTTTTGACGCAGGAGAGACTGTTAAGGTTTTTCACAGAACACCCTTACTTCCGCTTTGACACAGTTTTTGTTGATGAAGCTCACAACCTCCTTGGAGATGGACAACGGGAGCTTCTACTTGCGAAGGTAGTAATTTTGCAAAAACAAAAAAGTCCAAGCTCAGCAATCAAGTTCCTAACCCCGTTTCTGGCTAACGAAGAAAACATCCGACCGCGTTACACAGACATAACTCCGACGAGTTATAGAGTTCGAGAGAACCTGAAATCGGAGCGGTACTCAATTGCCGACTTTCGAAGCGGCAAGATGAAGACTTATGACCAATACTTCGACAGGTTCTGGGAACTGACGGATAAGCTCGCGCCAACTGAGGAAGCTTTCATTGTCGAAAGATCAGCTCGAAAAAACATCATATTCTTCAACCTACCAAAGAGGATTGAGCTATTCGCAACGAACCTCACTCCGCAACTGCCCGTTGTCGAGTCTAGCGCACTTGAAAGAGCTTGTAGGAATATTGCCGAGTTTCTGCACTCTGATTACCTATTGGTTGAAGCGCTACGGAAAGGGGTTTTATACCATCATGGAGCAGTTCCCGATATTGTTAGATTATATGCAGAGAGAGCGTTCTCCGAAATAGATTGCATACGTTACATCATCTGCAATTCGACCTTGTTAGAGGGCGTAAACATACCTGCGGAGAAAATTTTTCTCTTGGAAACAAAGAAAGGTTTGCGAAATCTGACGCAACCTCAATTCCGAAACTTAGTGGGAAGAGTGTGTCGATTCAGTGAGATATTTGATGCTGAAAGCGGCGACCTGAAGCTCTTAGAGCCGGAAGTTGTTGTTTTTAATTCCGACAGGTTTTCGCCGGCCAATGCTAACGTTGAAGAGTTTTTGCGTGGTGTGACAAAGGTCGATGCCAAGCTGAAAGAGCCAACTGAAAATGTCTTGCTAGATGCTAAAGCTATCGACGACGAAGATGTTGAAGAAAAAAGAGAAGCTGACGAGTTCCTCGAAGCAATGTCGCCAGGCATAACAGGCAATGACGTTGCCCGGCCATCAACAGAAGTTGGTAGGGCCTGTCTGCTCAATAATATTTCAGAAATCGATGTCTTGCGACATGAAGCTGCGATGCAGGAGATTTTGAACGGATTCGTAGTACCTCTGGCGACATCCAATCTCATTCTCGAATTGGTTTCGATAGCATTCGTTCCCTATTTCAAGGAGCATAGGGCGTTCGATGTCGTGCGACGTTTAGAAGAAGAAAACGCCCGGAAGTTCTATGCCATGTTGATAGATTGGAGGATCAATAATGCATCATTCTCTGAGATGATTGCGAACTTCCTGCGGTACTGGAAGGAGTCCGATGTCGACGAGGTTTACGTCGGCAGATGGGGCGAAATCGCACGTGAAGGCTCTCACAGGGAAAGTTGGGTCCGGATAAACGAAAAGTCGCACTCGCAGAGGGTAAACTTGGCGATTGTTCGCATTAAAGAGGAGCAAGATATCGTTGACAATCATGTGCTAAAATTCGTGGAAGTCTTGAATGATTTGAAAAAAATTCCGGAGCGGCTATACCTTGAAATAAAGTATGGAACCACGAATCTCGAAAAAATCCGACTCATCAACAATGGCTTCAACTCCGCCTTGGCAGGACGCCTCATCGACAGCTACGGAACTTATGTGGAGGAATCCGAAGGCGACGAGGCTATCACTTTGCAGCCGGAACTGATCGAAAAGATGAGGGACGAGGGAGAAAACGAGATTTTGGTTTTTGAGGCCGCGCTTCACATGGGAATACGACACGAGTTCATCGACTAGATGAGGTGTACCTGTAGCCGCTCCAGTACAATTTCGGTTTCTTCGCGCTGCTCAAATTCTCCACCGCCAATGCTTTGCAGTTGCGGCGATTGACCGGTCTGACGGGCAGCGCCGCAGTATAGCGATCAATAAATGAATAGCCGGTTAGGGCCGCTACGAGACATTTCTGCACTTAGGATAATGAACCAATTATGTACCGAGCGGCCCGTTCGATCTCGGGGAACATTGTCTTTTCGTTGATTCCAAGCTTGTCAAGCTCCTTTCGAATGGAAGCTTTCGATCCAGCGTCTATTATGATGTTATCTACCTCTATTCTGTCACTAGTACCGGAAGAAATTTCATCGTCCAATCCGAAAGCAAAAAAAGCACCAGACTGCGCTATGATTCGCTTATTGTTTTGCTTGGGCTTAACCAAACAAATCAGATCAAGGTCTCTAGGATCAATTTCTGGTAGGAAGCCATTTTTCTCTTGCTTGATGAAGTGCAGAAGCCTCTTAACTGGTGTGCTGTCATTAAACTCGTCTTGTTCGAGGCCTGTGTTGAGCGCGATTTTGTATTTCCAAGAAAGACGAGATAGATTTGCTAGGCAACTTACAGTGTCGCTGTCAAAGTAGCGAATTAACGTATTTTTTACTGTAAGGGAAACCACCTCACCATCAACCTCCTCAGTGCGAGAGAAATCCTTTCCATTTTTTCTGAAGCGGCGACGCCTTTTTACACTTTCGCATGCAAAGTATAGCGCGACTAGTGGATTGAAACTTACATCTAACAATCTAGTCGGCAGAGAATAGTGTTGCATCCTCACCAACATTTCCAAAGCGCTTGTGTCGCCTTGAAAGTCCTCAGGATGGGCAGCCACCAATTCCCTAAGCAAGATATGCTCGTTTTCAATTACTTCCTTCTTCCGGAAAATGGACGGTTGGAGCTTATAGTCCGTGCTTCCGTGCCCACGAAATGTCGCGGTCGTTCGAGTTGACAATCTCGTGTCAAGTATTGTCTCGATGAAATCAGGAACAGATTTGATAGACAATTTTTTTACTTCGCCATTAGGTTAGAGGCTGCAGTTGTATGCATTGATCCAGAAGCGAAAGCCCTTACTAGAGGTTTGAATCGCCTATATGCGTCGATCATACCGCATATGATTTTGAAGACTGCCAGCCAAACAAGCAAATGTCGAGAGCGAGCAACTCTGCAAAGGCTGCATCTCACTCTTCGAGGTGCGCCTTCGTTCCGCTGAGTGGACCTTCCCAGCCATTTACGTAGGGTGCTCGCAGCGAACGCCAGCTTTGACGAGCTGCGCCGCGGTATTCCAACAGACTGGCGAAGGTCTGGAATGGGCCGTTCACGCCGTTATTAGCATTGCTGCGCCTGCGAACCCCGGTCCATCGTGAACTGCGGCACTGCGAAGTTAGCAGCCGTTGCGACCACGCAAGAGGTCGCCCTGTTTCCACTCGTGCTGGACTTTCTCAGGTTAGGCCTTGAGACGAGTTCTCAAGGACGCTTTGACCAAACAAACAGAATGACTTCGCCACGCCTATCGATTGCGACCCTGTCAATCAGCTTCTTCGCCTCGTCCGTGTCGCAATAGAACCTTGCCTGGTCCGGCGCGTACCAGCCTTTGATGTCCAAACAACATCGCTGAGAACTTGCACAGTTATCTTCCATGAGTTTTTTGTGGAAGGCACTCTAGGCGACGTCGGGAGGCATTGGCAGGCCTGAACTTGGATCGCAACTAACCTTCTTCGTGACACAGAATTCAGCAACCGCCGTTCTCAATCGGCTATTGTGTAGTCTCGAGAGTGTTGTCCTGCCGAGGATCCAAAAACCTCCCCGTATATCCGCCGCCGCGACCGGTAAACGAAGGTCCCTTTAGAAGTTGAAACTCAATTTGGAGGTGCAATGCGGAAACCAGAGCCCCTTCGAAATGCCCTCGTACATTTCTCCATTCAATCGATGAGAAAGGGACACCCAGCAAAACTCACCAACGCACATCAAGTTATTGAAATGTAATTTCATTTCGGACTTCCGTGTTCATGGGTTACGTCGAAGCTCCCCAACGGGAGTTCATGAGGACGTACGTTGCCATTGAAGTGGCCGCGCAGAATTTTGGGCTAGATGCGCGGTACTTTGGGGTGCGTGCAGCGTTATGCGCGTCCCTACAACAGTTTAAGCGTCCAGGTTCTCAACACTCAAAGCGTTTGTCTGAATGAACTCTCGACGTGGCTCGACCACATCCCCCATCAGTTTCGTAAAGATATCATCCGCTTCGGCCAAGTCCTCAATGCGAACCTGTAGCAATGTGCGTTCATTCGGATCCAGCGTCGTCTCCCAAAGCTGGTCTGGATTCATTTCACCCAACCCTTTGTAACGCTGCAAGCTCAGACCCTTTTCGCCCTCTTCCAGTATCGCATCCAAAAGATCGAGCGGGCCATGGACCTTGATTTCCTTGTCTTTTCGCAAAAGGACCGCACCAGCACCATAGGTCTCCTGCAACGCTTCGGTATGCCCACCCAGTCGCCGCGCTTCGCCTGATCGTAAAACCGGACCGTCAAGCCGCCGGACCTCTTCCACGCCGCGGACCGAACGCGTCAGTCGAATCCCCTTGTCCTGGGTCGGGCGACCTTGCCAGCCGCGTTCATATTCGAGCGACACCGCGTCGAGCCGTATCGCAACACGGTCCGCCGTCCCCTGGAGGTCCGCATCGACCTGGCCAGGCAGGAAGGCGCCGGCGATAGCAGCTTGTTCAAGAATGTGATGCGGGTAATGGGTCGGGAAACTGCGCAGCATGCGCCGAACCTGCCGCGCCTCTTCGACGACACGCAGGAGATCCTGGCCGGCAATCTCTTCGCCCGTACCAAGCCGCAGCCGCGCCCCGTCCACGCCCATGTCGATCAGGTAATCGTCCAATGCCGACTGGTCCTTGAGATAGACCTCGGATTTGCCCCGAGCCACTTTGAAGAGTGGCGGCTGAGCAATGTAGAGATTTCCATGTTCGATGATCTCCGGCATTTGCCGGAAGAAGAAGGTGAGCAGCAATGTCCGGATATGTGCGCCGTCCACGTCAGCATCCGTCATGATGACGATCTTGTGGTAGCGCAGCTTGGAGATATCGAACTCATCGCGGCCGATGCCGGTGCCAAGCGCCGTGATCAGTGTACCGATCTCCTGGCTCGACAGCATCCGGTCGAACCGGGCTCGCTCCACGTTTAGGATCTTGCCCCGCAGCGGCAACACGGCCTGGTTGGCCCGCGCGCGGCCCTGCTTGGCGGATCCGCCGGCCGAGTCCCCCTCGACGAGGAAAATCTCCGATTTTGTCGGGTCTTTCTCCTGACAGTCGGCCAACTTACCGGGCAAAGACGCAACGTCCATCGCCGTCTTTCGCCGCGTAAGCTCCCGCGCCTTGCGGGCCGCTTCCCGCGCCAAGGCTGCCTCGATGATCTTGCCAACGATCACCTTCGCTTGCGCCGGGTTCTCTTCGAACCACTCGCCGAGTTTCTCGTTGACCAGACCTTCGACCGCCGGGCGGACCTCGGAACTCACCAGCTTGTCCTTGGTCTGGCTGGAAAATTTAGGGTCGGGCACCTTGACCGACAGCACACAGGTCAGACCTTCGCGAGCGTCGTCACCGGTGAAATTCACCTTCTCCTTGCGCGCGATCCCGGAAGAGCCGGCATAGAGATTGATCGTCCTTGTCAGCGCGCCCCGGAAGCCCGCCAGATGGGTGCCGCCATCGCGCTGCGGGATGTTGTTGGTAAAGGGCAAGACATGCTCGTGGTAACTGTCGTTCCACCACATCGCCAGTTCAACACCGATCCCGTCCCGTTCGCCGGTCATGTAAATCGGGTCTTCCATGGCCGAAGCCTTGGAGCGATCGAGGAATTTTACGAATTCCCGCACCCCGCCTTCGTAGCACATATCCGCTTCAAGCGGTTCGGCCGGACGTTCATCCCGCAGGATGATGCGAACACCCGAGTTGAGGAAGGCCAACTCGCGAAGACGATTTTCCAGCGTTTTGAAGGAGTATTCGAGGTTGGAGAACGTATCCAGCGACGCCATGAACGTCACTTCGGTCCCCTTCTCGCCGTCCGCATCACCGACTACGCGCAAATGCTCGGTGCATTCGCCGTGCTCGAAGCGGGCGTAGTGTTCCTTGCCATCACGCCAGATGCGCAGGTCCAGCCAGTCGCTGAGCGCATTGACGACAGAAACGCCCACGCCGTGCAGGCCGCCTGAGACCTTGTAGGAGTTGCTGTCGAACTTCCCGCCCGCGTGAAGCTGGGTCATGATGACCTCGGCCGCGCTTACACCCTCTTCGGAATGAATATCGACCGGAATCCCGCGCCCGTTGTCGCGCACGGAAACCGAGTTGTCGGCATTGATGGTAACGCTAACGAAGTCCGCATGCTCCGCCAGTGCCTCGTCGATCCCGTTATCGACGACTTCATAGACCATGTGATGCAGGCCCGAGCCATCATCGGTGTCCCCGATATACATGCCAGGACGCTTGCGCACAGCCTCCAAGCCCTTGAGAACTTTAATGGAATCTGCGCCGTATTCTTCCGGACGGTTCGCTTCGTCTGCCATGCAGTCCTTCCTTTTCATCGTTGCGATTTTATACGTTGCAGGCTGGGGAATGTCACGCAACTGACATCAGATTTGCTACGGAAACCGAGGAAAAGGTCGCGTTCAGCGTTCAGCAGCGCCGAACTGCGGAAACTCCGCCAGTTTCGGTCACTTCGAACCGTCGTGCCCGGCTGCCGAAATCCTCAAACAGCTCTATCCCAGTCCCGGTCATCCAGGCCTGAGCGCCGAGCGCCGAAATCTCGTCGTAGAGCGCTGCGCGCCGTTCTGCATCAAGATGCGCGGAGATTTCGTCCAACAGCAACAACGGCGCGGCACCGAAATCCGCAGCCAGCGCCCGCGCATTGGATAAAATCAGGGACAACAAGAGCGCCTTCTGCTCGCCGGTCGAGGAATTGCGCGCCTCGATCCCTTTCGCGGCAAAAAGCGCAGAGAGATCGGCCCGATGCGGCCCGACCAACGTCCGCCCGGCCGCCATATCGGCCCGGCGCCCTGCTCGAAACGCTTCGACAAGATCAAACTCCTTGATCGGAAACTCTGCCCCGTTCGGCCCAATCAAAGCCAGCTCCGCGGCCGGGAACACCGTCTGAGCCCCGTCTTGCGCCGCAGAGATCCGTGCCAAGGCAGCCAGCCTGTTGGCCTGAATCTCCGCGCCCGCAAGCGCCATCTGCGCCTCCAGCGCTTTATACCAAGCGCCATCGCGGACCTGGTCCTTGAGCAGCCGGTTCCGCTCGCGCATCGCCTTCTCATATGTCAGAGACACCTCGCCATGGCGCGGCGCGAAGCTCAACACCATACGGTCAAGAAATCGCCGTCGGCCCTCCGCACCCTCGATCCAGAGACGATCCATCGCCGGCACAAGCCAGACCACGCGAACGATCTCACCAAGAGCAAGCTGTGCAACCGGTTTGTCATTTAGCTGAACTTGCCGCGCCGCGCCGCGTTCTGACCAGGTCGCGATTTGGTGCTGCCTACCGAAGCTTTCGATATCAGCCGTAACCTTCCAGCCAAGCGCTTCGGGGCGTCGCGCCATCTCCTCCGCCGACGCCCGACGCATGCCGCGCCCCGGAGACAGTAGAGAGAGAGCTTCCAGAAGATTGGTCTTTCCGGCGCCGTTGGGACCGAAAAGCGCAACCGGCTCCGGCCCAAGCTCCAGCCGAACTGCCTTGTGCGAACGAAAATGCGACAGACCCAGAGAAGAAACCGTCAGACCGGCCATTCCACAGTCTTCTTCTGCCCAGAAATATCCCCGCCGGAGGCCAAAGGACTCGGCGAATCCGTCATCACACGCGCATCGGCATGACGACGTAGACCGCGCTCGTATCCGAGCCTTCGCGCATCAGGGTCGGGTCGCCCGAGGAGTTGAACATGAAGACTGCGTTCTCGCGATCCACCTGCGAAGCGATTTCCAGCAGGTATTTCGCGTTGAAGCCAATTTCCAGCTTCTCGTCGGAATAGGCGACAGAAAGCTCTTCCTCGGCCGCACCGCTGTCCGGGGCGTTGACCGACAGTATGAGCCTGTCCTCGTCCAGCGCCAGCTTGACGGCCCGCGACCGCTCCGAGGAGACGGTCGCCACGCGGTCCACCGCTTTGGCGAACTCGGACGCGTCGACTTCCAGTTTGCGCGAATTGCCCACCGGGATGACACGCCCGTAATCCGGGAAGGTTCCGTCGATGACCTTCGAGGTCAGCGTGATTTCCGGCGTAGCAAAGCGCACCTTCGTCTCGGAGACCGAGACCGCGATCTGCATCTCGTCATCATCCAGCAGCTTGCGCAATTCGCCCACGGTCTTGCGTGGTACGATCACGCCAGGCATGGTCTCGGCGCCGGGCGGCAGGTCCGCATCGATCCGCGCCAGGCGATGGCCGTCCGTCGCCACGCAGCGAAGCACCTTGCCATCCTCACCATCGGCGACATGCATGTAGACACCGTTGAGGTAATAGCGGGTTTCCTCGGTCGAGATAGCGAATTTCGACTTGTCGAAGAGACGCCGCAGGACCGGCGCCGCGGCCGCGAAATTCGAGCTGTATTCCGTATTGGCCATCACCGGGAAATCTTCCTTCGGAAGCGTGGCCAGGGTGAAATTCGACCGCCCCGCTTCGACCGTCAGCCGCCCGGATGCGCCGTCATCAGTCAGCTTGACCAACGCGCCATCAGGAAGCTTGCGAACAATCTCGTGCAGCGTCACGGCCGAGACCGTTGTCGCGCCAGCGCGTTCGACCTGCGCTGCCGCCTTGTCCACGACCTCGATATCGAGGTCGGTCGCCCGGAAGGCAACGCTGTCCCCTTCCGCTTCGATCAGGACATTGGCGAGAATCGGGATCGTATTGCGCCGCTCGACAACCGACTGTGCCTGAGACACCGCTTTCAGCAAGGTGCCGCGTTCAATGCTGATTTTCATGCAACCGCTCCCATTTCTCCCGGGACCGCCACCCTATCGCTTTCGGATGCCGGCACAAGTGCCTAAAAGCCACTGAAAAGCGCTTTGCGGCAATTCAGCCGCTCAGGCTTCCAGCATCCGCCGCAGCAGCTCAAGATCCTCGGCGATCTGGTTGTCGACCGCCTTCAGTTCCTCGATCCGCCTGACCGCATGCATGACCGTGGTGTGGTCCCGCCCACCGAAGCGTCGGCCGATCTCGGGCAGCGAACGCGAGGTGAGTTGCTTGCTCAGATACATCGCCATTTGGCGCGGACGCGCGATGGTGCGATGCCGCTTCGGGCCGATCATGTCCGACATCCGCATGTTGTAATGCTCGGACACCTTCCGCTGGATCTCTTCGACAGTCACCTTGCGGTCCGAGGCACGCAGGACATCGGCCAGGCAATCCTGCGTCAAGTCCATCGTAATCTCGCGACCGACCAGCGAACCGAAGGCAAACAGCTTGGTCAGCGCCCCTTCAAGGACGCGGACATTGGTCGAGATCCGGTGTGCGAGGAATTCCAGTACGCCGTCCTGGATCTGCAACCCGGGATAGCTCTCGCGATACTGATCGACCTTGTGCTGCAGGATGCCGAGCCGAAGCTCATAATCGGTCGGGTGGAGATCGACCACGAGGCCAGATTGCAGCCGGCTCGCGATCCGCTCCTCAAGTTTCTTGATCTCCCCCGGCGCGCGATCGGCCGAGATGATGATCTGTTTGTTCTGATCCACCAGGGCATTGAATGTGTGAAAGAACTCCTCCTGGGTGGATTCTTTGCCGGCAATGAACTGCACGTCATCGACCATCAGCACATCGACCGAGCGGAACAGCTCCTTGAATTGCATAGTGCCATTCTCGCGCAGCGCTCGAACGAAACGATACATGAACTGCTCGGCCGAGAGGTAGACGACACGCAGATCGGAGCGGTCGGTCTGAAGCTGCCAGGCAATCGCATGCATCAGGTGCGTCTTGCCGAGACCGACGCCGCCGTAGAGGAACAACGGGTTGAAGCTCACCGAGCCACCCTCGGCCACGCGGCGCGCGGCGGCGTGAGCCAACTCGTTGGGCTTGCCGACTACGAAGCTGTCAAAAGTGAAGCGCTTGTCGAGCGGCGCTCCGGGCAGATCGCCTGTAGCGCTTGTCGCGGCGCCAGACGTTCGGACCGCTGGTGCGCTCTCGCTCGGCACCGCGTTGGTCACGGCGGCCTGTGGTCCAGCCCAGCGCGATGCCCTGTCCGGGACGTCGAACCGCACATCCGCGACCGAGAGACCGGCCCTGATCAGGTGATTCTGTATCTGGTCCGCGAAGTTCCGCGACACCCAATTGCCGATGAAACTCGTTGGCGCGTGAAACCGGGCGACCCCGTCTTCTACCGAATCGAACTCCAGCGGCTCGATCCAGTTCGCATAGTTATTCTTACCCACCGCCTTCAACAAATCCTGCTGCACACGTCCCCAGGTGTCGTTTTCCATTATGCCCTTGTCCGTTTCGTTTTTTTGCTTCCGGACCGCCGTCATCCCACGACGGACCGGAGCCATTGGCGCGCCCGCAACGTGAACGGTGGCAATGGGAGAGCAGGCAACGCTCAGAGCGCTGTCGGACAAGGCCAGCAATTGCCTGCCTACACCACTCGATCCTGTCGGACCCCCGACAGTCGAACTGTTCTCTCATGTTGTGGACATGGGCCTTTCGGGCCATGGGAACCCCATGACCAGTCCGAACCACACCCGTCACCCAGGCCGCGCGGCCTGAAGTGGCGAATGCTTGATCTGGGCACGACGTCCGCAAGGATGAACTTCCCCAAGTTCCCAGCGTCGCGTGTCCGATCCATGTCCCCCCGGACGAAGTGAATCGCAGCGCTAAGCTAGCAACTGCGTCGGAGCCCACGCAACCGAACTTCGATCTTGACTCCTACTTTGCTGAAACGAATCCGAACAAGCGCCACAAGGCTCTGTTTTCAAACAATCTATGCGCTAAAACGAAAAAGCGGATGCGCCCAAAAGGACACATCCGCTCAATCTTTTAATCTGACGTCAGATCAGGCGCCGATGGCCTTCACGCGCGACGACAGGCGGGAGATTTTCCGCGATGCCGTGTTCTTGTGCATGACACCTTTCGAGACGCCGCGCATCAGCTCGGGCTGGGCAGCGCGCAGGGCGGCGACGGCGGTTTCCTGATCCCCGGAGGCAATTGCCTCCTCGACTGTCCGCAGGAAGGTGCGGATACGCGAGCGACGCGCCTTGTTGACGGCATAGCGCCGTTCATTCTGGCGGGCGCGCTTCTTGGACTGGGGCGTGTTAGCCATGTGTACGGGTTCCGGATTTCGGTGAATGTGTTCTTGAAGCCGCGTCTCTAGGCGGCTTGCCCCCCCGAGTCAACAGGGAATGCATCGCCTACTTGTCACGGAACTGCGCTTCGCGCTTTTCCAGGAAAGCACCCATGCCTTCTTTCTGGTCTTCGGTCGCGAAAAGCGCGTGGAAGAGACGGCGCTCGAAGAGCAAACCTTCGCGCAGTGGCACTTCATAGCTGCGATTCACCGACTCCTTGACCGCCTTGACCGCAAGAGCGGACTTGCGCGAGATCTTGCCAGCGGCCGTCATTGCTTCTTCTACCAGCTTTTTCGCCGGTACGACGCGGGAGACGAGACCTGAACGTTCGGCTTCATCGGCATCCATGAAACGGCCAGTCAGATGCATATCCATGCTCTTCGACTTTCCGACGAATCGGGTCATCCGCTGGGTTCCACCGAGTCCGGCGACCACGCCGAGATTGATTTCAGGCTGGCCGAACTTGGCCGTGTCGGCCGCAATGATGAAATCGCACATCATCGCAAGCTCGCAACCGCCACCCAGCGCATAGCCGGAAACCGCCGCGATGATCGGTTTGCGGATTCGCAGAATCGCATCGCCCTCGGCGCCGAAGAGATCTTCTGTGAAGACATCAACGAAGCTCTTGCCAGACATCTCGGCAATATCCGCGCCGGCGGCGAAGGCCTTTTCGGAGCCTGTCAGCACGATACAGCGGACGCGTTCGTTCTCTTCGGCCTCGCGCAGAGCCTGACCGAGCTCTCCCAGGAGCTGGGTGTTGAGCGCATTAAGCGCTTCGGGTCGGTTCAGTCTGATGAGGCAGGTGTGATCGGTTATTTCGACGATCAATGTCTCGAAAGCCATGCGGGCCGAGCCTTTCCGTGATTGCACAGGACGCAAGGGTTATCATCGTCGCCGCCGCAATCAAGCTATCTTTGGCAGTCCGGGCAATAGAAGGTCGAGCGTCCGGACTGGGAAACACGCCGGATCCTGCCGCCACACCCCTCCGACGGACAGGGCTCTCCTTCTCGACCATATGCGCGGAAGCCATGTTGGAAGTAGCCCAGATCTCCATTGGTCTGTCGGTGGTCCCGCAAGCTGGAGCCACCCGCAGCGATGGCCTCCTGGAGCACCTGTCGGATCACCGGCACAAGCGCTTCGATCCGCGCCGACGCGATCCTGTCGCATCGCCGCAGCGGTGAAAGCCCCGCGCGGTGCAACACTTCGCAAACATAGATATTTCCCAGCCCGGCAACCGTCTTCTGATCCAGCAACGCAGCTTTGACCGGACTGCGCCGCCCTTGCAACGCGGCCAATAGCGTTGGGCCGTCAAAACTGTTGCCAAGCGGCTCCGGACCAAGCTCCGCAAGCAACGGATGCGCTTCGTCGCGGGCCGTCTCGAGCAGATCCATCGCGCCGAAGCGACGCGCGTCGTTGAAAACAATCCGCGCGCCTTGTTCCATGTCGAGGACAACATGGTCATGTTTCTGCAGCGGCAAAAGGTCGTGCTGGAAACTTCCCGTCACGTCACCGGAGACGATCATCCGTCCAGACATTCCAAGATGCACCAAAAGCGACTCACCGCTTTCCAGATCGACAAGAATGTATTTCGACCGCCGCCGAAGGCGCAGCACACGAAGCCCCTCCAGCCGCTCCCGCATGCGCTCTGGGAATGGCCACCGCAGATCTGGCCGCCGGATTTCGGTGGCGACGATCTTCTGTCCCGCCATGACCGGCTCCAAGCCGCGCCGCACGGTTTCCACTTCCGGCAGTTCCGGCACGCCTGTCTCCCTTCGCCGCAGTTCGTGGCGGTGTCCATTGCAGCCCGCCCGCATCGCCCTATAAGGGGGAACGAAAATCATCCGGGAGCAAGTCCCATGAGCGACGACTCTACCAAGACAACCCATTTCGGCGAACAGATTGTGCCCGAGAACGAGAAGAAGGACATGGTTCATGGCGTCTTCTCCTCGGTCGCCTCGCGCTATGACCTGATGAATGACCTCATGAGCGGCGGCGTGCACCGGCTCTGGAAGGATGCGATGATGGATTGGCTGGCGCCGCGGCCCGGCCAGCGCCTGCTGGATGTGGCTGGCGGCACCGGTGACATCGCCTTCCGCTTCCTGCGCCGTGCCCCCGAGGCGACCGCTGTTGTCTGCGACATGACGGCGGACATGCTCGAAGAAGGCAAGAAGCGCGCCGATGCCGAGAGTATGGCAGACCGACTCGACTGGGTTGTGGGCGACGCGATGGACCTTCCCTTCGAAGACAATTCCTTCGACGTGCTCACAAATTCCTTCGGCACCCGAAACGTGACCCGCATCGAGGACGCGCTCTCCGAGGCCTTCCGCGTACTCAAGCCCGGCGGCCGGATCATGACGCTGGAGTTCTCGCAGCTACCGAATCCGGCGATGCAATGGGCCTACGACCGCTACTCTTACAATCTGATCCCGACGATGGGGCAAGTCGTGGCCAATGACCGTGACAGCTACCAGTATCTCGTCGAATCCATTCGCAATTTTCCCGATCAGGAACGCTTTGCGGCGATGATCCGAGATGCCGGGTTCGAACAGGTGAAATACCGTAACATGACCATGGGCGTTGTCGCCCTGCACTCCGGCTGGAAGCTCTGACCCCTTGCGTGGACCTCATAATATCTGGCGCCTGATCCGTGTCGGCGCGACCCTCGAACGCAACAACGCCATGGGCGAGATGCTCGACGCGCTCAATGCGCCTTGGCCTATCCGCATTGCCGCCCACACTCTCGGATGGCCCTTCAAGTGGTTGGGCTACAAGGGAGATCCGAGCCTGCCGCCGTTGTTGAGCGCGCTCAACGCGATGGGGCCAGCCTATGTCAAGCTTGGCCAGATCCTGTCGACGCGCCCCGATGTCGTCGGCGAGGACCTCGCCCATCAGCTCAAGATCCTGCAAGACAGGATGCCGCCTTTCCCGCGCGATGTAGCGATCACAACGATCGAGAAAGAGCTTGAAATCAAGGTCGACGAGGTCTTCTCCGAGTTCTCCGAGCCCGTAGCGGCAGCATCTATCGCCCAGGTTCACAGGGCGCGGCTGCGCGAGACAGGTCGAGAAGTTGCGGTAAAGGTTCTTCGGCCAAATATCGAGCGGGATTTTCGCCGTGATTTCGATGCCTTCTATCTTGGCGCCACCATCATCGAAACCTTGGCACCAGGCTCTCGTCGGCTGCGCCCGCGCGCGGTGATCGAGCATTTCCACGGTTCTGTGAAGGGCGAGTTGGACTTGCGACTCGAGTCCGCGTCCGCAGCCGAGTACGAGGCCAGCACAGCGGAGGACGAGGGCTTTTGGGTGCCGAAGATGCACTGGAAACTATCGGATCGCCGCGTCATGACGCTGGACTGGGCGGAAGGTCCGTCCTGCAATGAACTTGGCCGAATCGACGAGATGGGCTTCGACCGCAAGGTCCTTGGCGAACGTGTTCTCGGCTTCTTTCTCAAACACGCTTTGCATAACGGTTTCTTCCATGCTGACATGCATCAGGGGAATCTCAAGATCGGCCTGAATGGCGACGTGATCGCTTTGGATTTCGGCATCATGGGTCGGCTGGACGAGTATACCCGCCGCGTCTATGCCGAGATCATCTATGGCTTCATCAAAAAGGACTACCGGCGCGTCGCGGAAGTGCATTTCGAGGCCGGATATGTGCCGGCTGATCGCGATATCGACGAGTTCGCTTCAGCGCTGCGCGTCGTCGGCGAGCCAATCTTTGGCATGTCGGCAGGCGATATCTCCATGGGCCGGGTCCTGAGCTACCTATTCGAGGTCACCGAACGTTTTGGCATGGAGACCCGTATGGAGTTGATCCACTTGCAACGGACCATGGTGGTCGTCGAAGGCGTCTCCCGCTCTCTCTATCCGGATATCAACATGTGGGATGTCGCGCGCCCTGTCGTGGAAGACTACATCAAGAAGAGTATCGGTCCTCGGGCATTGCTGCGTGATCTGTCCAGAACAGCGCAGATCCTGTCCCACTTCGCCCCCCGACTACCGGAAATGGCAGAATCCATGCTTGCAGTCCAGGCACTACAACGCTCGGCTCCTGCAGAACCTGAACAGAAACCGAGGCGTTGGCTTTGGTTTCTGGCCGGTGCGGCTCTGGCTTCCCTGTCTATCTGGCTCGGGACTCAGATCTGAGTCCCGCCGAATGAAGGCCTGCTAACCGTCAATCCAGGTTTCGTACAGCGGATACATCATCGGTTGTAACGGCCGATCCGTTCGGCAAAACGAGAGCGTATTGATCGCCAACCCGCTGAACCTCCAGAACTTCCGTATAGATTTCCGCATCATCAACGCCAAGTGACACTCCGTTTGAGTCGAAGCTTTCGACCTCGAAACTGTAGCTCCCCCACGAGACGGCTTTGCCTTCACTGTCCGTTCCTTCCCACATTACGTCCGACTCGCCGGTATCGATCGGAAAACGACCGACCTCGGAACCGTAAGGTCCCTTGACAACGAGTTGGGCGCTATATGCAACCGGATCGGAACTTGCATGCACTTCGATCGGATTACCGAGGTAGTCCGCCGGCGTTGCAACACGAACCTCCTTACCGACCCACTCCGCCATGCTCGCCATGTCGCTGGAGGTCGAGACGGAAATCAGATCGCCGAGCAGATCATTCGTCAGTACTTGCTGCTCAACAGAGGAGAACTGAGCCAATTGTGCTGTGTACTCTGTTGAATCAACAGGATCGAAAGGATCCTGATTCTGCAACTGGGCCGTCAACAAACTCATCCAGGTTTCAAAATCAGATGAAATAGCTGTTGAACTGGAGACTGTCGTATTTGCCGCGCTGGTCAGCGACGCCGCGGTGGAGGTGTCGACGGTTGTCATCGTAGTACCCTTTCAGAGCCTGAGATCGAGGCCGTTTCGAACAGAATCAGACGAATCTGCTTGCTCAGGTTGAGCTTCGGGTCGGGCAGCCACTTGATTGAACTCTGAGCCCACATGCCCATCGTCCCGCCCAGCACCTCCCTCCTCCTCATGTCCTCCTTCGAAGGACATGGAGACATCATCATAGCCAAGCGACTTCAGGTCCTGCGAAAACTGCTCGATGTTCCGGCGGAACAAATCCAACGTTTCAGGACGATCCGCTTGAATGACGATCGCCAGGCTTGATTCTCCCTGGGAAAAGGTGATGCGTAGGGCGCCCAGTTCTTCTGGGGACATGCGAAGTTCGAGTGTCCCGGTTGAGTTTGCAACGGCTCTTTCAGCGATCGTAGTCGCAACGTACCGAACATTGCTCCGCATCTGAGTCTCTCCGACTCCGCGTTCGGTGGGTCCGGAAGCTTGGGCCTGTGCTCGCTCCAACGAGATATCGCTTCGGATATCGCCAAACTCGGCTGGAGTTCCGTCGAAGCCGCCTAACAATGCTTTGTCATCGGCATTCTGCATGAACCCATTTGACATTTCCATTGCCTGATATGCTTGGATCGGGTTCTGAACCGATGGATCGGGCGCGGGTGAGGGTCGCGTTCCTTTAAGAGCTTCCGCGCTGCCGGATTTTGGCAGATCAGACGTTCGCACGTCGCTTACTTTTGCCACTTGCCCTAGGGAGACGCCGAGTTCCGGTATGACTTTACCGTCGGGTTGGCCGGGTTGTTGCACAACTGTTGCGTTGGTTACGCCAAAAGGCATCTGCCTCAGCACGCCGGGAACCTTTGAAGCTATCTCACTCGTACCCGACGGCCCTCTAACTGCCTCCATTTCGGATGCAGCATTTCCGAAACCCGCGCGCGCCAACAAAACGTCCCGAGCGGTTCCCGACGGAAGCGTCTCAGGCGTTCCGCCAAGATTTTCGATCCGACGCTCGCTGCCTCCTTTGTCGATCTCGTCTAGGTTTGGTTGCTCACCGGTGAGGTCCGGTTGGGGTTGTTCCCTGCCCAAGTCGTTAGGCAGTGTGGGACTAGGGTTCATGCCAGTGCCAATTGATTTTGGAGCAAAATGAAGACCGCGTTCCTGATTGTATTCCTCTCTGATTGCCGCTCGGGACTGGCCACTCTCGGCATTCGAGGGTGCGTTCAAAGTGCGGGCTTCTAGAGGCGGTTCAGCCGCTCCCGGAGCAAGAGCTGTTGGGTTTCGAACCAAGGAGGAACCTTCCTTTTGAGGTTGAAAAGCCCCCGTTTCTGGCTGACTGGTATCTGTTGTCTTGCCTTCTGGTCGGCCGTTGCCACGCGACACAGGATCGAACCGAACGAACGGATCGGCAGCACCATCAACTTTTTTGGAAAGTTCGGAGAGCGGCCGCGCCAGTGACTCTTCACTTCGCAAACCGGCCTCATCTGGGACCTGCAGTCGCTCTTTCGTGTCGATACTGGAGGCGAGAGAATCCCCTAAAACCGCGACATCCGTTGTATCCCTTGCCTGCCCATCAAAAACCGATTGCCCCAAAAAGGGAGACGTACTGTCGGGCCAGTTCTCTTCCAAACTCTGATCCCTTTTGGCACTCTCCGATATGCCAAGGTCTGACGTGAGACTGGCCGCTGCCCCAGAGACACTTTCGGACACGGGATCAGTATCTTCCCCAATGGCTCTCCCGCTCAAAGGCGGGGAGTCGGGCATACCTGGTGTGACGTAGGATTCTCCCCCTTCAGGGTCGGATGCTTCTTCATCTGCCGCCCAAGGCATGTGCCCCTCGCCTGTCCGGACAGCTTTGGTCGCCAGATTCGCGGAATCCTCATCTACACCGTTCTCAAACCGAATTTCCGAAACCGCTACACTTGAAGCAACCGTCTCAAGGCGCGAATCCGCGTTCTGCCCTGCGCTGACCGAATCCTCCGATGCCACGGCACACTGTGGTCCAACACTGGGATATGACACATCAGATTGACTTCCTGACTCACCATTCAACGGCGCACCGTTTTTGGGATTCTGATGCGATATTTCTCCTGCCGCCAAACCTGCCTTGCGGCTTATGGGAGCATTCTCTTTGGCAAGTATTTCTCCAAAAGGAACCTCACTAGGCACTGGTTGCGAAGAAGCGTCACGCGCGCAACCTGCGACATTCCCACTCATAAATGTGGATACGAGGGCATTCTGCATAGTCTTCTTGGCCTTTTGCCGATGAATGACGCCAAGTTGCATGCAGCGGGTTACCGATCCTTTACCCTGCTCAATCTAAATTCGAGAAAGTTTTAGATTACTGGAGACAGCGTCGATGGATCTGATGGCAACCAACGCACCAGGATCAGGGTTAGTTCCGCCCTCGCACACGAAGTCAGATGAAGCACTCCGCCGAGTCGCTATGGACCTCGAAGCCACATTCCTCTCGGAAATGCTGAAGCATGCTGGCGTGGGAAAGACACCGGAAACCTTCGGAGGAGGGGTCGGCGAAGACCAGTTCGCCAGTTTCCTGCGAAACGCCCAAGCCGACGAAATCGCCTCTCGCGGAGGCATCGGCCTCGCCGAGTCGATATTCAACTCACTAAAGGAACGTTCTCATGTCGAATGAAACACTGTCTCAGTTCAAGACACTTTTGGAAGAGGAGAAGGCGCTTCTCTTGAGTGGAAAGATCGAGTCGGTCGCTGCCCTTGAGCCCCGCAAACAGGAGCTCGCGCAACGTTTGGAGACAAACTCCCTTCTATCCTCTCAGCAACTTGCAGACCTTCAGCAGAAAGTCCGCCGCAATCAGATACTCCTCGAAGCCTCGAGCAAAGGTTTCAGGACCGCGTCCGAGCGCCTCAAGGAGATTCGAAAGGTAATGCTCCAGTTGGATACTTATACGCGAGGCGGAGATATGAAGAACATCAAGACCGCCCACCCCAAAATCGAAAGACGCGCCTGAGCATTTGAAACAACGGAAATTCTACTAAAATCCAATATTCGCAGAGGAACCAAATTAGGAATCCATTAGTGCATCAGGGCCAGAGTGGCGATGCACCCCAAGCAGGGTGGCACGCTCGGCAAGAGAGCCGACCGTAGTAGCGCAGAATGCGGCAACCGCCGCCGGGTTGGCCCCGGCGGTCATGATCCCCGGCGTAAAACGCCGCACTCGAAGGACAATTCGAACATGACCAGCATCCTCACGAATACCAGCTCGATGGTCGCCCTGCAGACCCTGAAAGGCATCAACAACGACCTCGAATCCATCCAGAGCCAGATCTCGACTGGCAAGTCGGTTGCGTCCGCCAAGGACAACTCGGCCGTCTGGGCGATCTCCAAGGTTATGGAATCGGATGTCGCCGGTTTTGAAGCGATTTCGGACAGCCTGGCGCTAGGCGAGTCCACCGTTGCAGTGGCAGCGCAAGCGGCTGAAACTGTTACGGACCTGCTGACGCAGATGAAAGAAAAAGTCGTTGCCGCTCAGGGCGACAACGTCGACCGAACCAAGCTAAATGACGACGTCCAAGCTCTCGCCGATCAGATCAAATCGGTGGTTGGGGCAGCACAGTTTAACGGTCTGAATCTTGTTGACGGCTCCCAGACGACCACAAACTCAAACGGTGCAGCTGGCGTAGACGTCCTGTCCTCCCTGGACCGGGATTCCTCTGGTAACGTGACGGCCTCGAATATCGGAGTCGACGCGCAGAACCTCTCGACCACTGCAGGCACAACACTTACGGCTGCAGCCCTCTCGAACTCAACGGATCTCACAGCATCAGATGGTACCGCCGGTTCGGGTGCCGACTACACGGAAATCACTCTGGGAAGCGCGTTTCTGACTGCTGCAGGCGGCGCTGATGGCGCTGTCGCGCTGAGCAAAGATACTGCCGGGGTCAGCTTGGCGACAGCGACTGGCCTCATCGAAGGCGACTCCATGAGTATGACGATTGGTTCCGTGACTGGGAACTATGTCGTCAAAGAGGGGGATACGGCAGACGCCGTTCTTGCGGGTCTGAAGAACTCTCTGATATCCGAAGGTCTTGATACGAGTGAAATCGAGCTTGACATAACGACCACCGGCGAACTTCAGATTGAAAACCTGACGAGCAATGCCGATATCGCTGTGGAACTCACCCAGTCTCGTGGTTCTGGGGGTCTTTCTGAGCTTGAAAGCCTCACTGTCGCCACGGAGAGCGAAGCTACCGCTGCATTGGGTGCAATTGAGGAAATGATCGCAACGGCAACGGATGCTGCAGCTGCGTTCGGTTCAGTTCAAAGCAGGATCGAAACCCAAACTGAGTTCGTTAGCAATCTGACGGATTCGATGACCGCGGGCATCGGCTCTCTTGTTGACGCTGATATGGAAGAGGCGTCTGCCCGCTTGCAGGCACTTCAGGTGCAGCAACAGTTGGGCATCCAGTCTCTCTCCATCGCGAACTCCTCGCCGAGCTCGGTTATGTCGCTCTTCCAATAAAGCGACCTCCGGGGCGCGCATAAGCGCGCCCCGTATCCTGCCGAATGAAGTTCGGCTCCCCTGAATCCTGAACGGAAGGAAACTCCGTGAACGCCGTAGACATGGCCAAAAAGGCCTATGGGTCCAACGTGACCGCTGTCCGAACCCCTCGCAGCATCGAATATGCTGCCTTCGCTCGCATCACGCAGAAGCTTCGGGCGGCATCTTCCGATAAGGTTGAGAGCTTTTCTGCCTTAGCGAACGCTCTCCACGAAAACCGGCGCCTTTGGACAATTCTCGCTGTTGATGCCGCTGACAAGGACAACGCGCTTCCCCAAAGCCTGAAGGGTCAGATTGTCTATCTGCGCCAGTTTGTGAACCTCCACAGTAGCAAGATCCTCCGTGGCGACGCAAACGCCGATCCTCTCATCGATATCAACACCGCCATGATGCGCGGTCTGGGACAGGAGGCACGAAAAGAATGAGTGGGCTTGTTCTAAAATTGGGACCGAAGGAACGAGTTCTGATCAATGGAGCCGTCATTGAAAACGGCGACCGACGGAGCCGCTTGAGTATCGTTACTCCGAATGCGCACATTTTGCGACTCCGAGACGCAATTCATCCCGAAGAGGTCAATACTCCAGTCCGGCGTGTGTGCTACATCGCACAGCTTGTGCTTTCGGGAGACGCAGATCCTGAAGAAGCCAAATTGCAGCTCTTGCGAGGGATCGAACAATTGAGCCAGGTTCTTCTCGACGACGATAGTCATAAACGTCTTGATCTTGCGACGAGCGCAATCCTTGATGGGCAATACTACCAGGCCTTGAAAGCACTGAGAGGTCTCCTCCCGCGTGAGGAACGATTGTTCGCCTCGAGGCCACTATGACCTTTCAGCCCGTTGTTCCGATAAGTGGGTACGCCGGTTGGGTCTTCCTGAACAGAACTCTTGAAACACAACAAGAGGCTCACAAACAAGGATTGCAGAGCGACACCGAGTATTTCTCTGAAAACATCGGCAACGTACGCACCGTGGATGACCTGCTTGCGGATCGAAAGCTGTTGACCGTCGCACTAGGGGCGTTCGGCCTCGACGACGACATCAACAACACTTTCTTTATTCGCAAAGTCTTGGAGGAAGGCACTTCCGACTCGGAGTCTCTTGCAAACAAGCTATCGGATTCAACTTACTTGGAGTTCTCTACAGCATTCGGGTTTGGGGAGGGCATTCCTCCCCGAACAACTCTCTCCGGGTTTGCCGAAGAGGTTACTAGTGCTTACGAAAGCTATCAATTTGAAACGGATGTCGGAGACCAAAATGAAGATTTTCGGTTGGCACTTTATGCCGAGCGCGAACTACCGGACGTCGCCTCCGAAGACACAAGCAATGATACGAAATGGTTTACCATCATGGGATCTACGCCACTACGAACGGTCTTCGAGACCGCTTTGGGTCTTCCGGACTCGTTTGCATCCCTGGACATCGACGTTCAGCTAAAGACTTTTAAGGCCAAGGCAGAACAGACATTCGGAACCAGTGAGGTCAGCGACTACCTGGACCCTCAACTTCAGGACGAGTTGACCAGCACATTTCTTCTTCGTTCCGAGTTGAAAAACGGAGCGCAGTCCTTAACGTCTGCAAACACAGCATTAATTCTCCTAGGTGGATAGGCTTTTTTGCACAATTCCGATGCTGATCGGGTTTCCCGTATCCCCACACGGATTGACCTGCCCCCCGAGAACTCCCTCACCTTGAAGTAGAGTCTGCCCAACCTTTGCAGGAGCAGACGCATGAGAAAGAGCCGTTTCACCGAGGCGCAGATTATCGGGATGATCAAGGAACAGGAGGCCGGGATGTCGACGGCTGAGGTGTGCCGGAGGCATGGGCTGAACCCGGAATGCGCATTCTACAAGCTGAAATCCAAATACGGTGGCATGGAGGTGTCCGATGCGGGCCGACTGAATGCCCTGGAACGAGCCTTGTTGCGCATTGGTTCGAGCAACAATGGCGAGTGAGAATTCCAAGCTCAAACGGCTGTTGGCCGACACGATGCTCGACAATGTGGTCCTGAAGGATCTTCTGGGAAAGAACTGACGACGCCGAAGGAGCGGCGAGAGGCAGCGCTGAAGGCGATGCGGGAGCATGACATCTCGCAGCGCCGGGCCTGCCAACTTGTCGGGGTCACCCCCAAGACAGTCCGGCGTGAACGCCCTCTGGAGCAAGCCATTGAAGGCGCCATTGGTTCGAGTCCTATGGCGAGCCCTGAGATCTGCAAGGAAATGAAATCCATCGCCAGAAAGCGGCGGCGGTTCGGCTATCGTCGGATCGGCGTGATGCTGGAACGCATAGGCATGATCATGAACAACAAGAAGCTCTATCGCCTCTACTCAGAGGAAGGGCTGCCGGTGAAACGACGACGGGGCCGGAAGCAAGCCCGAGGCTCCAGGACCCCGATGCCAGAAGCCACACGGCCCAATCAACGCCCCCTCTCGGCGATTGCGTGCAATCGCCTGTCGGTCAATGGATCACTGGACTTCCTGTCCGACACCTTCGGAGCTTCACGTAAATTCCGTATTCTGGCGGTGAATAACGATTGCTGTCGAGAGAACCTGTGCCTGATGGCTGACACCAGCATCTCGGGCGCTCGGGTCGCACGGGAACTGGATGCGCTGATCCGGGTCTACGGAAAACCAGCTTGTCTTGTCAGCGACAACGGCACCGAGTTCACCAGCCGCGCAGTCCTGAAATGGGCGAACAAGAACGGCGTCGATTGGCATTACATCGATCCGGGCAAGCCCCAGCAGAACGCCTATGTCGAGCGCTACAATCGCACGGTCCGGCACGAGCTGCTGAATGAGGAATTATTCGACAGCCTTGACGACGCAAGGCGAAAGCTCGCCCTCTGGCGATACGACTACAACCAGGTCAGGCCACACTCGTCGCTTGGAAACCGAACGCCCGCAGAAGCGCGCCGGAACCTTGAGCTAAATGAAGACTCCGCGCCCGGCGCGCTTGCCCAACCCGAAACCGACGAGTATCAAACCTGCAGTCTCTCACTATGAGTGAGAGACCAATGGGGGCACGTCAGGCACTGACCGGCAGTGGTTTGCTTGCAAACCATGAAAGAGATTATCTCAACGCGACTTCGGCGGTGGTAGCCGCTCCACTTTCGCCAGATAGCGCGCCCCAGATATCGCGATGCGTCGACCGCTTGGTTTCGGGCGATTGCACCGGAGCTCGTGCGTTTCCATGGTTTGGCATTCCTGCGTGGCGAGCTGACGGCATAGGCACCGCGCGCGGCAATCGCATCATGGCATTTTCGGGTGTCATAGGCGCCGTCCGCGGTCATTGACCCGATGTGTTACCCAGACAGGATTTGCTAAAGTAACTCCTGCAACATGGGCGCGTCGCCGACGTTGCTGATGGTGCCCTCAACCGCTCACACTTACAGCGTTTCCTCGTCGATCCCAATATGTATCTTGCGCCAGTTGCGTCGTTTGGGGCCGCCATGTTTGCGTGCGGTCCTCTCGCCTTCATTCTCTGCCTCGATAACAGTGCTGTCGATGGGCAAGTTCAACGGACCGGCACCTCCGCGATATGGCAAGTTCACATTCAATGGTCTCTGGCGGCGGCAATGCGTGCTGAAATCTGGGACAACCCAGTCCAGCACCATCAGCCACAGAAGGCTCTCGACAAACCCCGTTGTCTGACGAAGCGGTATGCCAACCAAGACTGTCAGGCTAAGACACGCCTGTATCGCAGTATCGCTGAACTGGCATTGACGACCGCGCCTACCATTCGGCGGCGGCGTCGAGACCATCTCAGGATCAAACCAGATCGAAAGCGATCCACGTCGCTTCAAAGCCGTCGGTTGCGCCTCAATAAAGGCTGAAATGGCTGAAGGGCACGAAGTTCAGGGCAGAGTGATTTCTTCGATCAAAACCGATCAAGCAGCCGCTTGAGATATTCCAACTCGATCTGCGGGCGCTCCCGTTCGCCCGAACGACGACGAATCTCATCCAGCAGGTCACGCGCACGGCGATAAATATCATCGCCCTGAAGAATACTGTCGTCGCTTCCCAAACTCCCGGATGTTCCGGCTTCGCGCCCAAGTGGGTCTTGCTGTTGCCCTCCCCTGTCCAGCTGACCCTGCTGTTGTCCTTGTCCGTTCTGCTGTTGTTGCGCCAGGGCTTCGCCGAGACTACGCATTCCTTCACGAATGGCCTCCATCGCGCGCGCCTGACCGTCCAGCGCCTCCGCCAATGCGCCATCTTCCAACGCTTCTTCGGCCTGCCCCATCTGTTCCCCGCCACGGCGTAACGCATCCCGTGCGGCATCTCCGGCCTCACTGCCAGCACCGGGCAAGTTCTCCCGAAGCGCGTCCAACCGCCGTTGCAATTCGCCCTGGCGGTCCGCAAGCGAGCGCGAGTCCGGCCCGCCATTCTCGCCCGGCCTGGGGTTGCCCTGGTCACCCTGTTGCGAGTCGCCCGATCCCTCGCCGCCTTGCTCACCTTCTTGATCCTGCCCGCGCCCTCGGTCCCCCTGGCTGCCCTGACCCTGGTCCGACTCACCCGATTGCGGATTGAATTGTTCCTGCAGATCCCGGAAAGCCTCATCCGACAGGCCCTGCTGGTCCCGCAGGGTCTCCGCCAAACCACGCATCGCCTGCTCGCCGGCGCTTTCGCCCCCCTGCCCCTGCTGGCCTTGCGTAATCTGCATGTTCTCCATCATCTGGCGAAGCTGTTCGAGAAGCTGCATAGCTTCTGCGGTGCGACCTTCTTCCATGAGCTGTTGCAGGCGGTCGAGCAGTTCTTGGAGTTGGTCGCCAGTGATCTCCTGAGTGTTCTCAGACAATTCCTGTTGTTGATCCTGGTTTTGCTGCTGGGCGAGCTGGCGCATGTAGTCGCGCATCGCCTCGCGCAGGTCCTCCATCAGTTCCGCGATCTCGTTATCGGTGGCACCGTTGCGGATCGCCTCGGCCAAGCGCTCCTGCGCCCGCCGCAATCTCTCGGCCGCATTGGCAAGATCCCCCTCCTCGATCTTGACCGCGATCGACCAGAGCGCTTCGGCAACCTCGTCCCGGACCTCCTCCGACAAACCACCCGGCGCCGTGATCCCGGCTTCCAGTCGCCTCAAGGCGACCCGCAGCGGCAGATAGGTAGATCCGTCTCGGATGATATCGTCGGGCCGGTGTGTCACCGCACGGATCACCTTGGAAACGCGGGGACCATTCGCCCGCGTCCACAGCAGGTCTCTCCGCTGCTCGATCAATGCACCGGCCAGCGGATCGAAGAAGCGCCGCCCGGGCAAGCTCAAGTCCATCGGCGCAGAGCTTCCCTCCTGGCCGGAGGCATCCAGAACGGTCAATGTCAGCCTGACTGGCAGACCAGCCCAGGCGTGCTTCGAAAAGTCCTCGACGAGCGTCTCGCTAAAATCTGCCCGATTGCCACTGATGGTCATCGGCAGGTCGACCACGATATCAGGTCGCGGTTCGGGATCAGACGCGAGCCCGTACCGTCGCGGCAGCCCATCGTTGTCCAGCGTGAACACAGCGCGCCCAGAGACCACCCCATAGTCATCCCGAGCCCGGAAGCCTTGTTGCATCCGACCGCTGGCCTCGCGCTCCAGGTCACCGTCGAAGCTCACGCCGGGCGCGGCATCTTCGGCAATGGAAACCTGCCACTCGCGCCCTCCCGGCCCCATGATGGCCAGCCGACCGTCCTGCCGGATGTCGAACTCCTGTGTCGCGGCCGTCGCAGGTACAATCTCCTCGCCAGCCCGCGCAGATACCGTCTCGTCAACGCTCAGCGCGCCGACCTCGCCATAGAGCCGCAGGGAGACCCGGCTCCCTTTTGGCGCATCCAGCGGGCCGGCAGCAATATCGGCGAGATACAGCGTCGGTTTCCCGGTATAGGCGGGCGGCTCGACCCAACCTTCCCAGGATGGTCCTGCGACCAGTCCGTCACCGCCGGGTCCGCTCACAGCATCACCGATCGTCGTCACGTGCAGGACGGACCCGAAAAGGATCCCCACAGCCAGCGCCGTCAGGGCAACGTACCGCAATGCGTAGGGATCGCGGCGTGAGATCCGCAGATCGGGAGGAACGCGCTTAGCTTCAGCCGCTCGCGCCGCCATTCGTTCCAGATGCGCCGCCCAGACCGCCTGGGATGCAGCATCCCCTGCGCCGACGGCCTGCTCATCGCCAAGCGCCTGCAGAGGTCGCCCCGGCAGGGTCGAATCAAGTCGCCGCAGGGCCTCCTCGCGGCTTGGCCATCTGAACCAGCGCAATCCGGTAAACAGGAACCACAGCAAGGCGGCGCCCGAGACCAAGGCGCCAATCCAGAGGATTTCGATCGGCGCGCGTTCGTGCAATCCGAGCATGAGGACCGCGAGAAGCGCGAACAGGACTGACCACGCACGCCAGAAACACCAAGTGAAACGCTCCGCAGCCATCCCGATCTGGGTCAGGCGGAGCGGGCGGTCGAGCCGCCGCATCGCGGTGTCGCGGGCCGTCTGAAGGGTCATTCCGCTCCTTTCAGCGGCCCGCACCCCGCGGGCCTAAGGATGGCGATCTTACAAGAGCCATTCGGGAATGTTATCGCGCGCGATCATTTCGTCAAAGCTCGGACGTGGCCGGATGACAGCGAATTGATCGCCCCGCACCAAAACCTCCGGAATAAGCGGCCGCGTGTTGTATTCCGAAGCCATTACCGCCCCGTAAGCGCCGGCGGAGCGGAAGGCGACGAGATCACCGGCCCTGAGCGCCGGCATGTTGCGCTGCCTTGCAAATGTGTCGCCGGTCTCGCAGACAGGACCGACAATGTCATAGGGCGCCTGCTCCGCGCCCGCCGCCGGCTCGTGGACCGGGACGATATCGTGGTGGGCATCATACATGGAGGGGCGGATCAGGTCGTTCATCGCCCCGTCGAGGATCAGGAAATCCCGCCCTTCGCCGTGTTTCACATAGATCACGGCGGAGACCATGATTCCGGCATTGCCCGAGATCAGCCGCCCCGGCTCGATCTCGACCTCGCAGCCAAGGTGACCAACAGTACGCTGGATCATTTCGCCATATTCGCTGGGCAGTGGCGGCGCGTCGTTGCTGCGGGTATAGGGAATGCCAAGCCCACCACCGAGATCCAGACGCCGAATCTCGTGCCCGTCGGCGCGCAGCGCCTCGGTCAGATCCGCGACTTTCCTGTAGGCCAGTTCGAACGGCTCCAACTCGGTCAATTGTGAGCCGATATGCAGATCGATCCCGATCACATCCAGCCCCGGCAGGGCCGCAGCCCGCGCATAGACCTCGCGCGCCCGGGCAATCGGAATGCCGAACTTGTTTTCGGACTTTCCGGTTGCGATTTTCGCATGGGTCCGCGCATCGACATCAGGGTTGATCCGCAACGCGATAGGCGCCCGAAGCCCCATCGAGACGGCAACACCGTTCAGCGCCTCCATTTCGGACTCACTCTCAACGTTGAACTGCCGGATCCCGCCTTCGAGGGCGACCCGCATCTCTTCGACGGTCTTGCCCACCCCCGAAAAGACGATCCGGTCCCCCGGCACGCCCGCCGCCGTCGCCCGCGCATATTCGCCGCCCGAAACCACGTCCATCCCGGCCCCCAACGCCGCCAGCGTCTTCAGGATCGCCTGATTGGAATTGGATTTCATCGCAAAGCAGACCAAATGCGGCATCGGCTCCAGCGCCTCGTCGAAGAGCCGGAAATGGCGCTCCAGAGTCGCGGTCGAATAACAATAGAAGGGCGTCCCCACGGTGGCGGCGATCTCGGCCACGGGCACGTCCTCGGCGAACAACGCGCCGTCGCGATAGAGAAAATGATCCATGCGCCACACTCCCGGCCAGTTCTCGTTTCCGCCGCTCTTACCACAGCCGCCGCCGTGAGCAATCCACCCGGCGCTTGTGCGCAGGCGCAGGTGCCAGAGAAAGGCCGTGGCGCGAAACGCGCCGCATTTTGGTAACAGATTGCGCCTACTCGCCCGCCCGTCGCTTGCTGCCACCCGGAGCGACTGCGAGAAATTCATACGGGGCGAGAGGAGATGGTCATGGCTTCACTGGAAAAACGGATCAGACGGCGTCTGGATGCGATCGCCGCCAGCGATGCGATCTCCGGCACCGCGTCCCGTTTGATCGCCAGCCATATCGAAAAGCTCTATCGCCAAACGGAATGGGAGTTCGAGGGCCGTGAGGACGTGATCGAGGCCGTTTCAGGCGGCAAACCTATCATTTTCGCCCTCTGGCACGGCCGTCTCCCAATGTCCGCTCGCGGCTGGGATCCGACCTGGAGTCCGTTCTGCGTCGTCACCTCGGCAATGATCCCGGGCATGGTCGTCGGCCGCGTGATGCGCCGCTTCGGGCTGGAAACTATGCCCATGAAGATCAAGAAGTCGAACACGGCCGCATCTCTTCAGGTCGCAAGAATGTCCCGCGCGGGCACCACGATCGGATTCGCCATCGATGGCCCGGATGGGCCGGCCCGCGTCGCGAAGAATATCCCGATCGACTGGGCCCGGCTCACCGGTGCCCCGATCTGGCTCTACACAAATTCCGTCGAGCGCTACCGGACCATCAACAGTTGGGACAAGATGCTGCTGCCGCGCCCCGGCGGGCGAGGCGTGATGATGTATCGCAAATGGGATGTGGGCATACCGAAGAAGATCACACCCGAGACACGCGAAGAACTCCGCGCGAAACTCCAGGCCGATCTCGATGCTCTCACGTTGGAAGCCGACCGCCGCATGGGGCATGAGGGCCTGATCAACTGATCCCGGCTCACCCGGACCCGCCGGTCACACCGACCGAGGCCGTGCCCGAGATGGTTATACCGGGTTTGGGCGTTTCCTTTTCCTTGGCGGGCGGCGCTTTCGGCGGTCCGTCTGCCCCGCATCCCGCGAGAAACACTGTCAGCAACAGCCAGCCTGCACCCTGTTTCAGAACCACCAGCCCACTCCCGTTCGTCCGCCCCGTCCAATCCGTCCGCCGGTGCCGACACCGACGGTCACGTTGCCGCTTCCGACCGCCACCGCCGAGCCATTGGTTCCGACGACAACATCGACACTCCTGCTCGGGCCGGAGGTCGGTGCCACAGTTCCAGCCGACTCCGCAGTCCCGGCCGGCTCCGTTACCGGCGGCCGAGGCGCTGCGCAGCCCGCCACGGCAAAAAGGGCAATGACAACAATACCAGCTTTCATCCCAAACGCTCCTTCCAGAGGCCCACTTGTTCGCGTACCCGTTCCGGCGACGTCCCGCCGAAGGACCTGCGACTCGCGACCGAGTTCTGCACACCCAAAACATCAAACACCGCTGTGGTGATCTCCGCATGCACGCTCTGCATTTCCGCAAGCGACAGGTCGGGAAGGTCGCAGCCCTTGCCCTCGGCCAAAGCGACCAACGATCCGGTCACATGATGCGCATCCCGGAAGGGCAAGCCCAACTCGCGCACCAGCCAGTCGGCAAGATCGGTGGCCGTCGAGAAACCGCTCGCCGCCGCCGCTTCCAACTCGGCACGATTGGCGGACATGTCAGAGACCATCCCGGTCATCGCCGCAAGCGCCAGCATCAGGCTGTCGGCGGCGTCGAAGACCTGTTCCTTGTCTTCTTGCATGTCCTTGGAATAGGTCAGCGGCAGCCCCTTCATCACCGTGAACAGCCCCACCATCGCGCCGAGAATCCGGCCGATCTTGGCCCGGATCAGCTCGGCCGCATCGGGGTTCTTCTTCTGCGGCATGATCGAGGAGCCGGTCGAAAAGGCGTCCGACAGGGTCACGAAGCGGAACTGCGCGGAGGACCAGATCACCAGCTCTTCTGCCAGCCGGCTCAGATGCATGGCGCAGATCGAGGCAGAGGACAGGAACTCCAGTGCGAAATCTCGATCCGCCACCGCGTCAAGCGAGTTCGCAGCCGGCCGGTCGAAGCCGAGCGCCTCGGCCGTCGCATGGCGATCGATCGGGAAAGAAGTGCCCGCCAGCGCCGCTGCGCCGAGCGGGCTCTCGTTCATCCGCGCCCGCGCGTCGCGCAGGCGGGAAGCATCGCGCCCCAGCATCTCGACATAGGCCATCATATGATGGCCCCAGGTCACCGGCTGCGCCACCTGCAAATGGGTAAAGCCCGGCATGACCCAATCGGCCCCAGCCTCGGCCTGCGCCAGCAGCGCGCGCTGCAGCGCCTCGACCCCGGAGATCGCAGCATCATATTGGTCGCGCACCCAGAGTTTGAAATCAGTCGCTACCTGGTCGTTGCGCGAACGCGCCGTGTGCAGGCGCCCCGCCGGTTCGCCGATCAGTGCTTTCAGCCGGGCCTCGACATTCATGTGAATGTCCTCCAGCGCCCTCGAGAACTCGAAATCGCCGCTTTCGATCTCTGACAAGACCGTGAGCAGCCCTTCCCGAATGGCCGCCGCGTCATTATCCGTAAGGATGCCTTGCGCGGCCAACATCGCAGCATGGGCGCGGGAACCCTCGACATCCTGTCGGGCCAGTCGGCGGTCGAAATCGATCGAGGCATTGATCGCCTCCATGATCGAATCTACCCCGGTGGAAAAACGCCCGCCCCACATCTGGTTGGCGGCCTGGCTCTTGGCATCGGTCATTGTCTCGGACCCCGGAAGGATTGAAAATGAAGCATCTCTTGACCGCGTTGGTCTATACGGGCCTCGCCCTGTTGGCAAATCCCGGGCGTGCGGATCCGGCTGACCTGGCAACGATTTCCGCGCTGCGCGATGGCGACATGAAGAAGCTCGTGCTGCACGAGAGCGCGAAACCGGCCGTTCCTCTGGCCGTCACCGACACGGCCGATGCGCCGCTCACGCTTGAAGTGGATGGCGAGACCTGGCGCGTGGTGAATTTCTGGGCCACCTGGTGCGCCCCCTGCCGGAAGGAAATGCCGACGCTCTCTGCCCTTCAGGAGACGATGTCGGACAGCCCGGTCGAGGTCGTGACCATCGCCACCGGCCGCAACCCGCCTGCGGCCATTGACAGGTTCTTCGAGGAAGAGGACATTTCCAACCTGGCGCGCCACCGCGACCCGAAGCAGAAGCTGGCCCGCGCTTATGGCGTCATGGGCTTGCCCGTGACCGTGATCCTCAATCCGCAAGGCGAAGAGGTCGGGCGGCTCATCGGGGACGCCGATTGGCACAGCGAGAGTACGTTGGCGATCCTTCAGGCGCTCTCCACGGGCGGTTGACCGATCGGCAGTCCGGCGGCGCGAACTCAGCGCGGTGCGGCGGCGCGGGCGAGACGGTCATTGATCGCCCGCCCGAGCCCGTGATCCGGAACCGGCGAAACGGCGATCCTGCGCCCGGAAGCGTCAGCCTTGCGCAAATACTCGAAGAGATTCGCCGCCGCCTCGACGAGATCGCCGGAAACAGACAGGTTGAGGCAGTCATGCGGCGCGTCCGGTCCGAAGCCTATCAGACATTCCGCCTCGCCGGGCTCGGTGACATTGAGGCGGACGGGCGCGTCCGGCGCGTAATGGGACGGCAACTGACCGGGTGCATTGGGCGTGTTCGCCTCGGGAGCGTGGGCCAGCGGACGCCCAAGCGCGGCCTCGATAATCTCCGTCGGAAGCCCGCCCGGACGCAACAGGCGGGGCGTGTCGTAGCAACCGATGATCGTCGACTCGACGCCCACCTCTGCCGCGCCGCCATCGAGAACGGCGCCAATCCGGCCCTCAAGCCCGTCCAGCACATGCTCGGCCCGCGTCGGGCTGATCTTGCCGGACAGATTGGCCGACGGCGCCGCGACCGGACCATCAAAACGGCGCAGGAGGGCCTGTGCCGTCTCACCACGCGGGACGCGCAGGCCAATGGTCGACAGCCCCGCAGTGACAAGCTCCGACAGACCCGAGCCTTCCGCAATCGGAACAACGAGCGTCAGCGGGCCAGGCCAGAACGCATCTGCCAACCCCCAGGCTTCTGGCGAAAGGCAACCATACCTTTCCGCCATGGCGAGATCGGCGACATGCACGATCAACGGGTTGAAGCTCGGCCGGCCCTTTGCCTCGTATATCCGTGCAACTGCCGCCCCTTGGCGCGCATCGGCGCCAAGTCCGTAGACGGTTTCGGTCGGAAATGCGACAAGATCCCCATTTGCGAGAAGCTCAGCTGCGCGGTCCAATCCGGCCGTATCGGCGGCGAGACGTTCAGTCATGGCATCCTTGTGAATTCGTGACGCTGCGTCCGTCTTTGTCGCGCAGCGCTGCAAGAGATAGATTGTATCAGACCCAAGGGTGATACCGCCCCCAATCCGCCCTGCCAAGGCCGCAAACTGAGGTGACCCAATGCCTTTCCGTGCTCCGCTGACCGATTTCCATTTCCTGCTCGAAAATGTCGTGGGCTTCGGCCAGCTTCGGGAGACGGACCGTTTCGCCGAGGCGACCGAGGACATGACCGCAGCAATTCTCACCGAGGCCGGCAAGCTCTGCGAAGAGGTGATCGCGCCGGTGAACCGAGCGGGGGATGAACATCACTCGGTACTGGAGAACGGGCGGGTGCGGGGCGCGCCGGGCTTTGCGGAGGCGTTCAAGGCGATTGCCGAGGGCGGTTGGGTCAGCGTCTCGGCGCCGGTCGAGCAGGGCGGAATGGGGCTACCTCTCACGCTACAGACAGCGATCAACGACATGATGTCCTCTGCTTGCCTGGCGTTGCAATTGCAACCGCTGCTGACGCAGGGCCAGATCGAGGCGCTTTCTGCTCATGCATCCGACGAGATCAAGGCGCTCTATCTACCAAAGCTGATCTCCGGCGAGTGGTCCGGGACGATGAACCTGACAGAAGCGGGAGCCGGCTCCGATGTCGGCGCGCTGACGACAAAGGCCGAACCCAACGGGGACGGGACCTACTCCATCACCGGCCAGAAGATCTTCATCACCTGGGGCGATTGCGATTTCGTCGGGAATGTCTGTCACCTCGTCCTCGCCCGCCTGCCCGAGGCCCAGCCGGGCACGAAGGGGATCTCGCTCTTCATGGTGCCGCGCGAACTGCCCGACGACGCCGGCAATCCGGGCCTCGCCAACAGCCTCAAGGTCGTCTCCATCGAACATAAGCTGGGCATCCACGGCTCGCCGACCTGCGTCATGGAATTCAACGCAGCCAAAGGCTGGCTCGTGGGCGAGGAGAATGGCGGGATGGCCGCGATGTTCACCATGATGAACAATGCGCGGGTTGGCGTTGCCGCGCAGGGGATCGGACTGGCCGAATCCGCCACGCAAAAGGCGATCGAATACGCGCTGGACCGGGTTCAGGGGCGTGTGGGCGGAACGGGAACGATCATCGAACATGCCGATGTCCGCCGGATGGTCACCACGATGAAAGCTGAGACCTTTGCCGCCCGCGCAATTTCGCTGGCCAACGCAATTGCCATCGACATGGATAGCGCGACCGGCGACGCGGACTGGACCGCGCGCGCAGCACTCCTGACACCGATCGCCAAGGCGCATGGCACAGATATCGGCCATGAGGTCGCCCAGATGGGGATGCAGGTGCATGGCGGCATGGGCTATGTCGAGGAAACTGGTGCGGCGCAATTCGCCCGCGATGTCCGGATTACCCAGATCTACGAAGGTACGAACGGAATTCAGGCAATGGATCTCGTCGCGCGCAAGATGATGGATGGCGGGGCGGCAGCCTATGCGCTGCTCGACGAGGTCGAATCCTTCGCCGAGACCGCCCGCAGCACGCTGCCGGACCTCGCCAAGCCGGTTTTCAACGCGGCCGAGAATTTCCGCGAAGTTACGGAATGGCTGGTGGAACAGGAGATGCAGGACCGGTTCGCCGGCTGTGTCGCCTATCTGCGCGCTTTCGCCCGCGTGCTGGGCGCCCATTATCACCTGATGGCCGCAATGGCCGACGGCGGCGCCGGCCCGCGCACCAAGCTCGCCGCCTTCTTCATCAAGCGTTTGCTGCCCGAGCACAGGACGCTGATCGAGCAGGTGCGGGCGGGCGCCGACGGACTCTACGACCTGAGCGTGGAAGAGTTGGAAGCGGTCTGAGCGGTGCTGACCCCTGCGCGCGCCCCGCTTCGATATCCATTCGAGACGCCACCCGGACCGGGAGAGGCGATCGCCATCGCCGAAGGCGTACTCTGGATGCGCCTGCCGCTGCCGATGGCGCTGGATCACGTCAATATCTACGCCCTTGACGACGGCGATGGTTGGACGGTGGTTGATACTGGCTTCTCAAGCCGGAAGTCCCGCACAATCTGGAAGGAATTGATGGCCGGCCCCCTTGCTAACAGGCCGGTGCGCCGCGTGATCGTCACGCATCACCACCCGGACCATGTCGGCCTCGCGGGTTGGTTCCAATCCGAACACGGCGCCGAGTTGGCGACCACCCGCACCGCGTGGCTCTATGCCCGCATGTTGACGCTGGACGTCCAGGAGAGCTGGCCGGAGGAGACCCTGGCCTTCTACCGCGCCGCCGGGATGGACCGGGCGATCTATGATCAACGGGTCTCGGATCGGCCCTTCAATTTCGCCGACTGCGTCTGGCCAATGCCGCTTGGATTCACGCGGCTGTCGGAAGGAGAAGTCATCCGCATCGGAGGGCGCTCCTGGGATATCCGGATGGGGCACGGGCATGCCGCCGAACACGCAACCTTCTGGAGCCGGGACGACGGTCTCGTGCTTGGTGGTGATCAACTCCTGCCGTCCATTTCTCCGAATCTAGGCGTTTACCCGACCGAACCGGACGCAGACCCGGTGGGGGACTGGCTGGAAAGCTGCGAACGGTTGTCGCAATTCGCGCGCGACGATCAGTTGGTTTTGCCTGGCCACAAGCTTCCGTTCGCCGGGCTGCCGACGAGGCTGGAACAACTGATCGATAATCATCACGGCGCTCTGACCCGTCTGCTCGAGTATCTTTCAACACCGCACACAGCGCATGATTGCTTTTCGCCGCTGTTCAAGCGAGAAATTGGCCCCGGTGAATATGGCTTGGCTCTTGTGGAATCCATTGGACACCTCAATCATCTGTTGAAGGAAGGGCTTATAAACCGGGACCGCCGCGCTGACGGCGCCTGGCTCTGGCGCAAGGCCTGACAGAGAGCGGAGGAGCGATGACACAAGACCAGAATGAAACCCCGCGAGCCCATGCGGTTCATGCGGACCCATCCGTGCGCAGTGTCGAGGCGGATCCTCTCCCCGAGAAAGTGTGCTCTGCGCCCGAAACCAAGAGCCCCGCGAAATGGGCATATGAGAGGTTGATCCTTTACATCAAGAACTTTGAGGACCAACTGGACGCCGACCACGAAGTTGCGATCGGTTTCACCGGCTCAAGCGCAGGCGTCCTTCGGATCGAGGGGATAGGCTATTTCGATCCAGACATTGTCACGTTTTACGGATCGGACGGTGACGGGACTCGGACCCAGCTAATCCAGCATGTCAGCCAGTTGAATGTCATTCTTCGTGCGCTTCCGCTTGTAACTGAGGGATCGCCTGCGCGTCGGATCGGGTTTCGATTGGT
>NZ_JAWMPX010000024.1:0-74882 GCF_033101155.1 Tropicimonas sp. TH_r6
AGCGTCTTCCTCACAGGCTCCATGACCCACGATATTCTGTCCGCCGACTACCATTGCCACGCGTTGCCCGGCGCGGGGTTCTCCGTGATTTCCGGGGCCAATCTTGGCGATCCACTGCTCGGGGCCGACGAGCTCTGCCCGGGCGATGTCTACCGGCTGGATCATTCCGTACAGGCGTTGCAACTCGGCGTGAGCGACCGCGCCAGCAGTGGCGGGCGCGTGCTCTCGGCGGATGGCGACCGTCAGACGCTTTCCGGCGATACCGAACTCGGCCAACCCGGCGCCGCGTTGCATCTCGCGGCACGGCTGACCTTCCTTGCACCGGAAGGCCAGAAGGTCGAGCTGCTATTGCTGGAGCTGACCTCGGAGTCCGGCACCGACTATGCTGTCGTGCCAATGGAGCCCATGGAACCGGGTCGCGGGCACACCCTGATCGGCGTCGACACCGCGCCAGGCCCGGTGCGCCTCGCCGACATCACCTCGCTCGCCTTCGGACGCGGCACGCATATCACCCTGGCCGATGGTCGCCAGATCACGGTCGAGACGCTCACGCCCGGCGATCGCATCCTGACTCGCGATCACGGCCCGCAGGCACTGCGCCATGTGTTTCACCGAACGATCCGCACCGTCGGCCCCTACGCCCCCGTTATCATCCCGCGCGACACGCTCGGCAATGCGGGCGATCTTGTCCTGTCCCAACAACAGCGCCTCTTCATCTACCAGCGCGGTGTGGACCGGCTGACGGAGACCGCGGAGATGCTGGTGAAGGCCGGCTACCTGGTTGACAATGAACGCATCTTCCTGCGCCCCGGCGGTTACGCGGATTTCTACACGCTGGTCTTCGACCATCACGAAGTGATCTATGCCGAATGCATCCCGGTCGAGAGCCTGGAAGTCAATGCCGCCACCCTGCCCTCCCTGCCTGAAGAGATCGCCAGCGAGTTGCCCAATCTCGAGCACCGTCCGCATTTCGGTACCGAGGCCAATCGCAAGGCCGCGCGCGCCGCCCGCGAGAAACTCCTCAAGGATCGCAAGCCGCTCGGGTAGCCGCCGACGCGCCCGCACCGTCCGGACGATCCGCCTCCGCAGGTCGGCAGCCCTGTCACGATGGGCTTAGGCCCAAAGTCAAACCAATGTCTTGATGATCGGCGTCCACTGCTCTCGCATCGGCCGGAACAGCGCCTGCGGACGGTCGAAAATCGTCAGGCCCTCATCCGCCAGATCGCCATAGGCCGTGCGCTCGGAGATCCGCGCCGCAGGCGCCTGACCGATCTTGTCGAAAAACGTCTCCAACCGCTCACATGCCTTGCCGCGGGTCTTCACCCGGTTCGCCAGCAGCTCGATCCGGACCTTGCCCTTCCGGATGCGCTTGATCTCCTGCAGGTCCCTCAGGAACCGCTTGGTCGAATCCGCATCGAAGAAGGACGGCATGACCGGACAGATCACGGCCTTGGCCTCGGCCACGAGTTTCTGGGAATCGTTGTCATAGAGCGCGCCCGGCGCGTCGATGATCACCCAGTCGATGCCGTTGGGAGCCTCGCCCAGCGACTTGTGTGACGACCAGTCGAGATGCGCGATCCGGGTCACGGTTTTCGGGCGTCGCTTGAGCCAGCGCGTGGTGGATTTCTGCAGATCCGCATCAGCCAGCGCCACTTTCCAGCCGCCATCGGCCAGCGCCGCGGCAAGGGTGATCGCCGTTGTCGTCTTGCCGCAGCCGCCCTTGCGATTGGCGATCAAAACGGTCTTCATCTGCTCTCCTCCTCAGGTTTTTCTTGTTTTTCAATGAACTGCCGGATGAATCGCCGGATCTCCCGCGCCGCGCTCGTATCCATCTCCTCGCAAAGACGGATAAAGCGGTCCCGATCCTCTCACGCAATCCGGATCAACAGTTGCGCATCTTTTGTCTTTTTCCCGGCCATCCCGTTCCACGCATATCAACTGTATATCTCGTGTATATACTTCCTTGGACAGGTCGCAAGACGTCGCCGCGTTCTGCCATCCGAAAGGAAACATCCCGGCCCCGGTGATACCGATTGCGGTTCGCCCCCGATCGCCCGGCAGAATGTCCCAAGAGGCCAAAAGCAAAAGGCAGCCATGTCTGGCTGCCTTTCAGGTCGGATCGGATTGTCTGTCCGGCGCGCGCCTGGCGCCGTCTTGCTGCGGGCCCGGCATCAGGCGCCGTAAACGGCCTTGCGGGCGATGCTGGACGCGTTTTCGATATCCATATCGAGGTCCATCGCGGTTTCGAGCGGCATGGAACGCAGCTCGCGCAGAGTGCGGGCATAAGCGGCGCGTTTTTCTGCGGTCCGGCGGAGGGAAGCAATAAGTTTCATGATCTTGTCTCCTTTTCTTAACTTTGGATCTTCACTGTTTGCACCCCCTATATGGGATCAATGTTAGCGCTAAACCAGCGCAAGAACGGAACATCAGACATGCATTCCCTGCATTTCGGGCCGAACCGGAGAAAGCTCAGCACATTGCCCTTCGCGCCAACGTCCATATCCGCCCGGTCTTGGCGCGATTATGGAGCGGCGCCGGGATTTGTGCTTGAAGCCAGAACCGGCGAGCCATTAGGTGTCGCCCGGACCAACCGCGAAAGGCCGCCCCATGACCCTCTCCCCGCAATCGACCGATGAGACCCGGCTCTGGACCGAGACCCTGTCCGAGATGATTGCGTCAGGCGAAACGGAGCGCGGCCAGAAGGTCTCGCGGCTGGGGTTCTTCTGCGAGCCCTATCGCCCGCCTTCCGGGATATTTGCCGACACGGTGATCAAGGTCTACCGGACTGCGGCCGGGGCGGATCTGGAGCGCCTCGTCCGGGCGCATGACGCCTATATCGCCTTCCTGCTCGACAGTGGCGTGCAGGTCCCCGAGACCCGGATCCTGCTGGTCCCGGTGAAGGGACGCCAGATCCCGGTGATCGTGCAGGAAGCCCTGCCGGCCGAGACAATGATGCGCGCCAGCATGATTGGCACACCGCTTGCAGAGGCGATGTCCGCAATGCAGGCGGCCGGCGACGTGATCGCCCGTTTCTGGGACTATGCCGCGGGCCGCGAGGAGCGTGTCGGGTTTCACCCCTCGATCCGCAACCTCGCCATCATCGACGGGGTCGGTGTCTTCTTTGACAGTTTCCCGCCGCTGATCGACTATTCCCACGCGGAGATGGGTCAGGCGCTGGCCAGTTTTTCGTCCAATCGCTGGCTGCGCGCGGTAGCGCCCTTCATGCGCAAACGCATCGAGGGGATTCAGGACGAGTGGTATGATCCGATGGACAATCTCGTCGGCCTTGTCGGCAGCGCCTGCCGGCTGCGGCCGGATGACAGCGCGCAGTTCCTCGACTGGGGACGTAGCTTCGCGGCCGAGCGGATGGGAATGTCGCCGGAAATCATCGCCGCCGAGCTTGCCGAAGCGCCCAAGCTGCCGGGCTACTGGCGCGCCGTGCGCACCCTGATCGGCAAGACCGGCACACCCGATCAGCGCTGAGGCGGGACATCCCTCCGGACGCAGCGCCCCTGTGTGTCTCTCAGGCGAGTCAGACCGGGCCGCAAACCTTCTCGGCCGCGGTCCGGATCCGCTGACGCTGTTGGATCCAGCCCTTGCTGCTGCGGGCACTGTTGGTGGTGATGCCCTTGACCTCGGCAAGGGTCGATGTCGGAAGCTGCGCAATGCAGCTATCAGGCACACCGGCAGATCGTAGCCGAGGCGTCATGGACAAGCGGAGTTGCTCCGTGCCGGCATTCGTGCCCGGCGCAGCCGGGGTCGTCGGTTCGCATCCCGCGAGCGCGATCACGCTTGCAATGCCAAGTGCAAGGAGCTGTGCTGTCTTCATCGGGCTGTCCTTTCCTGCGACCAATCCACGAGCTTCAACCTAGGGCTGTCCCCTGCCCCTGTCGAGCCAACCGGAGGCCGGGCGCTCCGCAAAGCCGTGTCAGATCATCATTTCCTTGGTCGCACTCAGCTTCAGATCCGGGAAATCGCGCTCGACGCGGTCGATGTCCCATTGCAGCCGGGTGAGATAGACGAGGTCCCCGTCATTATCCTGCGCCATGTGGCCCTTGTTGGTATCGGCAAAACGCTCGACCTTGTCCTTCGGGCCGGTCAGCCAGCGGGCGGAGGTGAATTGCGTCGGCTCAAAGCGCACCGGCAGCCCGTATTCCAGCTCGATCCGGCTGGCCAGCACCTCGAACTGGAGCTGTCCGACCACCCCGACGATGAAACCAGAGCTGATGATCGGCTTGAAGACCTTGGCAGCCCCTTCTTCGGCGAATTGCATCAGTGCCTTTTCGAGATGCTTGGCCTTCATCGGATCGCCCGCGCGGCAGGTCTGCAGCAATTCCGGCGCAAAGCTCGGAATGCCGGTGACCTTCAGCGCCTCACCCTCGGTCAGGGTGTCGCCGATGCGCAGCTGGCCGTGGTTCGGGATGCCGATGATATCGCCGGCCCAGGCCTCTTCCGCCAACTCGCGGTCGGAGGCGAGGAACAAGACCGGGTTCGAGATCGCCATCGGCTTCTTCGTGCGGACATGGGTCAGCTTCATGCCGCGCTTGAAATGGCCCGACGCCATGCGCAGGAAGGCGACGCGGTCGCGGTGCTTGGGGTCCATATTGGCCTGGACCTTGAAGACGAAGCCCGAGACCTTCTTCTCTTCCGGCGCGATCTCGCGCGGGGACGCTTTCTGGATCTGCGGCTCGGGGCCGAAATCGCTGATTCCGTCCATCAACTCGCGCACGCCGAAGGAATTGATCGCGGAGCCGAACCAGATCGGCGTCATATGCCCTTCGAGCACCGCCTGCGGGTCCAGCTTCGGGAGCAGCTCCTTTGCCATCTCCACCTCTTCAAGAAAGGTCTCGAGCAGTTCGGCGGGCACATGTTCAGCCAGCTTGGGATCGTCCAGCCCCTCGATATGCACGCTCTCGGCGACCTTGTTGCGGTCGGCGCGGTCCATCAGCTCCAGCCGGTCGCGCAGGAGATCATAGCAGCCGATGAAATCGGCGCCCTTGCCGATGGGCCAGGCCGCCGGGGTCACGTCGATGGCCAGGTTTTCCTGGATCTCGTCGATGATCTCGAACGTGTCGCGGCTCTCGCGGTCCATCTTGTTGCAGAAGGTCAGGATCGGCAGGTCGCGCAGGCGGCAGACCTCGAACAGCTTCTGCGTCTGGCTCTCCACGCCCTTGGCCCCGTCGATCACCATCACCGCCGCATCCACCGCCGTCAGCGTCCGATAGGTGTCCTCGGAGAAATCCGAGTGGCCCGGCGTGTCCACGAGATTGAATCGGAAGTCGCCGAAGTCAAAGGACATGGCCGAGGCCGAGACCGAGATCCCGCGATCCTTCTCCATCTGCATGAAATCCGACCGCGTCCTCCGCGCCTCCCCCTTGGCGCGCACCTGTCCGGCCATCTGGATGGCGCCCCCGTAGAGGAGGAATTTCTCCGTCAGCGTGGTCTTGCCGGCATCCGGGTGCGAAATGATCGCGAAGGTCCGGCGACGGGCAATTTCGGGCGGGAGTGCGGGGCGGTTCGTGGCGGTGTCCAACATGGGCGCCGTATAGCGGCGGGCGGGAGCTTGCGCAATTGGCGCGGATGCACGGCGCTCAGAAACGCGGATCTTCCGGGATCGAAGGTTTTGACGCCGGGGGCGTCCCGGTGGACGGCGCGACCCTTCGCGGCGATTGCAACGCGAGATATGCCAGCGCCAGCTTGCATGGTCCGTCAAGCCCGCCCATCACCTTCCAGCTGGCCAAGGTCCCGGTCACCGGCCCGATGCTCAGGGCCAGTCGCGCCGCCAAACGCCGATTGCGAGCGCCACCGTCCTGCGGGTGACTCCGAAGCTGGCCAAACAGACCGAAAGCGGCAGCGCAGATCTGTCCAGCACACTGGAACCGGAGATACAGGCGCAAGGATGACCTGGTTGCGCGGTTTCCCCGCCCAACTCCGGGCGCTTGCGCGATCGCAGCAGTCAACCGGGGCGAGAATCGTGTGGCTTCAAGCTCCCTCAGGCTGATCATGCGACCAGACGCCAGAACAGTCGAGGAATGTCAGCTGAGACAGCTGAAATGCTTGGCTTTACTCACAATGCTTCAAGAAGTCAGAAATTGTTTCCGCCAGGCACACAATCGAACCACCTTCGCGCGATGATTGTGGCGTTAATATGTTTGGTGGATTGCCAAACAGCCTCAAACACTTCACGGATAAATGACAAATTAGAGTTAAGGGGAACATATGAGACACTTCATCTTCGTTTTGGCGGCCGTTTTCATGGCAGCCTTTACCACCACAGCGACGGCCACGGTCGTCAATCCTGGCGGTGATACCGGCGTCTTCTCTTGGGATGATGGTGTGGGCGACAGCGTCACGTTCGCCGGCCACGATACGCTGCAACTGACTGTTTCCGGGACATCGGCGGTCACGTTCAGCGTCCTTGATTGCTGCGTTATCGGCGATTCCTTCGATCTCGTGGTCGATGGTGCCAGCGTGGCGTGGGATAGCGTCACCAATCCCGGTGGCGTCGGCGGACTCTTTGCCGCGACCGCAGATCTGGTGTTGGCTGGTGGCGTGCACACGTTTGACCTGATATTGGCGACGGCGGCTGCCGGTTTTGACTCCGGTGGCGCTTATTGGACGACGAGCGCCGTGTCAGCCGTTCCCGTTCCCGCAGCGGGCCTCCTGCTGCTCGGCGGTCTTGGCGGTCTGGTCGCAATGCGCCGCCGCAAGACGTCGTAAGGTACACCTGACTGACCAGCTTTCTGATTGGCCCCGGTTCACGCCGGGGCCTTTCGTTTGAGCGACCCTCAAACCATTTCGATATCCCCGTCGACGCGCGCGGCATGAAAGCCCGCCTCCCACGCCGGAAAGGACGCGTGGGCGATCGCCCGCGCCTGCGCCATCACGTCGAGGAAATACCGCAAGGTGTGCCAGGTCAGGAACATGCCCGCGATCATTTGCCTGGCGCGATACACTTGGTGCACATAGCGCTATATCGACTTGCAAGGCGGTACGGACGGCGCCAGCCCCTCCCTCGGCCGTCACGACCTGCCGATCTTGCGGCACAGGAGACGGAGACCGCATGACCCGACAGAACCGCGTCCTGCCCACGGGCGAGTTCACCGCCCACCCCGCGCGGGGCCTGTTCATGGGCAATCGCGGCATCCTGCATGGCGCAACCGGCCAACTCGGCCCTGCCCGCTGGCGGCATCGGAACTGGATCTGCTGCCGGCTCGCCTTCAAGGGTCGCAAACGCACATTGATGCACCCCGGCCGCTATACGGAGCTTTTCTTTCTGGACGAGGCTGTTGCGCTTGCCGCCGGACACCGCCCCTGTGCGGAATGTCGGCGCGCCGACTACCTCTCCTTCCGCGCCGCCTGGCAGGCCAGCCTCGGCCCGCCCGGCTGCGCCGCAGACCTCGACCGCGCGCTGCACGCCGCCCGCGTGACCCGCAACCGACGACAAGTCCGCCACGAAGCCGCGGCACGGGCATTGCCGGATGGTGCGATTTTCCTCTGGAAGGAGCGGCCCATGCTCGCCCTCGGTGACGCAGCCCTCCCCTTCACACCCGATGGATATGAATCAGCGCGCGAACGCCCGGGCGGGTCCGTCACTGTCCTGACCCCGGCGCCCACCCTCGCCGTGCTCTGCGCCGGCTTCCGTCCGGTTCTTCACCCCAGTGCGGCGCCGTGACCCTCCCATGTCCGCGGCCATCGCGATAGCGTTCCCTCAGAAACCCCCTGCCCCGGAATCGCATGGACCGACCCGACACGGAACCACCCCTGGAAAGCATGTTGCAGGCGCTGGTCGAGACAATCGGCACGCGCCAGAAAGTGTTCCTTGGGGAGCTGACGGATTCGCTGGGCACCCGCGGATTCGGACCTGTCATCCTGCTTGCCTCAGCCATGACCATGTTGCCGACGGGAATCATTCCCGGCGTGCCGGCCTTCATGGGGCTGATCATGATCCTGGCGGGCGGGCAGATGCTGACCGGGCATCGCGAGCTCTGGCTGCCGCCGCGCATCTACGCCATCCAGCTTCCCGGCCCGGCGCTGCTGCGCGGCATCGCGCGCGCCGAGCCGATCGCCATCAAGCTGGAGCGGTATATCAAGGCCCGTTGGCAATTTCTCGTCACCTGGCAGGTCTTTCTCTGGCTGATCGCACTGGTGATGATCTTCTCGGCGCTGTTGATCATCACCATCGGCGCCATTCCCGGCCTGCCTTTCCTGCTGGCCATGCATATCCTCGCCTTCGGCCTCGGCCTGACCACCAGCGACGGACGCTTCATTCTGGCCGGATTCGTGATCTTCCTGCCCTCCGCCTGGCTCGCAGCCTGGCTTTCGGGGCTGCTCTGAGCTCTTTTCGGCCCGCTTCTGCGCGGTTTCGAGGGCTTGCGTTGACCCCGGAGCGGCTCTGCGTTAAACCGCCCCTGCCCGCGATGCGCGCGAGGCAATCCGCCGGGGCGTCAAGGTGTTACGTCCCAACCCCACTGCGGCAACAAAGGCGCCGCCAAGATTGGACGTCCATGACGAAATTCTCCGACCTGAGCCTGGACCCGAAAGTCCTCAAAGCCATCGAGGACACCGGCTACGAAACGCCGACGCCGATTCAGGCGGGCGCCATTCCGCCCGCGCTTGAAGGCAAGGACGTGCTCGGCATCGCCCAGACAGGCACCGGCAAGACCGCCTCCTTCGTGCTGCCCATGATCACCATGCTCGGTCGTGGACGTGCCCGCGCGCGCATGCCGAGATCTCTGGTGCTGGCGCCGACGCGCGAGCTCGCCGCCCAGGTGGCCGAGAATTTCGAGACCTATGCCAAGCATACCAGGCTCACCAAGGCGCTGCTGATCGGCGGCGTGTCCTTCGGCGAGCAGGACAAGCTGATCGACAAGGGTGTCGATGTTCTCATCGCCACGCCCGGCCGCCTGCTCGACCATTTCGAGCGCGGCAAGCTGCTGCTGACCGGTGTGCAGGTCATGGTCGTGGACGAGGCGGACCGGATGCTCGACATGGGCTTCATCCCCGATATCGAGCGCATCTTCCAGCTCACACCCTTCACCCGTCAGACGCTCTTCTTCTCGGCCACCATGCCGCCGGAGATCGAGCGCATCACCAACACCTTCCTCCACGCCCCGGCGAAGATCGAGGTGGCGCGCCAGTCGACCACCTCCGAGACGATCACCCAGGGTCTGGTCGAGTTCAAACCCTCCCGCCGCGACCGCGCGGCCAGCGAGAAGCGCACCATGCTGCGCGAAATCATCAAGAGCGAAGGCGAGGCCTGCCGCAACGCGATCATCTTCTGCAACCGCAAGGTTGATGTCGATATCGTTGCCAAGTCACTGAAAAAGCACGGGCTGAACGCCGAACCGATCCATGGCGATCTCGATCAGGCGCACCGGACGCGCACGCTGGACGGCTTCCGCGACGGCTCCATCGCCTTCCTCGTGGCCTCCGATGTGGCCGCGCGCGGGCTCGACATCCCGAATGTGTCCCATGTCTTTAACTATGACGTGCCAAACCATTCCGAGGATTACGTCCACCGCATCGGCCGCACCGGTCGCGCCGGCCGCAAAGGCACCGCGATCACCCTCGCCACGCCGGCGGATGACAAACAGCTCGCCGGGGTCGAAAACCTTCTGAAGCAGGAAATCCCGCGTCTCGACGCGCCCGACCTTCCCAAGCGCGAACGCCGGCCCCGCCGGGGCGAAGCGCCCGCTGAAGAAGCTCCCGCGCCGAAGGAAGAGCAGCAGCAGCCCCGGCGCACCGAGGAGCAGAGCTCCGGCAAACCGCGCCGCGGTCGTGGCGGGCGTCGCAACGAGCCGCGCGACAATGGCCCGGTTGTCGGCATGGGCGATCACGTTCCCGATTTCATCCTGCGCTCGTTCTCCTGATCCAATTGGCCGCCTGATCCGGTTGGGTCGCTTCGGCGACCCTCCGCCAACGCGTCCCTGCCACGACTGGCCATAGACAGGCAGTTATGGCAGGGTTTTCTAGCGAGGACGTGAACAGGAGCCAGGGAATGGAGTGGCTGATCTATGTCAGCAAGGCTGTTGTCTCCCCCGCGTCGCAGGACGCCGCCAGCATCTACCTGACAGCGCGACAGCGGAACAAGACACTCGGCCTGACCGGGTATCTGCACCGCGAAGACGGCGTATTCATGCAATATCTCGAGGGCCCGTCCGAGGGGATCGACACGCTGCTCCTGAGACTTCGCCGGGACTGGCGCCACCGCGACATGCGCATCCTGCATCGCGCGCCGCTCGAACAGCGACGGTTTCCCGGCTGGAACATGGAGTTCACCGAGAGCCCCAAGGGGAGCTTCGCCCATTGGGCCGCCGCGGCCGACGACCGCAAACCGCTTTCCGATGTGCAACTGGATCAGGTCGGTGCTGAAGACCTGTTGGCCTTTATCGAAAGCATCCGCGATGCGGCGCCGGATTAGACCGACCCGCAACGGACACGCGACAAGCCGGAGCTTTCAGTTTTCGACTGTTCAAAGCGGGCGAGAGCGGTTCCCGCTCTCGCGCGATGGGCTCTAACCGAGCCGGGAGATCACCACGACGACTTCCGGCTTCTTGCCGATTTCCTCGACGCAGACCTGCCGGACAACCCGCCGCAACGCCGTGTCGAGCTTGTCATCATCGACGAGCAACTTGTCATTCGCCCGCGCCAGGAACTGTCCGGACTCGTTCTCGATCAGGTCAACCAAAGGCGCGCGCGAACGCCCCTTCTCCGTCAGCCCCATCAGCTCGGCCCAGGGCTCGCCCATCGGCTCGTCATCCTCGTCGATGATCACGTTGAGCAATACCAGCCCGTTCAGCGCCATCCGGATCCGGTTCCGAACAACCCCGTCCAGCGCGCCGATCTTCTGCGTGCCGTCGAGATAGATCCGCCCCGTGTCGACATGTTCGCAAACCACCGGGCGCTCGCCCGTCAGGTCCAGCATCGTGCCATTGGTGGCGATGATCGACGGATAGCCCTTCCCGGCCGCCACTTCCGCGTGGCGCCGCAGCATCCGGTGCTCACCATGCATCGGAACGATCATCTGCGGGTGCATCAGCTCATGCACCGCTTCAAGATCCGGCCGGTTGGCATGGCCCGAGACGTGATAGAGTGTGGAGCTGTCATCGACCACATTCACGCCCTTCTCCGAGAAGGCATTCAGGATCCGCAACACGCCGCTCTCATTTCCGGGGATGGTCTTGGAGGAAAAGAGGAAAGTGTCGCCCTCCGCCAGCTCCATCCCGAGGTATTTCCCGCGTGCAAGCTGCGCACTGGCCGCGCGCCGCTCGCCTTGAGAGCCGGTGACGATCAGCATCAGGTTCTCGCGCGGGAGATCCTCGGCTTCCTCATGGCTGATGACGGGCGGAAAATCGGTCAGAACGCCGGTCTCGACCGCCGCCTGCACCATGCGCAACATCGCCCGCCCCATAAGGCAGACGGAGCGCCCGGCCTCGTGCCCCGCTTCCGCCAACGTCTTCACGCGGGCCACGTTGGAGGCAAAGGTCGTGGTCACGAACATGCCCGAACTTTGCAGCACGAGGTCGCGGATATTGTTCACCAGCGTCGATTCCGACCGCCCCGGCGTCTCGACATGCACATTCGTCGAGTCGCAGACCAGCGCCTTGACGCCGTCGGCAGCAATGTCATGCCAGAGCTGCGGATCGAAGGCTTCGCCCACGACCGGCGCCCCGTCGAGCTTGAAATCGCCGGTATGGACAACGCGGCCCGCAGGCGTGTCGAGGATCAGTGCCGAGCTTTCCGGGATCGAATGCGAGACCGGCAGGAAGGAGAGCTGGAACGGCCCCGCCTCGACTGTCTCCGGGAAGGGCTCGACAATATGGATCTGGCTTGCGTCGGCCCCGCGCTCCTCCATCTTGCGATGCAGGAGGTGGCCGGTGAAGCGGCGGCAATAGACCGGCGCGCGCAGTTCGGACCAGAAATGTCCGACGCCGCCGATATGGTCTTCATGGCCATGGGTGACGACAATCGCTTCCAGCCGGTCGGCCCGCTCGATGAGCCAGGACATGTCGGGGAAGATCAGGTCCACCCCCGGCGTGCCGTCCATGTCCGGGAAGGTCACGCCCAGGTCGACCAGTATGAACCGCTCCTTGCCGGGCGCTCCCCAGCCATAGACATAGGCGTTCATCCCGACTTCGCCCGCACCGCCCAGGGGCAGGTAGATCAACCGTTCCGCACCGCTCATTTACTGGTTTTCCTTGTTGTAGCGATGGATGACCGTCAGGCCGTGCATCGTCAGGTCGTCTTCAATCACGTCGAACAAAACTTCCCCCTGGCTGAAGAGCGGCGCAAGCCCTCCGGTGCCGATGATCTTCATGGGCCGCTCGCGCTCCGCGAGAATCCTGTCGCAAACGCCGCGCACCAGCCCGTGATAGCCCCAATAGACCCCCGACTGCATGCAGTCGACCGTATTCGTGCCGATCACCTGCCCGGGGCGGGTAATGTCGACATGCGGCAGCGCGGCGGCGGCAAGGTGCAGCGCCTCCAGCGAAAGATTGACGCCGGGCGCGATCACGCCGCCAATATAGGCGCCATCCTTGGAAACCACGTCGAAAGTTGTCGCCGTGCCGAAATCGACCACCACGAGATCGCCGCCATGGCGGTCGAAAGCGCCGGCTGTGTTGACCAGCCTGTCCGGGCCGACCTGCGCGCCGCGATCGACCCGCGGCGGGTGCGGAAGCAGGCAATCGGGCTTGCCGACAACCAGCGGGCGGCAATTGAAATAGCGATCCGCAAGCACGCGCAGGTTGAAGACCACGCGTGGCACGGTCGAAGAGATGATTACCTCGTCGATCTCCACGTCGAGCCCGTCATGCTCCATCAGCGTCGAGAACCAGACGAAATACTGGTCCGCCGTGCGCTGATGTTCGGTGGCCGTGCGCACTGTCGTGAGGAATTTCTCGCCATCCCAGACGGAAAAAACGGTGTTGGTATTGCCGGTGTCGATGCAGAGAAGCATGGCGGGCCTCGGGGGTCGGAGGGGGTGTTTGGGGCGTTTTGCGGCAGGCCCGTGTCTCAGGTCAAGCATTTCCAATGCGTTACGGGCGTCGATCCGGGAGGTGATCGGAGTTTCGACACGCTGTCCGGTCGCCGTTTTGGCATGAGGGCCCCGCTCAGAAGAAGATATCGGCTGCGGGGATGGTGCGCTGCCCCTTGGCGTCGCGCAAGACGATATTGCCGTGATCGTCGATCGTCTCGAAGGTGCCGCTGATCTCTTCGGTTGCGGTGCGCGCGGTCACGACCTCGCCGAGCCGGGCGGCGCGGGCGAGCCAGGCTTCGCGGATCGGGGCAAATCCGTAGGTGGAGAGCTGGATTTCGTAGCGGGCAAAAGCCGGGGCCAGGGCATCGAGAAAGGCCTCGGGCGGGATCGAGACGCCGGTCTCCGCGCGCAGCGAGACAGGGCGGAGCGCTTGTGCCTCGACCTCGGCGGGCTGTGGCGCGCTGGCGAGGTTCACGCCGATGCCGATGGACAGGAAAGACACATCGCCCCCCTGCCCGGCCGATTCCAGCAGGATGCCCGCCACCTTGCCGCCATTGAGCAGCACGTCATTGGGCCATTTCAGCGTGAAAGGCGCGCTGCGGCCGGTCGTGGCGACGAAGGCGTCGTAGAGGGCGAGCGAGGCCGTGAAGCTGCGCAAGGCGGCCAGGCCAGCGCCAAGCGCGGGGCGCATGACGAGCGTGGCGGCGAAATTGCCCTGCGGGTTGACCCATTCGCGGCCCCGACGCCCCCGGGCGGCGGTCTGGTTGAGGGCGAGGATCCAGGTCGGGCCGGAAATGCTGGCGACGCGGCGCTGCGCCTCGGCCATGGTGCTGTCGGTTTGCGGCAGCACCACGCGATCATAGGTGGCGGGCCAGTCGGTTGGGAGGGTCGCGGTCATGGCTGGGCTTTCCGTCAACGTCTGTTCACGGCGTTTTAGCTTCAAACTTGCGGCAACGGAAATGCGGCGAATGCGGTCGGGTACACGAGCTCAAGGAGCCGTTCCAGCGCCGGATCGTGGGCTGGCGCTGGAACGGTTGATGTCTGCACTTTATCCCTGCCACGTCCGCAAGACATATTGGCGTTGGTTGCGGGTAGCAAGGCGCCGGGCCGCCAGGACGGTCCGACGCTGGCACGGCGGCCTTCGGCCTTGAGACCGTGCCAGGGTGCGCACAGCACCACTCGCGCAATCAGGATCACTCCGGATCAGGCAGCGGTGGCAATTGCCGCAGGTAGAGCAGGATCGCGTCGAGATCCTCCGGCGTCATCCGCGCATAATAGGCATAGCCCATTGGCGGCAGCATCGGACTGCCATCGGGGCGCGTACCTGTCGTGATCATCGCCTTCACCTCCGCGTCACTATACTCGACCAACCCGTTCGCATGGGTCGTCAGGTTGGAGGAGACAGAGGTTCCCCAGGGGCCGTGGAATGGGAAGCCGCCAGCGCCGAGATGGGTGTCGAGCATCGGCCCCATCGGTCCCGGGGTCGAGTGACATTCCACGCAATGCGCCACCGGACCGGCGAGATATTCGCCATATTCCACCGTGACCCCGCGCTCCGGCGCGGTCACGCTGTCAATGGGCGGGCCATAGGCCGGCGGCAACGGGATGTTGTAGGTCGAGGCCGGCGTGGTCATATCGCTCGCAGCGACTGTCCGCATATAGAGCACGATGGAGGCAAGGTCGTCATCGGAGAGGCCGCGATAGAGCAGCATCGGCATGGGTGGGCCGATCACCGAGCCATCGGGGCGGATGCCCTCCCGGACCGCGCGGCCAAACTCGGCATCGCTCCACTCAGCCACCCGCCCCCCGGGCGTGATATTCGGCGCCCAGGCTTCGAACATCTCGTTTTTCTCGACCATGAATCCACCGAACTCGTTGGACATGTCCGGCCCGTTCGGCCCCTGCGGGGTATGACAATTGCCACAGGCCACGGGCCCCTGGACCAGATATTCCCCGCGCTCGACACTCGGCGCTGCAACCGCTGCAGCAGGGATGGAAAGGGTCGCAAAAAGAAGAAGATGTCTCATGAAAGGATGCTCCGCGCTAAAGATTGAAGTCAGGCGCGCTCGATAAAAAATGGCGAATGGAAAAAGCCTGATCGAAACAGTCTAGCAGAAAACCTTCCCAAAGGTCATCCGGAACTCTCCCGGCCTGTCCGACGGATGCAAAGGGACCAGCGCAACAGCGCTGGTCCCGGGTGTCGCGATGCCGGAGCCCGACGATTACTGGCGGTTTCTCCGCGTGCTCGCGGCGATGACGATGGCGATGATGATGGTCCCGGTCAGGACATTGCGCACGCCGGCGCCGGTGCCGTAGCTGTTGAGCATCGAGACGACGAGGAACATGAAAAGCGCCGCGCCCCAGACGCCGGGCACGTTGGAATCGCCCCCCGCCACCGAGCAACCGCCGATCACCACCACGGCAATGGACATCAGCAGGTATTCCGTGCCCATGTTGAGCGCGGCCCCGCCCGAGAAGCTCGCCAGGAGATACCCGGCCAGCGAGGCGAAGAGCGCGACGGTGACATAGGTCGCGGCGCGCACGGCCTCGACCGGCACCCCGGCAAGTCGCGCCGCGCGCTGGTTCTGGCCCGTGGCCAGCAGCCAACGCCCCCAGGTCAGCCGCTCCAGCAACACCCAGACGAGAATGGCCAGAAGCAGCCCGATCCAGGCGATGTTCGGCACGCCGAGGAAACGGCCCGTGGCGAACTCGGCCAGCCCCTCGGGCGGCTTGATCCGCAGCCCCCGGTTCGACCAGATGGCAATGGACTGGTAGATCAGCGAGGCCGCCAGCGTGGCGATGATCGGCGGCAGGCGCAGCAGGAAAATCAGCGCGAAATTGGCGATGCCGACGCAAAATCCGACTGCCAGCGCGATGGCCAGCCCATAGAAGGCGGTGCCCGGCTCCGAGCCCATAGCGCGCAGCGCCAATGTGGCGGCAAGGGTCATGGTGGCGGGCACGGAGAGATCGATATTGCCGGGACCAAGCGTGATGACGAGCATCTGTCCCATGCCAACAATGGCGGCGAAGGCACCAAAGCTGAGCGCGGCATAGGCCAGCTCGCCCCCGCCACGCCCGGAGGTCAGCCCCAGCGTGGCCGCAAAGGCCAGCGCAGCGGCAGCCCAGGACCAGATCCAGGGGCGGGAAATCAGCACCGCGAGGGGGCTGCGGGACGCGGAAGACGAGCTCATGCGGCGTCTCCTTTCCGACTGAAGACCAGGCGCGCGGTCAGCACGAGGATCAGGATCGCCCCTTGCGAGCCGATCTGCCAATCGGGCGAAAGGCGCAGGAAGCTGAGGAAGGAGGCGGCCAGCGTCAGCGTCAGCGCGCCGATCACGGCGCCCGTGGGCGAGACCTTGCCGCCTGTGAACTCGCCGCCGCCGAGGATGACACCGGCGATGGAAAGGAGCGTGTAGCGCAGCGCGATATTGGCATCCGCCGCGGTGGTCAGCCCGACCAGCGCCATCCCGGCCAACACCCCGAACAGCCCGGCCAGCCCATAGGCCCAGGCCTTGAGCCGCGTCACCGAGAGACCGGCGCGGGAGATGGCGCGCGCATTGCCGCCAACCCCGCGCAGCACGGTGCCGAAGCCGGAGCGGATGATCAGCATATGCGTGACGAAAGCGATCAGGATCGCGGCGACGACCGCCATAGGCATGAAGGGTGGCTTCACCGTCATCAGCGTGCGCAACCAGCCCGGCGCGGCCCCGCCCGGCGAAGGCAGGATAAAGAGTGCAAGCCCGCCCCAGACAAAGGACATGCCCAGCGTGACCACGATGGCCGGCAGATCCAGCGCGTCGATCACCGCCCCCATCGCCGCATAAGCGAGGATCAGCGCGGCAAGGATCAGAAGCCCGAGCAGCGGCGCGTCATTGAGGAAGGTCGCCGTGACACAGGCAACGAGGCTGACAAAAGCACCAATGGAGAGGTCGATATCGTTGACCATGAGGATCATCATCTGCGCGATCGTGGCCAGCGCGATCGGAACCGCGAGGTTGAAGAGCAGGTTCAGGCCGAAATAGCTCATCGCGCGCGGCTGCATGTAGAAGGTCGCGGCGAGCAGGACGGCCAGCGAGATCACCGGCAGAAGGATGCGATAGCGGGAAAAGAAGCTCATGACGCCTCCTGCATGTGGAAGGACGCCTCAAGAATGCGCTCCTCGGTGATGTTCGGTGGCGTCAGCTCCGCACTGATCTCGCCATTGCGGAAGACGAAGACCCTGTCGCATTGGCAGACCTCCTCGGTCTCGGTCGAATACCACAGGAAGGTGCGGCCCCGCGTGGCCTCGTCGCGGATCATCGCATAGACATCCTGCTTGGTGCCGACATCGACGCCGCGCATCGGGTCGTCCATGATCACCACCGGCGCGGTCGAGGCCAGGGCGCGGGCAAAGAGCACTTTCTGCTGGTTGCCGCCCGAAAGCGAGAGCACGGGGTTGGTCACATCATCGGTGCGAATGCCGATCCGCTTTTTCCATTCCTCGGTCATGGCGCGCTCGGCGGCACGGTCGACAACGCCCCAGCGTTCGATCTGGCGCAGGAAGGATATCGACATGTTCTTCAGGATCGACCAGAGCGGCAGGATACCGTCGCGCGGCCGGTCGCCGGCCACGAAGACGGATTTGGGATCATGCCCGGCGCGCCAGTTCGAGCTCTGCGAGAGAAAGAGCTTGGCCAGCGCCTGCGCCTGACCGTGCCCGGCCAGGCCGGAGAGACCGACAATCTCGCCGGCGCGGGCGGTCAGCCCTTGCTCGGTCCGGATCACGATCTCGCCGGTGTGGCGCACGGCCTCCGCCGCCTGCCCGGTGCCTTCGGCGGCGACATGGCCCATCGCCTCGACCAGCCCCTGACGGGAGAACTCCGCTGTCGGGCGCTCGGCGACGATCCGGCCATCCTTGAGAACGATGATGCGCGACGCGACCTGGAAAACCTCGCCCAGCATGTGGGAGATAAAGATCACCGCGCCGCCTGAGGCGCAGAAGCTCTTGATATGCGTGAGAAGTTGCTCGGCGATGCCGGCATCGAGCGAGGAGGTCGGCTCGTCGAGGATGACCAGACGCGCCTCTGTCCCGCGCGGGGCGAAGCCGATGGCGATCTCGACCATCTGCCTCTCGGCGATGGGCAGCGTGTCGACCTCGGCATCCGGGTCGATGCCGTGGCCGGGGAAGATCCGGTCAAGACTTTCGGTGATCACCTTGCGGGCCGGGCGGCGCCAGCCGATCCCGGTCAATCCGCGATTGGAGATCCGCAGGTTCTCCGCCACCGTGAGATTGGGACAGAGCGACAACTCCTGAAAGACAGAGCGCACCCCGGCCTCGGCGGCATTGGCCGCGCCGGGAAAGGCGATTTCGCCCGCGCTCGGAGCGAAGCCACCATTGACAAGATAGACCAGCGTCGATTTTCCGGCCCCGTTATGTCCGACAAGCCCGAGGCAATCCCCGGGCCGGACAGACAGGCTCACCCCGTCAAGCGCACGCACCGGGCCAAAATGTTTGGCAGCGTCGGTCAGTGTCACGATGGGGGCGCTTTCATGCTCGCTCATGCGCGCCTCGTCTTTCGTTGAAAGTGGCGCAGGCCGGTCGCCCGGCCCGCGCCTGGGGGAGAACTCATTTCGCCGAGGCGATGACCTCCTTGGCGTCTTCCATGCCATAGGCCACGTTGGCCACGGAGCCTTCAGGCGTTGTTGCCAGCGACTCTTCCAGAGTGTCCTGGGTGATGGTCAGGAAGGGCACAGTCAGGTCTTTCGGGACCTCTTCGCCCGAGAGGATCTGCTGCGCGACCCAGAAGGCCAGCGACGCAACGCCCGGCGCGATCGAGAGCGACATTGTCTCGTAGCCGGAGTCGGCATGGGATTCGGACCACCATTTCAACTCGTCCTGCCGGTTGCCCAGCACGATCAGCGGCATGTCGCGGCCAGCCGCCTTGAAGGCTTGCGCGGCACCATAGCCGTCGCCGCCTTGCGTCACGACACCGACGATCTCGGGCAACGACGGCAGGATACCGGCCACAGCTTTTTGCGAGACGTCCTGCGCCCAGTCGCCATGCACGGAGCCGGCGATTTCGAACTGGCCGTGCTTGGCCACGCCTTCATGGATCCCGGCGCTGATCTCGTCATCGACGAAAACCCCGGCCAGACCACGGATCTCCAGAAGCTTGCCGCCATCGGGGATACGGGTGGCCAGATAGTCGACCTGCTCGCGGCCCATCTGCTTGAAGTCCACCGCGATGCGCCAGGCGCAGGGCTCGGTGACGACGCCGTCGAAGCTGACCACGGTGATGCCCGCGTCGCAGGCTTCCTTGACCGCGCCGTTGAGGGCGGTCGGAGAGGCCGAGTTCATGACGATGGCGTCATAGCCCTGCAGGATCATGTTCTGGATCTGCGCGGCCTGCTCGGTGGCCTGGTTCTCCGAGGTGGTATAGGCATCCGCCGCGGCGACAACACCATCGGCCACCGCCTTGGTGGCGACACCCTCGAAGCTCTGCAGCATGGCCTGGCGCCAGGAATTCCCGGCATAGTTGTTCGACAGCGCGATGCGCTTGTCGGAGGTATCTTCGGCCTGAACGGCCCCGGCCATCAACGCAATCGCGGCGGCCCCAAGAAGAAACTTGGTCATCGGTTACTTCCTCCCTGCACGCCTTCGGCATGCAACTTTCCTTGGGCACGCCTCCCGCGCACCACTCTGACGTCCGGCGCTCCTCAACGCCGCCCCGCCGGCGGAAGCGCCGATCAGGTAGGCGCGATGGTAGATGGAGCAATGTGGGTGTAAAGGACGCGCCCCGCAGATCATTTGCGGGTTCCCGCAAGCGGACTGCGGCTTGAGGTATTCCTTTCGGAAGTTCCCCGTGCGATCTTGCGGTTACACGCAAGAGTGCACGGATCGAGTCCCGAAAGGAGAGGATGGGGAGAATGCAGAAAGCGCAAACAGCGCCGATCGCGGAAGACCCTTTCCTGAGGATTGCGGCCCATCTCGCCGAAGGCATCGACATCGCCTCCGCCCTCGATGCCGTGGCCGACGAGATCGCAGAGCTTGTCCCCTTCACCCATGCCGATATCTGCCTCTATGACCGCCCCGGCTGGGTTGCCAGCTACGAGGTGGGCATCCGCACCCGCTGGTCACGCGAGCATACGCGGGTCAATTACTCGCCGGTCCGGGACCTGCTCCTGAGCCAATGCGATTTCATGCTGACCGACGATGCGACGCAGGATCCGCGCTACATCTTTCCCGGCGCCACCGCCGCGCCGATCTTCAACCATACCTTGCGCAGCCGGGTGAATGTGCCGCTGAAGGTCATGGGGCAGCAGATCGGGGCGCTCAACATCTCCCATTCCACGGCCGGCCTCTATGACCACGACACCGTCGTCATTGCCCAGCACGCGGCCAATGTACTCGCACCCTCCTTTCACGCCATGCACAGCGCCGTCACGGCGCAGCGCGCGGCCCGGGCGGGCGAAGCGGCGCAGGCGCGGGAGGAAGGCCTGCGGCGCGACGCGTTGGAGCTGACCCGCGCGCTGGAGCAGGAACGGCAGCGCATCGGCATGGACCTGCACGACCAGGCGCTGGCCGACCTGACACGGCTTCTGCGCGAGATCGACGGCGGAAACCGCGCAACACCCCCGGGGGATGTGCTCGCGACGCGCATCGGCGAAATCATCGGCGACCTGCGCCGCGTCATCGACACCGCCGTGCCGACGCTTCTGGAGCTGTTCGGTTTCGCCCATGCCGTGCGGGTCCATCTTGAACGCGCCGTCGGCGCGGCGCCGGTGGAGCTTGCGGTCGAGGATCACACCGATGGCGCGGTGGACCGGCTCGACCACACGGTGCGCATTGCCCTGTTCCGCATCGCCCAGGAAGCGATCAACAACGCGGCGGCGCATTCCGGCGCGGGCAAGATCATCGTCAGCATCGAGCGCGAGCCCCCGGGGCAGCTGACCATCTCAATCCGCGACACTGGCTGCGGCATCCCCACCGATCCCGATCGCCAGTCCGGGCTGGTCCATATCCGCACGCGGGCGCGCCTCATCGCGGCCGAGCTCACCATCACGGGCGGCGCGGGCACAACGGTCCGGGTCTCGCTGGAGGAAACGGCATGAAGGTCTTGATCGTCGAGGATGACCAGTTCCACGCCTCCTATCTCGAGGATGCGCTGGTCGAAGCCGTGCCGGAAGTGACCCAGATCTTCCACGCGACCAATGGCGAGGAAGGTGAGAAGACGGCGCGCACCGCCCAGATCGGCGCGGTGGTGATGGACCTTCAAATGGAGAAGCGTAACGGCATCGAAGCGGCGCGGACGATCTGGTCCGAACGCCCGCAGACGCGCATCCTCTTCTGGTCGAACTACGCCGACGAAGCCTATCTGCGCGGCATCGCCTCGACGGTGCCGGCGGACAGCGCCTATGGCTACCTGCTCAAGACGGCCTCGCGCGACCGGCTCAAACTGGCGCTCCGGGCGGTGCTGTTCGAAGAACAGATCGTCGTGGACCGGGAAGTACGGCGGCTCCAGAACCGGGCCCAGGCGCCGCGCACAGCCCTTGATGACAGCGAATACGAGGTGCTGCTGGACCTCGCCATCGGCTTGCAGGACAAGCTGATCGCCGAGCGGCGCGGCATGTCGCTGCGCACGGTGCAGAATCGGCTTCTGTCGCTCTATGACAAGCTCGGGATCGAGGGTGAGGCCGAGGAAGTCCTGCCTCTGAACAAGCGCGTGCGGGCGCTGAACCGCGCGCTGGTGACCCGCACGCTCAATATCGAGACGCTCGAATCCGCGCAGCGGGACTTCGAACGTTGGCTCATACACCGCAGGTGAGCGTCTCCGAATTGCCGGGCGCGACGCCTCCCGGTGCCGGATTCCAAGACTCGGACATGCTCGGGCCTGCGGCTCAGGTCGGTGCGCGGGACACGCCTGCCGGTTCGGGATGTGGGGCCAGGACGAACCCTGCGAGCAGCGTCAGCATGGCGGCGACCGCAAGCGCGGATACTGCGTTCGCCCCGATATGCGGCCCGGCCATCAGGGCGAGTCGGGACATGGCGAGCGCGATCCCAAGGAGCAGGACCCCGCCCCGCCGCGCGCCCATCCGCGCGACAAGGTCCGGCGCGAAAGCCAGGGGCGCGATGTAATAATAGCACCAGGCCAAGGGCGACAGCATTGCAACAATGATCAGGGCAACCGGCCAGAGCGTGTCGCAGACGCGGGCCTCTGGCAGCCGCGCCGCGACAAGGGGAAGCGCCAGCACCACCAGCAGGATCCCCCCCCGTCCGGCCAGCAACCATCCGTCCGGCTTGGCCATCACGAACCAGTTGCTGCCAGCGCTCTGCGGAAACGAAACGGCTTGAACCGCCTGCATGCTGCCCGGCGGCAGGAGGCTGGTGACAAGGGCATCCACGCCGAAATTGGCCGGGATCCTGATCGCTGTTGCCGAAATCGCGGCCACGCCTTCGAGGAACTCCGCGTGCAGGGGCCAGCCGGCCAGCGCGACAGAGCCGAGCCCGAGCGCCCCTCCGATCAGCAGGAGGCTCACGACACCACGATATTGCCCGCGCGCCAGCAGGATCGGCACGAAGAGGAGCGGATAGAGCTTGATCGCCGCGGCAAGCGCCAGCACCGCTCCCGCCGTAATCTGCGCGCCGGAGCGCCCGCGTTCGACGGCGAGCACGGTGAGGCACGCAACGAGGATCTGCGGCTGGTTCTGCAGGATCGCGATCCCGCCGACAAGGGTCGCATAAAAGAGCCCCTGCCCGATGAGCAGAAAGACCACGCAAGGCAGCCGGCTGCGCGTGGCGCGCCATGCCAGCCAGCTCGTGGCCAGCAGAAGGAGCGGATTGATCAGGCTCGCCGCGATCTCCAGCGTGGCAAAGGAGACCATGCCCGTCAGCGGTGCGAACAAAGCGGCCCAGAGCGGCGGGTAGAGATAGGGGAAGATGTTCCCCTCGTGACCCAGCCCTTCCGCGAGCGGAATCCAGGCCTCCGGAGGCTGCATGGTGAAGGGCACCGCGCCGCTGGAATAAACGAGCTCGGGAGTCCCCTGAGACAGAGACATCGCGGCGAGCCAGAGCGCAAGAAGATCCTCGGACGCCTTCTCGGCCGTCAGGAACGGCACAACGAGAGCAAGGACGATCACCGCGAGCAGAAGAATATGATTGCGCCGCACCCGTACCTCCGCAGCCGTTCCGCGAAGCCTAGGGGAAATCGCGGCGGAGCTGAATCCCTTTCTTCCGGTGGACAGTGAAAACCCGGACAATTGCAATTGTTAAGAGAGTCCTTATCTCGACAAGGTATCGCAAGGCATGGACATGCATCATCCGCTCAACCTGACTTTGGACCTCTATCTCAAGCGCAAGGCCGAGGCAGGCGAGTTCGACCATCTCGAAGGAGAAGGCAAGCCGCTGGACTTGGATCCGGGGCGGCCCGGGATCATCGAGAAACTGTTGCAGGAAGCCGATGTGAAACCGCTCGTCGTGATGCTTCACCAGAAGTCAACGCTGCTGCAGGGACATCTCAAGGACGAGCGCGATCCGGACTGCCGGCGGCGGATCCAGCATCAGCTGGCCGATGTCCAGACCCGGATCGGAATCGAGATCGAAACCTGGCGTTCGCTCCGCTGACGGGGGGCGCAAACGGTCCGCGCGGGTCCATCCGCTATCCCAAATCCATGCGATGAACCGGGGTGTTCCCGGAGGCGGCTCACAGGTCCGCTCATCTGGTTCCTGGTCCTTCCGAGCGCGGCTCGAAAAAGACCGGCCTGGTCCCCGCGTTGGTCTTGTCTGCGACGGTCGTCGCTGCGCCCGCTGGACCGGCTGGGTCGCCTGGCTGGCATCATGAGGTGGCTTCATGGGAAGGTGGTTATTGCCGGTCTGACCGGTCCGTCGAACCGCCCCGAAACGAAGCGTTTCACACTCCGGCGGCGGGCGTTTACATCTCCGGCCAAGCCCCTATGCTGTCGCGATCCGAGCCCGGGCACCGGCCAGACAGGTCGCCCCGAATAACCCATCCCATCAAGACAGATTGGAAAGCTCCCATGAGCACCGTCAAGACGGGCGATACCGTCACCATTCACTATACCGGCACCCTGAAAGATGGCTCGGTTTTCGATTCCTCTCGTGAGCGCGATCCGCTGGAATTCACCGTTGGCTCCGGCCAGATCATCACCGGCCTCGACGCAGCCCTGCCCGGAATGGCCGTGGGCGACGAGAAAACCGTCCAGGTGCCTTGCGCCGACGCCTATGGCGCGGCCGATCCCGAACGCGTTCAGGACGTCCCGCGCGAAGAGATCCCCGCCCATATCGAGCTGCAGCCCGGTGGCCAGCTTCAGGCCCAGACGCCTGACGGACAGGTCTTGCAATTCACGGTTCGGGAGGTCTCCGAGGAGAGCGTCAAGCTCGACGCCAACCACCCGCTGGCCGACCAGGACCTGGTCTTCGATATCGAGCTGGTCTCGCTGCGTTCGGCTGATTGACCCGGCCTCTTTCCCGGGCTTTTCTGAAAGCCCGGGAAAGACAGCCCGACAGGACTCCGACGGGACGGAACACGCCATGAAGATCGCATCATTCAACATCAACGGCATCAAGGCCCGGCATCCTGCGCTCTGCGACTGGCTGGACGAGGCACAGCCCGATGTGGCGCTGCTGCAGGAGATCAAGTCGGTCGACGAGAACTTCCCGCGCGAGCTCTTCGAAGAGCGTGGCTACAATGTCGAGACCCATGGCCAGAAGAGCTTCAATGGCGTGGCGATCCTGTCCAAACTGCCGCTGGAGGATGTCACGCGCGGCCTGCCCGGCGACGACGCGGATGAACAGGCGCGCTGGATCGAGGCGACCGTGGTTGGCGAGACGGGCGCGATCCGGCTCTGCGGGCTCTACCTGCCCAATGGCAACCCCTGCCCCGGGCCGAAATACGACTACAAGCTCGCCTGGATGGAACGCCTGAAGGCGCGCGCGCAGTTGCTGTTGGAACAGGAAGAACCGGCGCTGATGGCCGGCGATTACAATGTCATCCCGCTCGACGAGGACGCCGCGCGGCCCGAGGTCTGGCAGGAAGATGCGCTGGCACGCCCCGAGAGCCGCCGCGCCTTTCGCGAGATCGTCAATCTTGGCTTTACCGAAGCCTTCCGCGCCCGCAGCCACGGTCCCGGACATTACACGTTCTGGGACTACCAGGCCGCCGCCTGGGACCGGAATGACGGCATACGGATCGACCATTTCCTGTTGACCCCGCAGGCCGCCGACCGGCTCGTCGACTGTCGGATCGACAAGGAGATCCGCAACCGGCCCAAGCCCTCCGATCACGTCCCGATCTGGGTCGAGCTCGACATCTGACACCGCGACACTGCCGCTCGCCCGCCCGGATCGCCCGGCATCGATATGGGTATTCTGACCCAGATACCCGCGAGTTGTCGCGAGAATGGCGGATGTCGTCCCGCCCGGCGCGGGCTCGCCAAGATGTTACCGGGCGCCCGCCAGCAACCGAAAGACGCGTCGCGCCACCGCAGAGCGCGAGCGGCCCCCGATCTGCGGCTCGACAGGCGGATAAACGCGGCAAAACCGGTCAATCCTGACGCGCGCAAGCGAGCGGCGGCATGAGACCGTCGCGCCACCCAGGCCATCACTTCCGCCTCCCTGCCGCTTGACCCGAGGGCGCGCGCGTGATGTGTGCGGACAAGATCAAACGGGATGAAGACCATTGATACGTCGACTTTATGACTGGACGATTTCTCTTGCCGCCGGAAAATACGCCCTCTGGGCGCTTGCGGCCGTTGCCTTCATCGAGAGCTCCTTCTTCCCCATCCCGCCGGATGTGCTGATGATCCCGATGATCCTGGCCACACCGCGCCGCGCTTTCCTGATCGCCGGAGTCGCGATGGTGGCCTCGGTTCTGGGCGGCATATTGGGGTACGCGATCGGCATGTTCGCCTTCGAACAGATCGGTCAGCCGATCCTCGAAAGCCTCGGCAAGGCCGACAAGATCGAAGCCTTCAACGAGCGCTTCAACGATTACGGGTTCTGGGCGGTGCTGGTCGCCGGTCTGACCCCCTTCCCCTACAAGGTCATCACCATCATGTCGGGCTGGACCGGCATGCCGTTCTGGACGTTCATGGTGACCTCGATCATCGCCCGTGGCGGCCGCTTCTTCCTCGTCGCGACATTGCTGTGGAAATATGGCGAACCGATCCGCTACTTTATCGAGAAGCGCCTCGGAACACTGACAATCATCTTTTGCGTGCTGCTCTTTGGCAGCTTCTATCTGGTGAAATTCCTATGAACCGTGTGTTCCTGATCCGGCTGGCCGTGGCGGCCTCCGCGCTGGCGCTCGCCGGTGCCTACCTGTCTCAGCATGTCTTCGGGATCGAGCCCTGCCACCTGTGCCTGCTGCAACGCTACCCGCATTGGGTGCTGATCGCGGTTGGGCTGCTGGCGCTTTATGTCCCGGGGCGCCTCCTGCCGGCGCTTGGCGGGCTGATCTCCTTTGGCGCCATGCTCCTCTCCGTCTATCACAGCGGTGTGGAGCGCAAGCTCTGGGATGGACCGTCCGATTGCACCGGCGGTGCCGGCGACCTCACGGGCCTGTCTGGCGCCGATCTGCTCAGCACCGATTTCGACGGCGGGCTGGTCCTGTGCGACGAGATCGCCTTTTCTTTCCTCGGCCTGACCTTCGCCAATATGAATGTGCTGCTCTGCGCCGGCCTTGTGATTGTCTGGGCTATGGCCGCGCGGCGGAGCTGACGAGACACGTTTCCATCGCGGAGAGCTTTTACTTTGAGCTTTGTGCAACACGCTGAAATATACGGGCTCATGGTGCCGGCGTGGCACGCGCGGCCAAAGGCCTCCCGACCCGAAGACAACACCAGGCAGTCCGGGCATCACCCGGGGCTGGCTCAGCTTCCCAGGATCTTCTTCACGTAATTCTTGGTTTCCCGATAGGGTGGCACCCCGCCATATTTCTCGACCGCGGCAGGACCCGCGTTATAGGCCGCAAGCGCAAGCCGCCAGTTGCCGAACTTGTTGTACATCTGCTTGAGATAACGCGCCCCGCCTTCGAGATTTTCGCTGGGCTTGTTGGGGTCCACCCCGAGAGTGGCCGCGGTGCCAGGCATGAGCTGCGCCAGTCCGATCGCCCCCTTGTGGGACTTCGCCTTGACCTTCCAGTTGCTCTCCTGCTGCACCAGCCGCAGGAACAGGTCTTCCGGCACGCCATGACGCCGCGCGGCATCCTTGGCGACCTTCAGATACGGCCCCCTGTAGCGCCCGCCATAAGACGGGATCGAGGCCGCCGACACAGCAGCCTTGGCCGAGGGCGGCTGCAGACGTGTGGAATGGGAATATTGCTTGGATGCGCGCTGGTCGAGCAGGCGTGTCTGGGAGGCGAAGAGCTTCGTGCGCGCCTTGGACGAGACGGAGGTCTCCGAAAGCGCCGCGCCCGAAGTGGCAACGCTCACCGCCAGAATGGCGGCAACCAGCCTTGTCCCGTCGCGCCCGCACATAAAAATCGCCCCAGCACCGTTTATCATTGCCGCGCAGTATAGGGAAATTCGCCGGCGAAGCCAGCCTCGAGCGCGGCCCTGCGGGAAATAGGCGGTTTTGCCCCGAGACAAGCTGGTGTAGCGTCTGGCTCCAACCGGAATCGGCGCCGCATCCGGGCGCCCGAAAGAAAAAGGAGAGCCGCATGGCGGGATCGGTGAACAAGGTGATCCTGGTGGGCAATCTGGGTCGAGACCCGGAAGTGCGCACCTTCCAGAATGGCGGCAAGGTCTGCAACCTTCGGATTGCAACCTCCGAGAACTGGAAGGACCGCAATACCGGCGAGCGCCGGGAAAAGACGGAATGGCACTCAGTGGCCATCTTCTCCGAGCCGCTGGCCCGCATTGCCGAGCAATATCTGCGCAAGGGCTCCAAGGTCTATCTTGAAGGCCAGCTCGAGACCCGCAAATGGCAGGACCAGTCCGGGCAGGATCGCTACTCGACCGAGGTCGTCCTGCGTCCCTACAAGGGCGAACTGACCCTCCTCGACGCCCGTGGCGGCGGTGAAGGCGGCTATGGCGGTGGCCAGGGCGGCGGCGGTGGCGGTGGCGGCGGCTATGAAGACCGTGGTGGTTATGGCGGCGGCGGGGGTGGCCAGTCGGGCGGCGGCTTCGGTGGCGGGCAAGGCGCGCCCTCCGGCGGCGGCGGCGATATCGATGACGAGATCCCGTTCTGATCCGCACCAGGCGGCGCATGACATGAGCAGGATGCCCGGCGTTTCGCCGGGCTTCTTTCCCTTCGGAGACCGGAGGGCACGGAATTTGTTTGACCTGACAGACGGATAGAGATGACTCCCGAGATTTCCGCCCGCATCAATCGCACCATCGCAACCGAGATCGGCGCCCGCCCCCAACAGGTCACCGCCGCGGTTGGCCTGCTGGACGAAGGAGCAACCGTCCCCTTCATCGCGCGTTACCGCAAGGAAGTGACGGGCGGGCTGGACGACACCCAACTGCGCGATCTCTCGGAGCGGCTGTCCTATCTCACCGAGATGGAGGGTCGGCGGAAGACCATCCTCGACACGATCCGCGAACAGGGCAAGCTGACCGACGATCTTGAGGCGAAAATCGTCAAGGCGGACACGAAATCGACCCTCGAAGACCTCTATCTCCCCTACAAGACCAAGCGGCGCACCCGCGCCATGATCGCCCGCGAGCGCGGTCTCGGCGCGCTGGTCGAGGCCATCCGGGCCGACCGCGCCGCACAGCCCGAAACGCTGGCGGAGGGCTATCTCGGCGAGGAACTCCCCGACACCAGGACAGCATTGAACGGCGCCCGTGACATCGTTGTCGAGGAACTGGCGGAGAATGCGGAATTGATTGGCCTTCTGCGCAGCTTCCTGCAGGAACGCGCCTATCTCACATCGCGTGTCAATGAGGGCGAGGAGGCCAAGGGGGCCAAGTTCTCCGACTATTTCGACCATCGCGAGCTTTGGGCCGACGTGCCGAGCCACCGGGCGCTGGCCATGCTGCGCGGCTCCAACGAGGGCATCCTGCGGCTGGAAATCGGCCCGGATCCGGAAACGGATCTGCCGAAGGTCGAGGCCATGGTCTGTGCCGCGCTGGAGACGCATGGCGAAGGCGCGGGCGACATATGGTTGCGCAAGGTCGCTGGCTGGGCCTGGCGGACAAAGCTCTCTCTGAGCCTTCTGCTGGACCTGATGGGCGAGATGCGCAGCCAGGCCCAGGACGAGGCCATCCGCGTTTTCGCGCGCAATCTCAAGGACCTGCTGCTCGCAGCTCCGGCAGGACCTCGGGCCACGCTGGGGCTCGATCCCGGCATCCGCACCGGCGTCAAGGTGGCCGTGGTGGATGCGACCGGCAAGGTGCTGGACACGGACACGATCTATCCCTTCCAGCCGAAGAATGACCTGCGCGGATCGCAGGCAACGCTGGCGCGGCTGATCCGGGCGCATGGGGTCGATCTGATCGCCATCGGCAATGGCACGGCGAGCCGCGAGACCGAACGGATGGTGGCAGAACTGCTGGGCGACCTGCCGGCCCCCAAGCCGACCAAGGTCGTGGTCTCCGAGGCCGGCGCCTCGGTCTATTCCGCCTCCGAATTGGCCGCGAAGGAATTCCCCGGGCTGGACGTGTCCCTGCGGGGCGCCGTCTCGATCGCGCGCCGCCTGCAGGACCCGCTGGCCGAGCTGGTCAAGATCGAGCCCAAGGCGATCGGCGTCGGGCAGTACCAGCATGATGTGGACCAGTTCCGGCTGGCGCGCGCGCTGGACGGCGTGGTCGAGGATGCGGTGAACGCGGTCGGGGTCGATCTCAACATGGCCTCGGCGCCGCTTCTGGCGCGGGTCTCGGGGCTCGGGCCGGTGCTGGCGGAGAATATCGTGTCGCACCGGGACGCGAATGGTGCCTTTGCCTCGCGCAAGGCGCTGCTGAAAGTGGCCCGTCTCGGCCCCCGCGCCTTTGAGCAATGCGCGGGCTTCCTGCGCATTCGCGACGGCAAGGAACCGCTGGACGCGTCCTCCGTGCACCCCGAAGCCTATGATGTTGCGCGCAGCATCGTGGCGGCCTGCGGGCGGGATCTGCGCTCGGTGATGGGCGATGAGGCACGGCTGAACACGCTCCGGGCGGAAGATTTCGTTACCGGCGATTTCGGCTTACCGACGGTGCAGGACATCCTGTCGGAGCTTGGCAAGCCGGGTCGCGATCCGCGCCCCGAGTTCAAGACGGCCAGCTTTGCCGATGGGGTCGAGCAGATCACCGATCTCAAGCCGGGCATGTCGCTCGAAGGCACCGTGACCAATGTCGCCGCCTTCGGCGCTTTCGTCGATATCGGCGTGCACCAGGACGGGCTCGTTCATGTCTCGCAGCTTGCGGACCGCTTCGTGAAGGATCCGCATGAGGTCGTGAAGGCCGGTGACGTGGTCCGGGTTCGGGTGATGGAGGTCGATGTCCCGCGCAAGCGGATCGGGCTGTCGATGCGCAAGGATGCGAAACCAGGCAATGCGCGTGGCGGCGAGCGGCCGCAACCGGGCAAACACCCTCGCGGAAAGCCTCAGGGCGGGCCGAAAACCAAGCCCGCACCGCGTCAGGGCGGCGGCGACGACGGCGCGTTTGGCGCAGCCTTGCGGGATGCTATGCGCAAGAAATGAGGCGGTACGGGTCGTTTCGAGCTGGCCAGGGACGTTGGAGCAAAGCGCCCGAGGCCCGGAACCAAGTCCGAAGGCCGCCGGGCCAGCGCCTGCCCGTCCCGGCGGGCTGGCGCTTTGGTGAGGCAAGCGCAACGTATTGAGCTTTTTCGGATCTGGTCGGGATAAAGTGGTGAGCACAACCGCAGCAGCGCCAGCCCACGGGCAGGCGCTGGCCCGGCTTTCGGTGCACCATTTGCCTCGCGCATCAAACGGCGGCTCTGACCGCAAAGAACGACCCGAGTGCTGCCGTTCCTCCCGAATTCGCAGCCCCCTCCTCCCCACGGGCCGAACACATGAAACAGGTTCACCCCAGCAGAAAAGACATCTGCGCCTTGCCGCGCGTGCCCGCGATCTCTTCGAACCCTAGCCCGAGGCGCGTCTCCGCCTTCAGCACCACCTCCGCTGCTGCCCGGGCATCTTCGCCCGCGTCATGATGGTCGAACTCCAGCCCGAGCGCGGTCTTGAGATGCCCCAACCCGTGCCCGCCATTGCCGCGGAATTCCGGCCAGGCCCGTCGCGCGATCTTCACGCTGTCGGACCAGCTCAGATCCGGCGCTGACAGCCGATAGGCCTTGCACGCCGCCTCGATGGCCCGGCGGTCGAAATTGCTGTGCTGGACAAGATGGTGGACCCGAAGCAGTGGCAGCAGCGCCTCCCAGGCCTCCGGAAACCGGGGCGCCTCGGCCACCGCCCGCGCATCGATCCCGTGCAGCTCGGAGTTGAACCGGTCAAAGCGAGTCTCCGGATCGATCAGGCAGGACCACCCCGCAATCCGCCCCTCCGGTGCGACGCAGGCCAGGCCGATCTGGCAGAGGCTGGCACTGTCCGAGCAGGCTGTCTCCACATCGAGCGCGATGAAGCGAAACGGGCCATCGGGCAGCGCGGGAACGGGGCGAATATCCAACTTTTCTCTCCAGGGGCCGGCAGGCGCATGGGGCGATCATGCCGACTCCGCCAGCAAGGTCAATCGCAACCGCCCGGTTGACCAATCCGGCATTTCCGGCCTTTCTGATCCGACGCCTGCCTAGCTTCAACAACATCCCGAGCCTCCCCTGTGCCCCAAACCAACGCCCCTGCCCTGCGTCTCGACAACCGCACCGCCCGGTCGCTCTGGCTGAGAACGCAGGGGCTGGTCCGCGCCCCCGGTCCGGCGCCGGAGGTGATGGAGATCATCCGTCAGCTCGGCTTCGTCCAGCTCGACACGATCCAGACGGTTTCCCGCGCTCATCACCATATCCTGTGGAGCCGCAACCAGAGCTATCGCGAACCGATGCTCGACCGGCTGCTGCGCGCACGGCAGGTCTTCGAGCATTTCACCCATGATGCCTCCGTGCTGCCGATGGAATTCCTGCCGATGTGGCGGCGCCAGTTCCGCCGCAAACAGGAACAGCTCGACCGCGCCGGCTGGTTCAAAGGGCTGCCCGACGCCGATGCCCGCGCCGCCATCAAGGCCCGTATCGCCTCGGAAGGCGCGCTCTCGACCAAGGCCTTTGACAGCAAGTCCGCCAATCCCGGCCAGATGTGGGCGCGGCCGCCGCACAAGCTGGCTTTGGATTACATGTGGTATTGCGGCGAGCTGGCGACCTGTCATCGGAAGAACTTCACCAAGCATTACGACCTCGCAGAGCGTGTCTTCCCGGCCGACTTGCGCGCAACCCGCCTCGACGAGTCCCGCCAGATCGACTGGCTCTGCGGCGCCGCCCTGGACCGGCTCGGCTTCGCCACCTCTGGCGAGATTCAGCGCTTCTGGGACGCGGTGGGCCGGGTCGAGGTGCTGGGCTGGGTCGATGGGCAGGACGGCTTGCGGGCAGTCGAGATCGAAACCGCGCAGGGCGACTGGCTGCCCGCGCTTGCACCAGCCGATATCGAGGACCGAGTGGCCGCTCTGCCCTCGCCCGGCAGCCGAGCGCGCATTCTCAACCCGTTCGACCCGGTGATCCGCGACCGCGCCCGGCTGCAGCGCCTTTTCGGCTTCGATTATCGCAACGAGATGTTCACCCCAGCGGCAAAGCGGCACTGGGGCTATTATGTCTACCCGATCCTCGAGGGGCTGCGGTTCACCGGTCGGATCGAAATCAAGGCAGATCGCCGCGCGGCACGGCTAGACGTGCTGAAATTCTGGCCCGAGCCCGGCATTCGCTGGACAGCGGCGCGGGAGGAGAGGCTGGAAGCCGAGCTCCGGCGTCTTGCACGCCTTGTTGGCGCCGAGGACATACGACGCGCGTCGTAAGCTGCGTGGCCCCGGGACGATGTTGTCGCCGGTTGGGCATATCCTGACAGCGCCCGCTTCACTGACCCATGTGGTGAGCCGTCCGCGTCAAGCGGCGATCAGTTGCTGCCTTTCCATCCTGCGGCAGCGTGGAGAGGCCGTTTCGTCGCGCTGGCAATGTTGTCTGTATTTGCTCTTTCTTTCCGCGGGAATTGATATATCAATATGCCCAATCAGGTATATCAACTGATCCAGTGCGGTTTGTTCCGCCCCTATAGTTCAGCAGCGGAGAGGTCATGCAGGCGCAATCCAAGCACATTTCCGAAGATCTTTCCGGGTCTGCCTCGGTGACGCAGCTCCTGTCCGACGCAACCCTTGATCTTGAAAAGAATATCACTTTCCAGATTTTCGACATCCTGCGAGAGCTTATCGTCTCGGTCCGGCTACGCCCCGGCCAACGGCTCTCGGAAAAGGAAATCGCGGCCGCGCTGAAGGCCAGCAAGACCCCTGTGCGGGAGGCCATGATTCGACTCGACGAGATCCGACTTGTAAAAATTGTTCCGCAAAGCGGCACCTATGTGACCAAGATCTCGATCAACCGCTACAGGACCGCCTGCTTTATCCGGCTGCATCTCGAGATCGGAGCGGTGCGCAACGCGGCGTCCGGCATCGCGCTGCAAGTCGGCCTGCAGGAGCTTGAAACCCTCCTGTCGCGCCAGACAGAGGCGCTCGCATCCGAGGATTACGAGAGGTTCTTCGATCTCGACGAGGCGTTCCATCGGCAGCTTTTCGTGATGGCGGGGTATGTTGATGCCTGGACGACCGCACGACGCACGCAGTTTGACGTCAACCGCGCCCGGCATATCCGGCGGCTCAACCGGATCCTGCGGGTACCGACTGTGCTGGAAGAACACCGAGCCATCGCCGAAGCGATCCGCGCCGGTGATCCCGAACGTGCCGAAGCGGCGCTGCGGACCCATATTGGCGATCTCGATCACCAGATCAGCCTGCTGGTCCGGGACGAGCGCATGCTTGGCTTCATAGAAATGCCCGAGCCGACCTGACGTCGGCTTTGCAACGAAATCATCCCCGCACGGAGGAGTGCGGGAATGACCCCCGACATCGCAGACCAAAACTGGGAGGTAACCATGCGATTTACGAGATTTACGGCCCTTGCGCTCGCCACGTCGGCGCTGACCACGGTGGCCCCGGCCTGGGCCGAAGACGATTACAAGATTGTCGACAAGCCGCTTGAGCTCACGATCCACATGCATTGGGACCGCGCCCGCGGCTATGATGAGGATTACCCGGTCGAGCAGGCCGCGCGCGAACTGACCAATATCCACCTGATCGACAAGACGGTCGGCAAGAACACCACGGAATCCGGCGAGGCGATGAACCTGCTGCTCGCCAGCGGCAACCTCCCGGATATCGTCGGCGCCCAGCGGTTCAAGCAGGCCGTGAACGAGTTCGGCCCTCAGGGCGCCTTCGTGCCGCTGAACGATCTGATCGAGGAACATGCGCCGAACATCAAGGCTTTCTTCGACGAGCGCCCCGAGCTGCAGGCGTCGATCTCGGCCTATGACGGCAACATGTACTACATCCCCTATCTGCCGGACGGAAAATACGGCCGCGCCTTTTTCATTCGCCAGGACTGGCTGGACAAGCTGGGGCTGGACCGGCCGCAGAATGTGGACGAGCTCTACGAGGTGCTCGTGGCCTTCCGCGACCAGGATCCCAACGGCAACGGCACCAAGGACGAGGTTCCCTTCTTCGCCCGCGACTGGGAAGAGATGATCCGGATGGTCACGCTCTGGGACGGCCGGTCTTCCGGTTCGGACACGGCGCATGACTTCATGGTGGCGGATAATCAAATCGTGCATCCCTACACACAGGAAGGCTATCGCACCGGGCTGGCCAATCTTGCAAAATGGTATGCCGAAGGGCTGGTCGACGCGGAAATCTTCACCCGTGGCACCTCGGCGCGCGAATACCTGCTGTCGGAAGATCTCGGCGGGCTGACCCATGACTGGTTCGCCTCCACCTCCGGCTACAATGCCGCGCTTTCCGACGAGATCGACGGCTTCAACTTCGTTCCCTTCCTGCCGCCCGCATCCGTCAGTGGTGTCCGGATGGAAGAGCATCGCCGCATCCCGGTCAAACCCGATGGCTGGGCGATCAGCACGTCCAACAAGCACCAGGTCGAAACGATCAAGTATTTCGATTTCTGGTTCACCGAGAAGGGCCGTCTGCTGTCCAATTTCGGTGTCGAAGGCGAGACCTGGGACATGGTCGATGGCGAACCGGTCTTCAAGCCCGAGGTTCTGAACAGCGACCGCCCCGTCAACAGTCAGCTCTGGGAACTCGGCGCGCAGATCAAGAAGGGCTATTGGCAGGACTATCGCTATGAATGGCAGTGGACGGCGCAGGCCGCCCGCGACGGGATAGAGCTGTACGACACCCACGATCTTCTGGTCGACCAGTTCCTCGGCGTTGCTTTCAACAAGGACGAGCAGGCCGTCTATGACAAGTACTGGCCGTCGATCGAGCAGTACATGCTGGAGCGGCAACAGGCCTGGGTGCTCGGCACCGGCGATATCGAAGCCGACTGGGACGCCTATATCGCGACCGTGAACAAGATGGGCTACGATCAGGTGATCGAGGTCATGAACGCGGCCTATACGCGCCAATATGGCGGCTGACACAAGGCTGTCGCCCCCGCCCGCACAGGGCGGGGGCTCTCCACAGACTCCACTCGAACCGCAAGGAAACCCCTCGATGCCGACCACCCCCTCCCAAGATGCCGCCCCTGTCCCGGGGGAGCGCAAGCCGACCGTCCTGATCGCCGGGACAGGATTTGCCGGTGAGGGGCATACCGATGCCTTTCGCGGCGCCGGCGCAGAGGTCGTGGGCATGGTCGGACGCACACCGCATGTCGTCGCGGAGGTGGCCGAGAGGCTCTCCATCCCCTATTCCGGCACCGACTGGCAGGCGGCTCTGGACGCCTGTCGCCCCGATATCGTCTCCATCGCGACACCGGGGGGCGCGCATTACCTGCCGATCAAGCAGGCTCTGGAGGCCGGCTGCCATGTCTTCGTCGACAAGCCGATGACCGAGAGCGGCGAAACGGCCGTCGAGCTTTATGAGTTGGCCCGGGCGAAAGGCGTGAAGACCGCCTATGCCGCCAGCTTCCGCTACACGCCCAGCATCCTGCATGCGAAACAGCTCGTCGCGGCGGGCGCGATTGGCGAACCGACCGAGGTCGAATGCATCTCGCATTTCAACCTGGAGCGGAACATCCCCTTCGGATGGTCGCATCGCAAGGAAGATGGCGGCGGGCGGCTGAACAACAACTTCACCCACACGCTCTCCATCGTCTCCTCCGTGATCGGCGACAGGCTGCTGTCGATCATCGGCGAGGTGCGGGACGATCTCGGCCGCGCGCCGATCGTCGAGGGCGTGCACAATTTCATGACCCGGCGGAACTTCATCCCCGAGGATCTCGACGATCCCGCGCTCGAATGGGGCGAGAGCAATGTCGAATGGTCCTACACGGTGATGGCACAGATCGAGAGTCCGCTGGCCGCAAAGCCGGTCTCTGTCCTGTTCAAGCATGGCGGGTTGGTGCCGCGCTTCAACGAAGACCATATCGTCTTCTATGGCAGCAAGGGCGCGATCTATATCAAGGGTCATTACGGCAGCGGCCAGCTCTATCTCTACGGCGAGAGCAAGGAATGGGAAGCGCTGACAGTACCGGCCGAGATTGCCGCGTCCATCGCCGATGTCGAGGGCGAGACCGAGAAATGCTGGCACTACCTTGCGGAGAAATTCGTCATTGATATCAAGGGAAAAGCCGTCGAAGCTTATCCAACCTTCCGGGAAGGCAGCCAATATCAGCAGCTCATCGACCTGATCCGCAAGAATGACAACTGGACAGATATTGCCGGCCTTGTGCAGGCCACGGACTGACTGAAGAGGACCGGCCAGCCGGCGCGCCCTGCACGACCAACCCTGCCCTTCGAGACGGAGACCCGCCCCATGAAGATTACCGATGCCAAAGTGTTTGTCGGCGGCCCCGGCAAGAATTACGTCACCTTGAAGATCATGACCGATCAGGGAATCTACGGGCTCGGCGACGCCACCATCAACGGCCGCGAGACCCTGACGGCCGCCTATCTGCGCGACTATATCGTCCCCAACCTGATCGGGAAGGATCCGCGCAATAGCGAGGATATCTGGCAGTTCTTCTATCGTGGCGCCTATTTCCGCCGTGGCCCGCTGGCGATGCTGGCCTTCGGCGCGGTCGATGTCGCGCTCTGGGACATCAAGGCCAAGCTGGCGAATATGCCGCTTTATCAGCTCCTTGGTGGCAAGAGCCGCGAGGGTGCGCTGGTCTATGCCCATGCCACCGGCTCCGATCTGAAGGACCTGATGGACTCCATCTCCTTCTATATCGAGCAAGGCTACAAGGCCGTGCGCGTGCAATGCGGTATCCCCGGAATGCCCTCGGCGAGCTATGGCGTGGCCGAAGGCAAGGGCAAGAACCGCAATTACATCACCGATTTCAGCGGCATCATTCCGAATGAGGAGATCTGGGACACCGATCTCTACATGCGCTACATGCCCGGCGCGCTGGCAGAGATCCGCGCCCGCTTCGGGCCGGACCTGAAGATCCTGCATGATGTGCATCACCGCCTTCTTCCCCGCGAGGCGGCGGAGTTCGCCAAGGAGGTCGAGCCGGTCCGCCTCTACTGGCTAGAGGACCCGACGCCCGCAGATGATCAGGATGCGTTGCGGCTGGTCCGACAGCATTCGACGGTGCCGATTGCGATTGGCGAGGTGTTTAACTCGATCTGGGACTGCAACAAGCTGATCGAGAACGAGTTGATCGACTTCATCCGCGTCGCCGTCTCCCATGCCGGTGGCATCACACATGCCCGCCGCATCACCGATCTCGCCGGGATGCACAATGTCCGCACGGGGTTCCACGGCGCGCCGAGCCATTCGCCGCTCTGCATGGCCGCGCAGGGCCATCTCAATGTCTGGGCACCGAATTTCGGCATCCAGGAGTATCTCGTCCTCGGCACCCCCGAATGCGACGCGCTCTTCCCCTCCGAACACCGGCTGGAGGACGGCCTGTTCCATGTCAGCGACGCTCCCGGACTTGGTGTCGATTTCAACGAGGAAGAGGCGCAGCGCTACAGTTACGAACCCGGCAGCCTGCCGGTCGCGCGGCTGCAGGACGGAACACTCTGGAACTATTGAGCAGCGTGGTCGGCAAGCGTGGACGATCCCGCATTTCTGTGCGGTCAATCCGGCCCGACGACCCGCGTTGACTTAATACACTTCCAGAGTACATTTTTAGGTCACGACACTTATGAGAGAAACTGTCAATTCACTGGACAGAATCATCTTAAAATATATCCTTAGATGGAATTCTTCAGAGATTGGGCGGCCGCCCCGACCGGTTTGCCAATTGTGTATTTTCAGTGCATATAACCGACAATCCGCCTAGATTGTCGGCGCCGCGCTCTATTCGGAGAGATGCGCCTTCGGCCCCTTTTCATTCCGCCCAGATGCGGATCAAGGGTTAGGCGCAAAACCGACAGGACCTGACCAGAGGAGCGCCACCCCCATGACCCAGCATTCCAGAAACGGACTTTCCCGGCGATCTTTCATCGCCGCGGCAGGCGCCTTCGGAGCCGCAACCATGGCCGCGCCGCGCATGGCGATCTCGCAGGACGGCAAGGTGCTGACGGTGCGCAGCTATTCCGACCTGCAGATCCTCGACCCCGCCTATCGCCTCGCCCAACCGGAGCTCGACATTTGCCTTGCGATCTTCGCGCCGCTCACCGCGCCGAAGCCGGGCGATGTCTGGGACTGGAAGCCGATCGCGGTCGACATGATCGAGCAGCTCGACGACCTGACCGTCGCTTTCAAGCTCAAGGACAATATCGGCTTCACGGATGGTTATGGCCAGATGACCGCCGAAGACGTGAAATTCTCCATCGAGCGCATTGCCGATCCGGCCAATGAGAGCCCGTATGCCGGCGACTGGGGCGCGCTCAAGGAGGTCGAGGTCAAGGATAAACTCTCCGGCCTGATCCACCTCAAGAACAAGTTCGTGCCGCTCTGGGCCACCACTCTGCCGACGCCGGCCTCCTGCATCCTCTCCAGGAAAGCGATGGAGGAGCTGGGCGAGAAGATCACCACCAAGCCGGTGGCGCAATCCGGCCAGTACCTGCTGACCGACTGGCAGCCCAAGCAGAAGACGATCCTGACCCGCAACCCCGACTGGGCGCATGAGCCCGGTGGGTTTGAGGAGATCCACATCATCCCGATCGAGGACCCGGCCACCGCCGAGCGCGGCTTTGAGGCGGGCGATCTGGACTACACCTGGACCTCCGTCTCCTCGCTGCCGCGCCTCAAGGAAAGCGCACCGGCAGGCTCCGTCGTGCTGGAGAAGCCCTCGCTGGCCTATGTCTGGATGGGCATCAACAAGGATGCCGAGCCTTTCACCAACCCCAATATCCGCCGCGCCATTCAGCACGCTGTCGACCGGGAGCTGGTGGTGGATGCCGCCTATTACGGCGCCGCGAGTGTGGGCAACGGGATCATCGGGCCGGGCATGCCGGGCAACCGCGATGCCGTGACCTATGATTACGACCCCGACAAGGCCCGTGCGCTGCTGGAGCAGGAAGGTGCGAGCAACCTCACCGTGACGCTGGACATCCTCAACCAGTCCGAACGCCTCACGGCAGCACAGGTCATCCAGGCCAATCTCGCTGATATCGGCATCAACTGTGAAATCAAGCAGAACGATTCCGGCACCTTCTGGAGCCTTGGCTCCAAGGATGACGACTACTGGAACAAGCTGCAGCTCATCCTCGGGCGCTTCTCCATGCAGCCCGACCCGTCCTGGGCCACCGTCTGGTTCACACCGGAACAGGTCGGCGTCTGGAACTGGGAGCGGTTCGACAGCCCGGAATTCAAGGCGCTGCACGAGCAGGGCCTTGTCGAGGGCGACTTCGCCAAGCGCGACGAGATCTACAAGAAGATGCAGGCGCTGATGGATGAGAGCGGGCAATATGTCTTCCTCACCCATGAGGTCGTCGGCGCGATCCATCGCGAGGACATCCAGCCGGGGCTGAAGCCAAATGGGGAATCCCTGTTTACCGAATTCAAACCTGCCTGACCCGAGACGGGCGGCCTGAAAAGGCCGCTCGATACCCATGCTCAGTTACTCCCTAAAACGCCTCGGGCTCGCCGTGGTCATCGTCTCGGTGGCCATGTTGATGCTCTTCTGCATGATCTACCTGATCCCCGGCGATCCGGCCGCTGTCGCCCTCGGGCCGCGCGCCACCGAGGAGATGCGCGAGGCGCTCAAGATCAAGATGGGGCTGGACCAGCCGGTCTGGATCCAGTTCTGGAACTTCTTCACCAGCGCCTGGCAGGGCGATCTGGGCCGCGAGGTCCTGTCCGACCGCCCGGTTTCCACCGTCGTGATGGAACAGCTCCCCTACACGCTGGCGCTGATCGCCGGCGGGTTGAGCTGGTCCGTTGCCATCGGCATCCCGCTGGGCTGCTGGGCAGCGGTCAAGCGCGGCAGCCTCGCCGACCGGATCGTCGGCGTGATCTCGGTGGCGGTGATCGCCGTGCCCTCCTTCGTCGTGGCGATCTACGCGCTGCTGATCTTCGCGGTCACGCTGCACTGGCTTCCGGCCATCGGCGCCGGCGAGCCCGGCGATCTTGGCGACCAGCTTTTGCACCTTATCCTGCCCTCGCTCGCGGTCGGGATCGGCTGGGTCGGCTATCTCGCCCGGATGGTGCGCGCCTCGATGCTCGAAGTGCTGGAGGCCCAGCATATTCGGACAGCGCGCGCCTTCGGCCTGCCCGAACGCATGATCACCTATCGCTACGCGCTGACCATCGCCATCCTGCCCACCGTGACGCTGCTCGGGATCGGCATCGGACAGATGGTCTCCTCGGCCGTCTTCGCCGAGATCGTCTTTGCCCGCCCGGGTGTCGGCAAGCTCGTCTATGACGCCATCCTGACCCGCAACTACCCGCTGGTGACCGGCGCCGTGCTGGTCACGACCGTGCTGTTCGTCCTCTTCAACCTCGTCGCAGACCTGATCGTAGGAGCCCTGGATCCCCGTGTTCGCAGCCGATTCTGAGACCAGGCGCAGCTGGATGCGCTCCCTCCGGCGGATCCTGAGCGAGCCGCTCGGGGCCTTCGGCATCGCGCTTGTGGTGCTGATGGTGGGGGGCGCGATCTTCGCCGACCAGCTCTCCGCTTTCGATCCCACCCGCATTTCACCGCGCGACCGTTTCCTGCCGCCCTCCGCCGAGCATCTCCTCGGCACCGACCAGCTCGGGCGCGACCTCTTCTCCCGCGTGCTGCATGGAGGGCGGATCGCGCTCTCGGTGGCGCAGTTCTCTACCGCCGTTTCGCTTGTCGTCGGCATCATGCTCGGCCTGATCGCCGGCTATGGGCCACGTTGGCTGGACAATTTGATGTTGCTCCTGTTCGACTCCATCAAGAGCTTTCCGACGGTCATGCTGGCGCTGGCTCTGGTGACGCTCTTCGGCCCCTCGCTGACCTCCGTCGTCATCGTCGTCGTTCTGGTCAACATCCCCGGCTATGCCCGCATCATCCGCACCCAGACGCTGACGCTGAAGGCCGCCGAGTTTGTCACCGCCGCGCAGAGCATGGGCGCCAGCACCGCCCGCATCCTGCGCTTTCATATCATGCCGAACGTGATCGGCCCCTTGCTGATCCTAGCCTCGATGGACATTCCCGTGGTGATCGCCATCGAGGCGGGGATGAGCTTTCTCGGCCTCGGCGTTCGCCCGCCGACACCGTCCTGGGGCGCGATCCTGAATGACGGTTTCACCGCCATTCGCGACACGCCCTGGATCGCCGTCGCCGGGGGGCTGCCGATCATCCTGACCACGCTCGGCTTCACCTTCCTCGGCGAGACGCTGCGCGATGTCTTCGACCCACGGCTGAAGAGGCGCGGATGACCGTACTTGTGATCCAGGACCTGAATGTCAGCTTCTCGACCGAAGATGGCGAATTGCTTGCGCTCAAGGATGTCTCCTTTGAGGTGCCCGAGCAGCGCATTGTCGGCATTGTCGGGGAATCCGGCTGTGGAAAGTCCACGCTGATCAACGCCATCCTCGGGCTGTTGGCCGATAATGGCCGGATCTGCTCCGGCAGCATCGGCTTCGAGGAGGCCGAACTGACGACGCTCTCTGCCACCGAGATGCAAGCCCTGCGCGGCCAGCGTATTTCGACCGTGTTTCAGGACCCGATGGGAGCGCTGAACCCGGTCCTCTCGGTTGGCCGACAGATGCGCAATATCCAGTATCGCAGCAAGCTCACTCGCGCCGAAAAGGATGCCCATTCCGTCGAGATGCTGCGCCTTGTCCGCATCCCGGACGCGGAGGCGGCGCTCAAGCGCTACCCGCACCAGTTCTCCGGCGGCATGAAACAGCGCATCGCCATCGCCATGGCGCTGATGATGAAGCCGGCACTGCTGATCGCCGACGAGCCCACCACGGCGCTGGACGCGACGCTGGAAGTGGCCACGATCGAGCTTCTGCGCGACCTGCAGCAGCAGATCGGCTGTTCGGTGCTGTTCATCTCGCACCATCTCGGGGTGATCGCGGAGCTCTGCGACGATGTCGTGGTGATGTATGCCGGCGAGGTCGTCGAACGCGGCACCACGCGGCAGGTCTTCAACGCCCCGACCCATCCCTACACGGCCCGGCTGCTCGAGTGCGACCCGGCGCGCCAGACCGAACGCAAGCGCGAACTGCCGACCATCCCGGGCGAGATCCCGGACCTACGCCAGCGCCCCGCCGGCTGTATCTTTGCCAGCCGCTGCGATCAGCGCGCGGAAGCCTGCGCCGCCCCGCCGCCCGATTTTGCCCTTGGCGACGGGCATTTTGTCCGATGTGTTCTTGCGGAGGCGACATGAGCGCGATCCTCGACGTCCGCGACCTTGAGGTCGCCTTTCGCACCGGCGGTTTTCTAAACCGCCGCGACGTGCTTGGCGTCGCCGGTGTAAGCCTCGAGATCCATCCCGGCGAGACTTTCGCCCTGGTCGGCGAAAGCGGGTCGGGCAAGACCACGCTGGCGCGCGCGGTCAACCACCTTCAGGAGACCTCCGCAGGGACGGTGAGTTTCGAGGGCGTCCGGATCGACAGGCTCGACAGGGCGGCGATGAAACAGGTACGTCGACGCATGGCGATGATGTTCCAGGACCCGATCGGCTCGCTCTCGCCGCGCATGACGGTGGGAGATCTTGTGACCGAGCCGTTCCGCATCCATGGCGAAAAGGTCGACTACAAGGCCGAGACCGAGCGGCTGCTGGCGCTTGTCGGGCTGACGGCGGATTTCGCCGCCCGCTTCCCGCACCAGCTCTCGGGCGGTCAGGCGCGCCGCGTCGGCGTGGCGCGGACCATCGCGCTGAACCCCGCGCTGATCATCGCCGACGAGCCCACCGCCGGGCTCGATGTCTCGGTGCAGGGCGAGGTGCTGAACCTGCTCAATGACCTGCGCGAACGGCTCGGCGTGGCGATGCTGATCATCACCCATAACCTGCATGTCGTGCATCACGTGGCCGACCGGATGGCGGTGATGTATCTCGGCCGCTTCGTGGAGAGCGGGCCGACGGAGGAGATCTTCCGCGCCCCCGCCCATCCCTACACAGCCGCCCTGCTCTCGGCCAATCCGGAACCCGACCCGGACAAGGCGCAGGACCGCATTGCCCTGCCCGCCGAGGTGCCCTCGCTGCTGGCCCGCCCGTCGGGCTGCGAGTTCCACACAAGATGCCCCTGGGCACAGCCACGCTGCCAGAGCGACGCGCCCGAGATCGTAGACCAGGGCAGCCGACGGGTTGCCTGCCATTTCCCGCTCGCGCCCGGCGCGACGCCGCCCGCGAAAGAAAGGACCGCCTGATGGAGGTGATCGAGACCGTCTGGATTCCGATGCCGGATGGCACCCGGCTGGCCGCCCGACTCTGGCTTCCCGAGGGTGCACGCTCTGCGCCAGTGCCCTGCATCCTGGAATATATCCCCTATCGCCGCCGTGACCGGACCCGGATGCGCGACGAGAGCATGCATCCGCATTTCGCCGCCCATGGCTACGGCGCGATCCGCGTGGACCAGCGCGGCGCCGGCGACAGCGACGGCGTGATGCTGGACGAATATGCGGAGATCGAGACCCAGGACGGCGTCGACGTCATTGCCTGGATCGCCGAGCAGCCCTGGTGCGACGGCAATGTCGGCATGTTCGGCAAATCCTGGGGCGCCTATAACTCCTTTCAGGTCGCCGCCAAGCGGCCGCCTGCGCTGAAAGCCATCGCGCCGGTCATGGGCACCGATGACCGCTGGCTGGAAGATATCCACTTCTATGGTGGCGCGCTGGCCAGCGACAATTTCTGGTGGGGCAGCATCATGCAGCTCTTCAACGCCGCCCCGCCGGACCCGGCCATTGTCGGGGAGCGCTGGCGCGAGATGTGGAAGGAGCGGCTGGACTCGATGAGCTTCTGGCCCGCGCAATGGCTCGACCACCAGACCAAGGACGAGATGTGGCGGCGCGGCTCGATCTCGCAGAATTACGACGATGTCGAGATCCCGGTCTATTATTTCGGCGGTTGGTCCGATCTCTATCGCGACACGCCCTTCCGGATCGCCCGAAACCTCAAGGGGCCGGTCAAGGTCATGATGGGCCCCTGGGCGCATCTCTATCCGCATGAAGGCGCGCCCGGGCCGCGCGCGGATTTCCTCGGCGAGGTGACGCGCTTCTGGGACCACTGGCTCAAGGGGATCGATACCGGGCTGATGGAGGAGCCGCCGCTGCGCTTCTACCTCATGGACTCCGCCCCGCCCGTTAGCGATCAGGCCATGCGCGCGGGCGACTGGGTCGGCGAGCCGGGCTGGCCCTCGCCGAACGTTTCCGAGCAGGCCTTCTGGCTCAATGACGGCACGATGGATGCCGCGCCCCAACCCGGCCCGGTGCTGTCGATCTGCTCTCCGCAAGGCTTCGGCGCCTCCGGCGGTGACATGTGCTCCTTCGCCATCCCCGGCGACATGCCCGGCGATTGCCGGATCGATGCCGGCGGCGCGCTTTGTTTCCGGACCGCGCCTGCCGCCGAGCGGCTCGACATTCTCGGCCAGCCCGCACTCACCCTGCGGCTGGCCGCGGATCGCCCGCAAGGCATCGTTGCGGCTCTGCTGGTCGACGAGGCGCCGGACGGCGCGCAGACCCTGATCACCCGCGGCTTCGCCAACCTGATGCATCGCAATGGCCCCGGCTCCGCAGACCCGGTTTGCCCGGGCGAGGAGATGGAGATCACCGTTCCGCTGCATGCCATCGGCTACCGTCTCGCACCGGGACACCGGCTGATGGTGCAGCTTGCCTCCACCTACTGGCCGATCCTCTGGCCTGCCCCGGAACCGGTGACGCTGACGCTCGCCGCCGGCACGTGCCGCCTCGCCCTGCCCGTGCGCGAGACGGGCAATGAAGTGCCCTGCCCGCCCGCAGAACCCGCACCGTCGGACCGGAAGCCAGCCTCGATTCAGACCCATGAAGGCAGCATGGAACGGACGGTGTCGCGCGACCTTGTGAGTGGCGAGATCGTCTCGCGCGTCTTTATCGATGGCGGCGTTTTCGGCCCCGTCGGTCGCTCGCGGCTGCTGGAGACCGGCACGGAGATGGGCGATATCTCGGACCGGATCTACAGCATTCACCCCGAGGACCCGCTCTCCGCCCGCGCCAGTATGGTACAGGACTCCCGCTTTCGCCGCGAGGATTGGGACGTCACCATCCGGACCAGTGCCGAGATGACCGCCAGCGCCACCGAGTTTCACCTGCGCGCCTCGGTCACTTGCCGTGATGGCGAAGAAGAGTTTCACCATGTCGACTGGGATCACGTGATCCCGCGCAACGGGATGTAAAGCCAATGTCCGAGATCCATGTCCGAACCGATTTTCCCCGCAAGACACGGGAGATCGAGAATTGCTGGATCCCGATGCCGGACGGCACAAAGCTCGCCGCGCGGATCTGGCTGCCCGAGGATGCCGAGGCGGACCCGGTGCCCGCCATCCTCGAATACCTGCCCTATCGCAAGCGCGACGGAACGGTCGCGCGCGACCAGCTCACCCATCCTTATTTCGCAGGCCACGGCTATGCCGGGGTGCGTGTGGACATGCGCGGGACCGGCGATAGCGAGGGCGTCTGCCTTGGCGAATATCTCCTGCAGGAGCAGGTGGATTGTCTCGCCGTGATCGACTGGCTCGCCGCGCAGCCCTGGTGCTCGGGCAAGGTCGGCATGATCGGGATCAGCTGGGGCGGGTTCAACGGGTTGCAGCTCGCCGCGCGTCGCCCGCCGGCGCTGGCGGCCGTGATCACGCTTTGCTCGACCGATGACCGTTATGCCGACGACATCCATTTCATGGGCGGCTGCCTGCTGACGGACAAGCTCGCCTGGGGCGGCACGGCCTTCAACATCGCCAACACTCCGCCCGATCCGGCCATTGTCGGCCCGCGCTGGCGCGAGATGTGGTTGGAACGGATCGAGCAGAACGGGCTCTGGATGCTGGACTGGTTCCGACACCAACGGCGCGACGATTTCTATGCGCATGGATCGGTCTGCGAGGATTATTCCGATATCGAGATCCCGATCTATGCGGTGGGCGGCTGGGAGGACGGCTATCCCAACGCCATTTTCCGCCTGCTGGAGAACCTGCCCGGCCCGCGCAAGGGGCTGGTTGGTCCATGGGGGCATAAATATCCGCATTTCGCCAGGCCCGCGCCGCGGATCGGCTTCCTGCAGGAATGCTTGCGCTGGTGGGACCAGCATCTGAAAGGGATCGAGACCGGCATCATGGACGAGCCGATGCTGCGCGCCTGGATCAACGAGCCCTTTGCGCCGGATGGCGACTATTCCGACCGGCAGGGCCGCTGGGTGGCCGAACCCGGCTGGAGCGGTGCGGCGCGGGACAGCCGCATGCTTTACCTCTCCGAGGGGGCCCTAGCGGACACCCCCGGCACCGACCCCATTCCCGTCGCTTCACCGGAAACGGCAGGCTGGACCGCCGGCACATGGTGCGGCTATGGCGCCGTGCCCGACCGCGCGCTGGACCAGACCGGCGAGGCCGGGCTGATGACCGCGTTTGAAACCCCGCCTATGAAAGAGGAAATGGAGCTGCTCGGCTTCCCCGTCTTCGAGGCAGAGATCACCAGCGCCACGCCACAGGCCAATCTCGCCGTGACCCTTTCGCTCGTCGCGCCGGACGGACGGGCCACGCTTCTGAGCTACGGCGTGCTCAACCTGAACCACCGAAAGAGCCATGCCGCACCGGAACCGATGCCCGCCGGCAACGCCGAGCCCGTGGCGGTCCACCTCAATGTCTGTGGACAGCACATCCCGCGCGGACACAGGATCCGCCTCGCCCTCTCCAGCGCCTACTGGCCGGTCATCTGGCCGTCCCGGCAGCCCGCGGATCTGGTGATCCACCCCGGAAGCGCCCGGATCGTGCTGCCTCTCCGTCCGCCCCGCGCCATGGATGCCGATCTCCTCCCCTTCCAGCCGTCTGAAAGCGCCGAGCCGCTGGTCAGCACAACACATGGCGACGGTTTCTATCGGCGCGACCGGCATATCGACATGCTTACCGGAATCGAGACCAATGAGCGGGAGAGCGATACCGGACTGGAAACCCATCCGCATACGGGCCTCACGCTGCAATCGACCAATACCGACAGTTTCCGCATTCACCCGGACGACCCCAATTCCGCCACCGGCACCAGCCGCTGGCGACAGAGCTACGCCCGTGGCGACTGGTTGGCCGAGCTGGAAACGACAGTCACCGTGACGGCCTCTCGGGACGTCTGGCGTATCGAGGCGAACCTGGTGGCACGGGATGCGGAGGGGCTTGTTGCAGAGCGGAACTGGGCCGAGGACATCCCGCGCGACATGGTCTGAGGCGAAGCGGCATCGCGAGCGGTGTTCGCGCGAGCCGCGCATCTGTCAGCCACCGGTCCAGGAGTCGCATGAATTCGGGTCGGTTCTTCGAGCGATGAGGGGCGAGACAGGCCGGTTCCGGACGCCCAACCGCTCCTGAGGGATGCTTCAACCGTGACCGAACTCTCCCTTTTTGCGTCGGAGGCGCTTTTGAAGCAATGTCCAGTTCCGGGATTGCCTTTGGTCTGATCCGACCCTGTCCGAAGGCGCTTCAGAATATCATGGCGCCCCAACTGCTTGATTGCCCAAGGCGTACATTCGGGCTTTCGCGCGTGATTTGCACGCTATGGACATGGCAATGCTTTCGCCATAAATTACTAAAATTATTTAACAATCCGAATTTCCTGCGTAAGCTTGCTTCAGTGATTCTGCAAAACGGTGCGCAATACTCGTTGTATGCCCTCACTGTGCTACTTTGCCATTCTATCGCGCGGAGGAAACCAACCGCCCGCCCCCTTTTACGAGCATAAACAGCATCTCCCCCAGGAGAACCGAAAGCATGAGAAACACTCTGTTTTGCACTCTTGCCTGCTTCCTCGCAACTCCTGCAGCCGCACAAGAACCGTCTCTTTCAGACGCGTTCACTGAAGCAACGATCTTGCCGGCGCATGGCAAAACAAAAATCTCCTACGACGTGGATGATTGCGAATTTCAAAAAGTGGTCACCAACGTTGGATATTGTGCCGCACGGGATCAGGGCGAAGGCGACCGAGTCATTCGCACATCCATCGACCTGTCAGAGGTCGAACGGCTCGAAGTCGACGAGGTCGACGGCGACATGATGTTCGCGTTCTGGCTGGACTACGACGCCCCGGGAACATGGTTTTTTCTTAAGACCTTCGGTCGCCAGAACAAGTTCGAGCGGTTCGTGGCCGAGAATGGCGCCGCGCTTGAAGCCGCGGAATTCAGGAGTTTCAGGTCCTTTTCCACCTGCACTGGCGGCCAAAACCATGAAGCAAACACACAGTCCATTAGGCTCTTCACGAGCCGAGAGCCCGAAAACTGGCGCAGCCTCATCGAGCGAGTAGCGGATTGCCGGGACGGCCAGACCTTTGAATTTGAAGACAACCGAAAAGCAGGGATATCAGACAACTGACATCCCCACGCAATCCATCAACCCTGCGTGAAGAAGGCCGTTGCAACCGACTTTCTCCACAAAAAGGATATGCATGTCGCGAGGGTGGAACGACCACACCCATCAACCCATTCACCCCAAACGATAATTCGGGCTCTCGCGGGTAACTTGGACATCATGGACATGGCTGTCTTTGATACTGATGCGCCATGTTTTATTGAAGAATGCTGGAAGCATGCATCTGCCCACATCAGTGACTTCACTTCAAACCGGGGTCGAACGAGGTTTTTCTGGATCTGGCGCCACCATTCCTCCTCCAGACTGTCACCGCTCCGGCGGACTGGAGCCAGTTTTCTCTTCTTGTATGTCTCAGTTGTCGGAGAGCCATCTTCGAACAGTCGGCGGCGGGTTCTGCCGTTGATCTCGAAGTGCCCCATGACTGCGGAGATGTCGCCGTCAGATGCATACTCGTCGGGGAAATCCCCGAACGTTCGTCGGATGCCATACCGGTTCACGGCACCGTCTTTTGTTCTCTCCAAGGCTCTTCGCTTTGCCTGATCCTTTGGCCTGACCTCCACCCCACGCGCACAACCAGGCGCTGGACATTCTGTGTCCAGTTCCGAGCCGACTCCGCAAGCGGCTCGCCTGTGGCTCTGATTGGAGATCCTTTCGGGTTGCCTGAGCTGAGACGTTTCAGGACTGACCCCTTGGGCCCAGTGATGCACTAACACTCAAACCGCACCCGTCCGATCGGGTTCCCCAAACTGGCCCGAAATCTCGCCACCACCTCTCCTCCCTTCCGTAGGAATTGATTACTCCATCAATTCGAAATACCGTTCATTCTGTCTGAGACGCCTGACATCAGCGCGAAGTCGGTAGGACGAAGGGCTTGCGCCAATGAAACGCTTGAACATTCGAGAAAAGTAATACGGATCTCTATAGCCAAGGTCCGCTGCGGTCTCCTGAACGGTCCGTCCCAAGGCAAGGTAGTGGATCGCGCGCTCCATCTTCTTCAACTCGACGAATTTCTGCGGAGTGAATCCGAACCGCTCCCGGAAGGCACGGCGGAAGTACTCGGGATTGTAGGGCACCCGGGCATTGGCCTCCTGAATTGCCTGGGCGTTCATCGGGTCTGCCGAAATTCGTGCCGCCAGGAGCATGATGTGCAACGAGAGAGCGTCCCGGTTCTCCACAGATGCCATGGCGCTCTGGCGCCAACCCAGGAAGGCATCCCCGATGAAGGATGTGAGAATGACCATAAAGGCATGGTGCTGTGCGAGAGTGGTCGAGGTCGCGGGGGCGGTGTCATTGTAATGCTGCACGAGCGGCTCAAGATAGTGCCAATCTGACAGGCGCGCCGTGTGGCGGAGATCCATTTGCGAGATCAGGTCGGCGCTGCCGAACAGCTTCAGGGTGAAGTGTTGGGCAATTCCCGTGTAGCGACTGTCGGATATGCGGCGTCCCCTGAACCGGGCCTCGGCCGGAATGAGCATTGCCTCGCCCGGGCCGATCTCGACCGAATCGTCGTCGATCTCGTAAGCGGCGTTGCCTGTCAGGCAAACGACGAGGTCATGAACTTCGTTGGATTTGTCGACCCGCCAAGCTGCACCGTGGTGCATCTTGATCGTTGATCGCGTCAGGTGAACGCTCAACGCGTCGGGAGGAATCCCGGATAGAATGCCATGTTCGCTTTTATCCATTCTTTTGTGCAGGTCCGTTCATTCTCACCAATGTTCTTGCCGGACATACTGACATTACAGGACTGGAGTGGGCAATGCCCCTCCTACAGACGCTGTTTTTGGGAGGAAACTGCGCCAATCTCGAGGAACACTCAGGGATTCTGCCGGATGGTTGGTGGCGACGCGGGAAAAACATGCACGTTTCTGGACTTGACAATAAATCGACATCTCCCGCGCCTCGAGCGGATCTCACGATTGCCTATGTCGGTGGCGGCTCTCTGAACTGGGCGCCAACGCTCATGGCGGACCTGGCGGCCCATGGGGGCTTGTCTGGCGAAGTTCGGCTATACGACATCGACATACCGGCCGCAGAGCGCAATGCCCGCCTCGGAAACCGTTTTGCCACCGAGACGGGTGCGACGATGGCCTACCGGGCCGAACCGGATCTTCGCCTGGCGCTCAAAGGCGCCGATGTCGTTGTCATTTCCATCCTGCCCGGACCCTTCGAAGCGATGTCCGCCGACATCGACATCCCGCGGCGTCATGGCATCATTCAGTCGGTCGGTGACACGGTCGGCCCGGGCGGGTTTGTGCGGGCGTTGCGCGCCATTCCCATGGTGGCCGAGATCGCTGCGGCAATTGGCGAGCACGCGCCCGATGCCTTCGTCTGCAATCTGACCAATCCGATGTCGGCGCTGACCGGAACCCTTTACGCCGTGCATCCGGGCATTCGCGCCTGGGGGGAATGCCACGAAGTCACGAAGCTTCGCGCGATTGCCGCTTGGCTTGGAAACCGGCGACATCCGGGCGCTGGCTACACATACCGGGATGTTCAGGTGAACGTACTCGGGATCAACCACTTCACCTTTGTTGACGCAATCAGCCTGCATGGTACGGATCTCCTTCCCGATTACAGGGAGATGGCCACAACTCACATGCTTGCCGGTTGGCGCGACACCCCGATAGACCCTGCCGACGAGAAGCAGCGGCTATTCGAGGATTTCAACCGGGTGAAGTTCGACCTCCTGCGGCACTTTGGAGTTGCTGCGGCCGCTGGGGACAGGCACCTGGCCGAGTTCCTGCCGCAGGAGGTCTACCTTACAACATCAGACCAGTGGGGCTTTGAGCTGACACCGGTCGATTTTCGCATTCGGGAGAAGGCGCAGCGGGAGATCCTTCTGGCCGATTGGGCCAGTGGCAAGGGCACCCTGCCCCAAATCACTCGTTCCAGCGAGGCGCTGATTGATCAGATCGAGGGGCTGATGACCGGGAAACCGCATGTCAGCAATGCCAACCTGCCGAACCACGGTCAACTTGCCGGCCTTCCACTCGGGACGATTGTCGAGACGAATGCGTTGTTCTCCGGTCTCGGAATCCAACCCATCCATTCCGGCCGCCTTCCGGAGGCTCTGACACGCATCACTGCCGATCATGCCCTCCGGCAAACTGCATTGGTCGAGGCGGTTCTTGGCGACCAGACAGATGCGCTGTTCCCGCTTTTTGCCTCCGAACCCGCACTTCGCGCCTTGGGCGAGGACGCGAAACACGCGATGTTCAAGGACATGCTGAGCGCAACCGCGCGTTGGCTTCCCGAAACCCTGAAAGCGGAGGCTGCCTGATATGGGGGGAGAAAGCCGGTTCATGGGTCTGGCCTATGTGATGCCCTACATCGTGGGGCTGCTCATCTTCACGGCCTTCCCGTTTCTCTATTCCTTCTACCTGAGTTTCACCGACTACTCGCTGATGTCCGAACCCACATGGGTCGGCACCAAGAACTACGAAAAGCTCTTCACCCGGGATCGCACCTTCGACAAGTCGCTCAAGGTCACGCTGATCTACGTCTTTTCCACCGTACCTCTGAAGCTCGCCTTCGCACTCTTCATCGCGGTGATCCTCAACTACCGGCTGAAGTTCATCAACTTCTTCCGCACCGCTTACTACGTGCCCTCCATCCTCGGCGGTTCTATCGCCATCGCGGTGCTCTGGCGCTACATCTTCGCCGATACCGGCCTCGTCAACATGGCGCTGGCCGTCTTCGGCATCGAAGCGATCAACTGGTTCGGCGATCCGACAAACGCGCTTTTTACCATCACGCTGCTGCGCTGCTGGCAGTTCGGCTCAGCGATGGTGATCTTCCTTGCCGCGCTCCAGAGCATCGACAAATCCCTCTACGAGGCAGCTTGGATCGACGGGGCGGGCCAGTGGCAGGTCTTCCGCCACATCACCCTGCCGCTGATCACGCCGGTGATCTTCTTCAATCTGATCATGCAGACCGTGCAGGCGTTTCAGGAGTTCAACGGACCCTACATCATAACCGAGGGCGGGCCGCTCAAATCAACTTACCTGCTACCGCTCTATATCTACGACAAGGCGTTCCGAAACTTCGACATGGGCTATGCCTCGGCCATTGCCTGGGTGCTCTTTGCCATCGTCATGGTGCTGACACTCATCGCCTTCTGGTCGTCGAAGAAGTGGGTCTACTACGCCGGCGACAAGAGGAGCTGAACGATGACCGTGACAACTCCCGAAACCACCTCCGCCGCCGCCTCCGGCCTCACCGAGCACCAGCTTCGACAGCTGCGCCGAGCGAAGATCTCGGCCGTGATCCGTTATGTGATCCTCGCCGGCGTCGGCCTGATCATGCTCTATCCGCTGATCTGGCTGATCGGGGCCTCCTTCAAGACCAATTCGGAGATCTTTGCCAATCCCGGCTTCATCCCCCGAGAGCCAACACTCAACGGCTATATCGAAGGCTGGAAGACCTCGACGCCCTATACGTTCGCGCGGTTCTTCTGGAACACGTTGATGATCGTCGTTCCGAAGGTTCTCTTCACCGCGATTTCGGCAACCATGGTGGCTTATGGCTTCGCCCGCTTCGAATTTCCTGGCAAGAAGATCCTCTTCGCCTCCCTGATCGCGATCCTGCTGCTGCCGAACGTCGTAACGCGCATTCCGCAATACCTGCTCTTCCGCGATATCGGCTGGCTCGACAGCTTCCTGCCGCTCTGGGTGCCTTCGGCGCTGGCGGGTGACGCCTTCTTCGTCTTCATGCTGGTCCAGTTCCTGCGCGCCATCCCGCGCGACATGGAAGAGGCCGCGCGCGTGGACGGCGCGAACACGTTGCAGACCCTGATCTTCATCGTCGTCCCACTCCTGAAACCGGCGATCATCTCGGTTTGCCTGTTCCAGTTCATGTGGACGATGAACGACTTCCTCGGGCCGCTGATCTACATCTCCTCGGTCGAAAAATATCCGATCAGCCTTGCGCTGAAACTCTCGATCGACACCACGGAAGCCTTCGAGTGGAACCGCATCCTCGCGATGTCCGTCCTGGCGATCACGCCGGCGCTCATGGTCTTCTTCATCGCACAGAAACACTTCATCGAAGGCATCTCGTCAGGAGGGGTCAAGGGCTGATGGCTGGTTTGCAACTCAGAAGCGTCGACAAGACATATCCCAACGGTTTCAAGGCCGTGCATGGAATAGACCTCGACATCGAAGACGGTGAATTCATGGTGCTGGTCGGACCCTCGGGCTGTGCGAAATCCACCACGCTCAGGATGATCGCGGGGCTGGAGACCATCACCGGCGGCGAGGTGAAGATCGGCGACACAATCGTCAACGATCTCGCCCCGGGCAAGCGTGGCATCGCCATGGTTTTCCAGAACTACGCTCTCTATCCACATATGAAGGTCACGCGGAACCTCGATTTTGGCCTGCGCCTGAAGCGCCGCCCCAAAGACGAGATCGCCCGGGCCACGTCGGAGGTGTCCCACACGTTGGAGATCGAGGAACTGCTCGACCGCCTTCCCAAGGAGCTTTCGGGCGGCCAGGCCCAGCGGGTCGCCGTCGGCCGTGCGCTCATCAAGTCGCCGGAGGTCTTTCTCTTCGACGAACCGCTCTCCAATCTCGACGCCAAGCTGCGCGCCTCGATGCGTGTTCGGATCACCGATCTGCACAAGCGCCTGAAGGAGGAAGGTCGCTCCGCCACGGTGGTCTATGTCACGCACGATCAGGTCGAAGCCATGACCATGGGCGACCGGATCTGCGTAATGAAAGACGGCAACATCATGCAGGTGGCCGACCCGGTGACGCTTTACCAGAAACCGGCCAACGCCTTTGTCGGCGGCTTCATCGGCATGCCAGAAATGAATCTCGCGGCGGCCACGCTGTCGCTCGAAGACGACGGCAAGATCCGGATGGGCGATCAGGTGATCGCCGTCGAGCCGGAGCTGGCGCGTCGACTGACCCATGCCGGCGGCGCCATCACCTTCGGCATTCGGCCCCAGCATCTCGAACTGGTTGAACCCGGCACGCCAAACGCCTTCGAGGGGGTCGTGAAGATCGTGGAGTTCATGGGGCACGAGGTGAACCTGCATGTCGACATTGAAGGGAATTCCTTCATCTGCGTCGTGACATCCGACCATTTCGACCGCGCGACCAAAGCCGGCGACAGGCTATCGTTCCACCCGATCGCGCGCTCCATCCATGTATTCGACCGGAAAACCGGGCTCAATGCCTCGCTCGGTGAGTGAGCTTCACCAACGTCTGCATCTTATGGGAGGAAATAGATGAAACGTTCGACAACAGCACTTGCAACCGTACTTGCCTTGATTGGCTTCAGCGTCGACGCAGCCGAACTCCGGATGAGTTGGTGGGGCGGAGACAGCCGCCACACGGCCACCCAGGACGGCCTCAAGGCCTGCGGCGAAAAGCATGGCCACGTGATCAAGCCGGAATTCACCGGCTGGTCGGGCCACCTCGAAAAGCTCACCACCCGGATGGCCGGCGGCACCGAGGCCGACATCATGCAGGTGAACTGGCCCTGGCTACCGCTTTTTTCCGCCGATGGCACCGGCTTTGCCGACCTGAACGAACTGAGTGAGATCATCGACCTGTCGAGCTGGTCCGACGCTGCAAAAGACAGCTCCACCCTCGGCGGAAAACTCAACGGGTTGCCGGCCTCTCAGACTGGCCTGATCTACTGGTTCAACAAGGACACTTTCGAAGCTGCCGGCCTCGCCTTGCCGACAACGCTGGACGAACTTGTAGCGTCGGCCGCGGTGATGAAGAAGAAGCTGGGTGACGACCACTTCCCACTCTATCTCGTCGGTGAGGACGTCTCCAAGTGGATGCAGAACATTGTCGCGCAGAACACCGGCAAGGGGCTGGTCGACAACGCTTCGATGACCGTGGCTCCCACCGCGGAAGAACTGGTCGCTGCCATCGAGACCTATGGGATGATGGTCGAGAAGGGCGTGACCCCGTCCTGGCAGGATGCCGCCGCCGCGGGGAACATCAAGCTGCACGAAAACCCGAACTGGGCCGCAGGCAAGATCGCCGGTACCTATGTATGGGACTCGACTTACTTCAAATACTCCGACCCGATCACCGCGGGCGAGTTGGTGCCGGCCGGGCTGCTGGGCATAGATGGTGCCGACAATGACGGCGTCTATCGCAAGGCGTCGATGGTCTTCTCGATCTCGGCGAACTCCGACAACACGGAAGCGGCGGCAACGGTCCTGAACTGCCTGCTCAACGAGCCAGAAGGCATCGCCGCCATGGCGACGGCGCGCGGCTTGCCAGCGTCTTCGGTGGCACACAAGCAACTGGCCGATAACGGCAAGATCGTCCCGATTCAGACCGAAGCCAACACCATGGTCCTGGACGCGTCCGGCCCCGAAATCTCGGCCTTCGCCGAGCATCCCGAGGTACGTTCGATTCTGAAGGACACCATGGAGCTATATGCCTATGGCGAGATCTCGGCCGAAGACGCCGCGGGTGACATCATCATGAATGTCAACGAAGTCCTTGAGAAGTACTGAGCCGGCACTTCTTCCCCACGGCTCATAACCCGGACGTGGCGCAAGGCGCCACGTCCCCCAGACGGCAATGAAGTGATGTCAGAAAACCCTGATCTTCGCGTGGGTGCTCTCACGCCTCGTACTGCCGTTGTGCTTCTGGCAGGTCACGACATCCGTTTCAGGTTGCCGGACCCGGTTGGATGGCGCCTTGCAGGTCCGTCTGGCGATGTCTCCGGAACGGCCAACACGGTCGCAGTCTTCCTTGACGACCTCTCCCCACAAACCGAGTATTCCTTGCACGCGAACGGATCCGAGATCCGCTTTCGCACTCCGGCCTGCGCAGGGCTGGTGGATGCGGCCGATTTCGGCCTGAAGGCCGATAGTCTCGACAATTCCGCGGCCTTCGCGTGCGCCATTTCCCAGGTTCCCGATCGTGGGACCTTGCTGATCCCGGACGGATGCTGGCAAACCGGTCCGCTGTTCCTGAAACCGCGAATGACGCTCCATCTGAGCGCCGGCACACGCTTGCTCGGCAGCCCGGACCGAAACCGCTATCCGATCCTGCCGAAATGCGATCACAAGGGGCGGATGACGGGCACCTGGGAGGGTTTGCCCGCAAGCTGCTATTCTTCTCTCATTACGCTGATCGACAGCCCGGATGTCGCAATCACCGGAAGCGGTATTCTCGACGGAGGTGCCGATGCCGCGGATTGGTGGCATGACCACAAGGTGATGCGCGGCGCATGGCGTCCGAGAACAGTCTTTGCACTTCGCTCCGACCGCATGTCGTTGAGTGGCCTCTCCATACGCAATTCACCGAGCTGGACAATCCACCCCGTGAACTGTGATCACACCCGAGTGGCCGGGATCTCGGTCTGGAACCCCTCTGACAGCCCCAACACGGACGGCCTCAATCCAGAGATGTGCCGCGACGTGGTGATCGAAGGCACGTTTTTCTCTGTGGGCGACGATTGTATCGCCATCAAGGCAGGCAAACGCACCGACGAGGGTGGCGCCGACCACCTGGCGCCGAGTCGCCGGATCCTGGTGCGGAACTGCCGGATGGAACGCGGCCATGGCGGCGTGGTCATCGGTTCGGAAATGTCCGGTTCCATCACCCGCGTCCGGGTTGAGAATTGCGAGTTCGATCGGACTGACCGCGGGTTGCGCATCAAGACCCGCCGGGGGCGTGGCGGGCAGGTTTCGAATATCGCGCTTGCCGATTGCACCATGGAGGAGGTCGACACGGCCTTCTCCGCCAATGCGCATTATTTCTGCGACCATGACGGTCATTCCGACGCGGTCCAGAACCGCGCCCCGGCCCCGGTCGGTGAGCTGACCCCCAGGGTGGAGGGCATAGATGTCTCCCGCGTGCGGATCGGCAACACGCGCATCGCAGTCGGCGCCTTCCTCGGCCTTTCCGAGGCCCCGATCAACGGTGTTTCACTGCGGGAAATCGACTACAGCTTCGATCCCGAGGCCACCGCGGGAATCCCACTCATGGCGGACATGGTTCCCTCCATGCGCCATCGCGATCTCTGGCAGGAGAATGCCGATGTGCGGTGGGAGGGTCATGCAAATGGTGCGGCTCAGGTTCGCCCGAACGCCCATGGCGGGCTCCTGGCCTATTTCGACGCCTATGCCGGGAAGTATTCTCCCTACAAGCTCGGCAACTGGTGTTATGAGGACGGGCTGGTCTATCTCGGCCTGATCGCCCTGCACAAGGCGACCGGCGACAGCCGTTGGTTCGCCCACTTGCGCCGCCTCGCCGACGCACGGATCGGACCGGATGGCACACTCGATGGCCATAAGATCTCCGACTACAATATCGACAACATTCTCGCTGGGCGGGCGCTGTTCCACCTGTTCGACGAAGTCGGCGACCGGCGCTATGCCGATGCGGCCGCCCGACTGATCCGGCAACTGGACAATCATCCACGCACGGAGTGCGGGAATTACTGGCACAAGCTGCGCTACCCATGGCAAGTCTGGCTCGACGGGCTCTACATGGGACTGCCGTTCCAGCTCGAATATGGGGTGCGACAGGATCGGACGTCCCTGGTGGAGGATGCCGTTGCGCAGCTGAGAACTGCGCTGCGGCGTATGTACAAGCCGGCGACGGGTCTGCATGCCCATGCCTGGGATGAGGCGTGCGAACAGCCCTGGGCGGATCCCGTTACCGGTTTCAACGCCGATCACTGGGCGCGGGCGAATGGCTGGCTGGCCATGGCGCTGGTTGACATCTGCGGGCTTCTCGGCGCCGAGCAAGCGGCCACGACGGGTCTCGGGCAATCGACGCGGGAAATGCTGTGCCGGGTGGTCGAGATGCAGACGGAAGCCGGCCTCTGGCTGCAGGTACCGGACAGGCCGGATCTTGCCGGGAACTGGGAGGAGGTCTCTGCCTCGGCCATGTTCGCCTATGCGCTGCTGAAGGCAGACCGCCTTGGACTGGCGCCCGAACGGGGAGGGATGGCGGGACGCGCCGGGTTCGACGCCCTTGGCGCCGTCATTGAGGCAAGCGATCGCAGCTCCGAAGGCGCTGGCTTTGGCCCGATGTGCCATGTCGCCGGGCTTGGTTCGTTCCAGGACCGGTACCGGGATGGTACCGCCGAATACTACATCTCCGAGACCAGGTGCGACGACGATCCGAAGGGTGTTGGACCGATGATGATGGCAACGGCGGAAATCCTGCGTCTGGATACCTGATCGGCGACAAGCAGCCAATATCACCACGGAACGCCGGTGGCTCACCAGGTCCTGGCTGCTCCGGTCAGCCGGGACCAGACCGGACGACCCCTTTCTTCAGGATCACGTTGCCATAGAGACGACGTTCACCCGTCTGGACGACGGCAAAGGCCTGTTTTGCGAGCTCATAGAAGGCAAACCGTTCGAGCGACGACAAGGGCGCCGGATTGTCGGCTGTCGCCTCGATCACCCGCTGGAACGCCGCGACCGCTTCCGGCATGGCGTCGGCATCGCCAACGACCTGCATCACATGCGCGGGGTCCGGCACGAAGTCGTCAAGTGGCATGATCGAGAGGATGGCCTCTGCCACATCGGGAGCTGTCAGTCCGTCAAGGCGCACGACCCGTTGGCCGCAGGACGCACCGGGGAAATTGGCGTCGACAATGGCGATATCATCGCCGTGGCCCATCGACGCCAGTATATGCAGCAGATCCGGCGACAGGATGGGGTTGATACCGATGAGCATGACGTGCCTCCCTCAACAGGCCACGGGAACCGACCGAAACAATGTCAGCCGGCAATAAGCAGTTCGATCCCGCGGCGTTCAAATTCCTTGGCATCCCGGTCCGAGATTCCGGAATCGGTGACGAAGGTATTGATCAACTCCAACGCTCCCAGTCGGGTGAAAGAGGATTTGTTCACCTTGGTCGAATCCGCGACGAGATAAACATGGGAGGCGGCATTGATCATCGCCTTCTTCAACTCCAGATCGGCGAAGCTGGGATAGGTGAGCCCTGCCTCCGGACCGACACCTGCGGTGGCAAGGAAGAGCTTTCCAGCGTAGATATTGTGAAAATATTCGACCGCCTTGTCGCCGCTCACCGAGAGCGTTGGCGACTTGAACTGACCGCCGGGCAGATGCACGGCGAATCCCGGAACCGCGCCAAGCAGGATGGCGATATTCAGAGCATTGGTGATGATCGTCAGGCCGTGGCGATCGGTCAGGCGGGTGGCGACCTCGGTCGTGGTCGTGCCAGCATCCATGATCAGCGTTTCACCATCCTCCACCAGCGAAGCGGCTAGCGCGCCAATTTGGCGCTTCTTGTCCATGTTCTCCATGTGTTGGAGCACCATGGTTCCGGCCTTGGGCGGCAGGCGGTTGAGATGGGCGCCCCCGTGTTCGCGGGTGATCCGCCCATCTCGTTCCAGCCGCTCGAGGTCTTGCCGAATTGTCGCCTCAGAGACTTCGAAGGCGGTGGAGAGGTCGCGCACCCGGGCGCTGCCCTCTTCCTCCAGCCATGCGAGGATCTTGCGCCGCCGAGGTTCGGCCAGCAGGCCGGTGGTGACCTCAGTCGCCGGGTTCTGTTTTTCGGGCACGGGTTTGTTCATCTTGCTGCCTCGGATCGGGAGCGTTCTTCACACCCCGGCTTTCGAATGGTCTTGCATATGTCCTTACATCAGCGCCAATCGGATGCAAGCGGAGCCAAACGGACCCATTCGTGCCTTCCCCCGGCCAGGCCCTGGCCGAGGAGGACTGTCTATTTGCTGAGCGCCGCCTGCTGCTGGAGCACGACACGGGCCTGCAATTTCTGCTGCGCCTGATCGACAACCACGGCGGCGATGATGACGAGGCCCTTGATGACCGTCTGCCAAAAGGCCGAGACCCCCATCATGACGAGCCCGTCCGACAAGATGCCGATGACAAAGGCGCCGATGATCGTGCCCGCGATCTTGCCGCGCCCGCCCGACATCGAGGTGCCGCCGAGCACTGCCGCGGCGATGGCGTTCAACTCGAAGGTGTTGCCCGTGGCCGGATGAGAGGCAACGAGTTGCGAGGAGATGATGAGACCGACAAGGGCAGCACAGAAGCCGGAGAAGACGTAAACGGCGATCTTCACCCGGTCCACCTGCACACCTGAGAGGCCGGCGCCCTTCTCGTTGCCACCCACGGCATAGATGTGCCGCCCAAGCGGCGTGCGCTTGGCCACATAGGCCGCGCCAAGGCCGACGGCGATCAACATCCAGATCGAGATCGGGATGCCGAGGAAATCCCCGGCTCCGATCAGGTAGAAGCTGTCATTTCCATATTCAGGATTGCCGTTGAGGTTCGGGAACGTGCGGCCATCGGAAGAGAGCAGCGCCGCGCCACGCGCAACATACAGCATGCCGAGTGTTGCAATGAACGGCGCCACGTTGAGTTTCGTTATCAGCAAGCCGTTGATCAGCCCGATGAAAAGCCCAACCAGGATGACGAGAAGCATGATCTCGATCGTGTTGAACTGGATCGTCCAGCCCAGCCCGATGTCAATGCCGTTCAGCACCAGCCAGCCTGCGACCATGCCGCAAAGCCCGACGATGGAACCGACCGAGAGGTCGATACCGCCGGTGATAATGACGAAGGTCATGCCGATGGCAAGGAACGCGTTCAGCGCCACGTGCTTTGACATGATCACCATGTTCGACGCGCTCAGGAAGTTCGGCGCGGCGAAGGCGAAGAAGGTGAAGACGAGGATCAGTGCGATGAAGGTCCGCGCCTTGAGGATCACGAGAAGGGCTGCGCTGGAGCCGCTCTCCTGAGCGGATGGCTTGGCAGTTGCAGAGTTCATGCCGCGGTTTCCTCCGGGTTTCCTGTAGTGTCGGTGGCCTTTCCAGGGGTGGAAGCGGCCACGATCTGTTCACTTGTGACATCGGATGCGTCGAACTCGGCGCTGATCCTGCCATCGGCCATCACCGCGATCCGGTCCGAAAGCGCCATGACCTCCTCGAGATCCGAGGTAACGAAGATGATGCCCAGCCCTTCGGCGGTGAGCCGCCGCATTGTGCGGAACATCTCGGCCTTGGCACCGATATCGATTCCCCGGGAAGGCTCATCCATCAACAGCACCTTGGGCCGCGTCATCAGCGCCTTGGAGACCACCACCTTTTGTTGGTTGCCGCCGGACAGCGACGAGACCGGGTTCTCCAGAGAGACGATCTTGATCGAGAGTTCCTTGACGAACTCGGCCGCAGCCTTTGCCTCGGCCGCCAGGTTCATGTGGAAGACCTTTGTGAAATCCTTCAGCGAGGAGAGCGTGATATTCTCCCGGATCGACAGGATATCGACCAGCCCGTCCCGCTTGCGGTTTTCCGGGATCAACGCAATTCCGCGTCCAATCCGTCCGGCGACGGTCTTCTCACGCACCTCCCGCCCTTCGACGTAGATCCTGCCCTTGCTGTGCGGATGCTGGGCCATGATGCATTCGAAGATCTCGGAACGCCCTGCCCCCATCAGCCCATAGATGCCAAGGATCTCGCCCGCGCGGACCGAAAGCGAAACATTGTCGACAGAGAAGCCACCGCCCATCCGCGGCAGCGCAAGGCCTTCGGCACGAAAGACTTCCGGCCCGAATGCCAGTACGTCCGTCTTGGGGAAGTCCTTCGAGGCACCGCCGATCATGTTGCGCACGATCCAGCCAAGATCGATACCCTCCATCGAGCGCGCTCCGGTCACCTCGCCGTCGCGCAGCACGGTGATATAGTCTCCGATCCGCACCAGCTCTTCGAGCCGATGGGAGATATAGACGATGCCCACGCCGTCCTTTTTCAACTCGTGGATCACCCGGAAGAGGATCTCCACTTCCGCCGAGGAAAGCGCCGAGGTTGGTTCGTCGAGGATCAGGATCCTGGCGTCCTCGACAAGGCTCTTGGCGATCTCGATGATCTGCTGCTGACCGATCCGCAGGTCGCCGACCGGCATGTCCGGGTCGATATTGCCGTGTTCGAGCCGATCCAGCACCTTGCGTGTAAGGGCCCGCTGCGCGTCGAGATCGATATCGACACCAGCACGGGTGATCTCGCGGCCAACGAAGATATTCTCGGCCACGCTCATGTTGGGGAAAAGGTTGAGTTCCTGAAAGACGATGCCGATCCCGGCACGGGCCGCGGCGTTCTTGTCACGGAAGTCTACGGGCTCGCCGAAGAGCTCCATCCGCCCGTCGGTGAGCGGTTCCACTCCGGCGACGATTTTCATCATCGTCGACTTGCCCGCGCCGTTCTCCCCCACGAGCACGTTCACCGCCCCCATGTGGAGATCAAAGCTCACATCGTTGAGCGCCACCGTGCCCGGGTAGACCTTGGTGCCGCCGCGGATTGTCAGTCCGATTTCATGACTTTCCATCACTGATCTCCACCAGTGGACAGCACAACCGGCACCAGAAGGACCGGGTCGGACGCTTTGGCCAGGCTGAATGCGCCAGTGAAGCTCACGGTCTCGCCAACCAGGTCACCGTCAGGGAGGCTGATCGCCGCCCCGGCTGTGTCGTTTAGCGCGCGCGCCAGCTTTGCGAATTCGATCTGGTCGCGGAATTCGGTGAAGACGTAGAAGTTTGCTGAATCCCGCAGGGCCGTGCCCTTGATCACCGGGCCGAGCTGGATCGAAAGATCCGCCGCACCATCCTCGGTCACGTCCACTTCGAGCTTTGCAGCGCGTGAGTCGCGATTGGACGCGACGACCTTGCCCTCACCCTTCGCAATGAAGTTCCAGGGGCTGCCTTCGCTTGCCTTGGGAATCCCGAGAGACTCGCCAGCCGTGTCGAGATCCTGCCCGATGGCGTCAAGCACCGCTCCGATATCTTTCGCGCCTGTCTCCATATGCGGGACCACACGGGGGGTGTATTCCCTTGCCACGAGTGCTGCCATTCGCTCGGCGTCAGTCATGTTGGCTTCCGAGAGCGCTGCTTCTTCGGCAGTGGGGTTCTTGACGATCTTGCAACCGGTCAGCACAGGCAAGACGACCAATGCGCAGGTTGCGATCAAAAGGGTTCGTTTCATGTCGAACCTTTGCTCTTTGGGATCTTTCCGCCCTGAGGCGCCTTGGTGGTCCGGCACACCCTGGAGGAATGTGCCGAACCGGCTTCACGTCGAACTCACTCGCTCAGCGCGAAGGTTTCGAGCTTGGCTGCGTTGTCGCCGTTGATCAAAACGCAATCCATGAGCTGCTTTTCGTCAAGCCCGGTCGAACCGGTCTTGAGGTACTGGTCGGCCTGCTCGACGGCAAGCTGGGCCTGGCGGTAGGCGGGCTGCAGCACGGTGGCCTTGATGCCGCCCGCCTTGATCGAGTCGCGCACGTCGTTGGAACCGTCGAAGCCCACAACGATCACGTCTTCGCGGCCAGCGGCCTTGAGTGCTGCCCAAGCCCCCATCGCCATGGTGTCGTTGCCGGAGATCACGCCCTTGATTTCGGGATTGGCCTGCAACATCGTCTCCATGACAGTGTAGCCTTCGGTTTGCGACCAGTTGGCGGTCTGTTGGGCAACCATTTCCATGTCGTACTGGTCGATGATGTCGTGATAGCCCGAGGATCGGATGCCGGCATTTGTGTCGGACTCGCGGCCCAACAGTTCAGCGTATTTGCCAGTCTCGCCCATCAGTTTGACGAACTCCTCGGCACCCAGTTGCGCGCCCTGGTAGTTGTTCGACACGATCTGGCTGACGGCCACGCCGCTCTCCGTGATCTCGCGGTCGATCAGGAAGGACGGGATTCCCGCTTCCTTGGCGCGCTTGACGGCGGCGACGGTCGCGTCAGCCCCGGCATTGTCGAGGATAATGGCCACTGCGCCGCTGGCGATGGCAGAATCGAAGAGCTCGGACTGCTTGTTGGCATCGTCGTCATGCACCATCAGCACTGTGTCATAGCCCAGTTCTTTTGCCTTGGCTTCCGCGCCGACGGCCTCGGCCTTGAAGAACGGGTTGTCATGGCTCGGCGTGATGATCGCAATCAGACCTTCGGCCGATGCGAAGCTCGGCAGCGAGGTTGCGATACCAAGGGCGACGACGGACAGCAGCAGCCTGCGTTTGATAATCATGGGGTCTCCTCCAAGTCGGTCTTTGGCCCACCACGGGCCTTCCTCCGAGCACAAATAGACGATTGCTTTCGTTCGTTGTCAATTTATTTTGTTTTCAGCTTCGAGTTTTGAGTATTTTCGACTCTCCAATGAGGAGTTGAAGCTAACGCGCAAAGGCTTGGTTGTGGCGGCTTTGTGTGGCGTGACGGTTGAATTGTCGCATCATGGCCCATTAAGCGCTCTTGATGCATCGCTTGGATCGGGTTTCCACCGACTCGCTTGAAGTGCGATGACGATTCCACGATTGGGAAAGTCACAACCGCGGCGGAGGAGAATTCAATTGAAAACCGCAGTGTTCGAAACTAAACAGAAGAAAACGAGACTACCGCTGCCGAGTCGACCTTCGAGTCGTACTCGGCGGCCAAGGAGGAGAGATGACTGACCAGAAGCTCAAACCCGTGACCCTCGGCCTTGTCATCGGCAGCCGCGCCTTCTTCAATGGCGCGCCCTGCAAGGCTGCGCGTGACGAAACCGTCGCCCAGATGGAGAAACTCGGCATCGTTGTGCGGACACTCCCCTTTGAGGCAACGGTGAATGGCGCGGTGCAGGGCATGGAGGATGCCAAGCTCTATGCGGATTTCTTCAAGCAACATCGCGACGAGATCAACGGGTTGGTGATCTGCCTGCCGAATTTCGGTGACGAGATCGCGGTGGCCGAACTGGTCAACCGGGCGAAACTGGACGTGCCGATCTTGCTGCAGGCCAGCAATGACGAGGTGGACAAGGTCGACGTGCATTCCCGCCGCGACGCCTTCTGCGGCAAGCTTTCGGTCGCCAACAATTTCTACCAGTATTCGGTGCCCTTCACCGAGACCACTTCGCATACCTGCGACACGCATGGTGCGGCTTTCGGGCAGGATCTCGACCGCTTCGCCCGGACCTGCCGGACGGTGCAGGGGCTCCGGAATGCCCGGCTTGGCGCGATCGGCGCGCGCACCGCGCCCTTCCAGACCATGCGCTACTCCGAGAAGCTGCTGCAGGACGGTGGCGTCACTGTCGTCACCGCCGACCTCTCCGAACTGATCGCCGCCGCCGGGGCGATCGAGGAGAGTGACGGGGACTTGCAGGGCAAGCTCGCCGCGATCCAGGCCTATGGAACGATCCCGGCCCACATCACCAAGGACCAGATCCTGAAGCAGGCCAAATGGAGCCTCGCTGTCAATCGCTGGATTGCGGAGAACGAATGCGATGCCTCGGCCATCCAGTGCTGGCGTTCCCTGCAGGACAATTTCGGCTGTGCCACCTGCCTGACCATGTCGATGATGGGTGAGGAGCTGATGCCGTCTGCCTGTGAGGTGGACGTCATGGGCGCATTGTCCATGTACACGCTCACACTGGCCGCCGGGGCGCCCTCCGCGATCCTTGACTGGAACAACAATTATGCCGACGAGGTGGACAAATGCGTCTGCACCCATTGCGGCAACTATCCCAAGCAGTTCATCGGCGACACGCCGGAGGTCAGCGAGCTTGACGTGCTCGGCGAGACCATCGGGCGCACCAAGTGCTTCGGTGCGGTGAAGGGAAAGGTTCAGCCCGGAGATATGACCTTTTTCCGGCTTTCCTCAGATGACCGCGCCGGTACGCTCAAGGCCTACACCGGCCAGGGCGCCTTCACAGACGATCCATTCCCGATGGATGGCGGCATCGCCGTCACACATGTGAACCGCCTGCGTGAGCTGATGGCTTTCGTGACCCAGAACGGCTTCGAGCACCATGTCGCGATGGTGCGTGGTCATCACGCAGATGTCGTGGCCGAGGCCGCAATGCGTTACCTGCGCTGGCCGCTCTATCACCATGACGGACCGATTGTGCCGACCATGGCCTGGCCCGGCCGCTGAGACGAGGAGCAGACATGACAGACCTCCCCACCCTGACCAGACCGGAAAGCAGCGCCGAAACTCTGGAGGTGATCCGCGAGCGGGCCGCGTGGTTGCGCCGGCGCTCACTACAGATGGTCTACGCAGCCAAGCTCGGCCATCCCGGCGGCGACCTCTCGGCCGCCGACATCCTCGCGACGATCTATTTCGGCGTGCTGCGGTACGATCCCACTCGGCCCGCTGCGCCAAACCGCGACCGCTTCATCATGAGCAAAGGGCATGCAACCGGCATCATTTACGCGACGCTCGCCGCGGCGGGTTACTTCCCGGTCGAGGAACTGAACACTTACATGCAACCGAGATCCCGGCTGAACGGGCACCCGAACCGAACCTACCTTCCCGGCATCGAGACCAATACCGGCCCGCTCGGCCACGGCTTCCCGGTCGCCACAGGCATTGCCATTGCCGGGCAGATCTCTGGCGCCGACTACCGCACATATGTGCTGGTCGGGGATGGTGAAAGCCAGGAGGGATCGAACTGGGAGGCCGCCATGACGGCGGGTCACCGCGGGCTGAAAAACCTCACGCTGATCGTCGATCGCAACCGGCTGCAACAAGGTTCGAAGACCGAAGACACCTGCGGGCTCGATCCGATGGACGCCAAGTTCGAGGCTTTCGGATGGGATGTCGAGATGGTCGATGGCCATGACCACGCGCAACTTCTCGACGTACTCGGCCGCCCCGTCGGTGACCGCGAAAAGCCGCTGGCGGTGATCGCCAACACGATCAAGGGCAAGGGCGTGTCGTTCATGGAGAACGGCGTGAAATGGCACCACGGTATCCCCAACGCCGAGGAATTCGAGATCGCGATGAAGGAGCTGGCGTAAGATGGCAGTTGAAGCACAAAACGACCGGCCGATGTATGATTGCCGGAACGCCTTCGTCGAAACACTGGAAGCTCTGGCGGCGACCGACGAGCGCATCGTCGCGGTGGCCAACGATTCCGTCGGTTCTTCCAAACTCGGCGGTTTTCAGAAGAAATTCCCCGAGCGCCTGGTCAATGTGGGGATTGCCGAGCAGATGCTGGTAGGGGCGGGCGCAGGGCTTGCCAATGGCGGCAAGATCCCCTTCGTTTCCGCAGCTTCCTGTTTCCTGACGGGGCGGGCGTTGGAGCAGATCAAGGCCGATATCGCCTATTCCGACACCAACGTGAAGCTCGTGGGCCAATCGAGCGGCGTGGCCTATGGCGAGCTTGGCGCGACACACCATTCTATCGAGGATTTCGCCTGGCTCCGACCGCTGACCAACATCACCACGATCGTACCAGCCGATCCCTGGGAGACGGCCGAAGCCGTCAAATGGGCCGCCGCGCATGAAGGGCCTGTCTACATCCGATTGAGCCGCATGCCGGTTCCGGCGCTCGAGATCGCCAAAAGGACGTTCGAGCCCGGAAAGGCGGAACTGGTCCGCGACGGATCTGACCTGACGATCATCGCCTGTGGCACCATGGTTCACCTCGCCGTGGGAGCAGCCGAAATACTTGCGGCCGAAGGCGTCTTGGCGCGAGTCCTCAACCATTCTACGATCAACCCGCTGGACGAGGCGGCGATCCTCCAAGCCGGCGAAACCGGCGCGGTCGTGACGGTCGAAGAGGCCTCCGTTCGTGGTGGACTTGGCGGCGCTGTGGCCGAGTTTCTTGCGACGCACAGACCTGTGCCGATTGAGATCATGGGTTTCCCCGGGTTCGCTCCCACTGGATCGGTCGAATGGCTGTTCGCTCAGAATGGGTTGACGGCTGAGGGGATCGCCAGCGCTGCGCGAAAGGCGCTCTCCCGAAAGGACACATGATGAGCGGCCCACGGATCCTGGCGGTCGACCAGGGAACAACCAATACCAAGGCGTTTCTGGTCGACGGTGGCGGTGCAATCGTCGCGAAGGCATCGGTTCCGCGGGCTTCCAGCTACCCGCATCCCGGGTGGGCCGAGCAATCGGCCGACGAGATCTGGCAAAGCGTACAGACAGCCATCAAGGCCGTTATTGACGATTCTGGGTCGGAAGGCATCGAGGGCGTAGCGATCACCAATCAGCGTGAATCGTTGGTCGTCTGGAATGCCGAGACCGGGGAGCCGACCGCCCCCTGCATTCTGTGGCAATGCCGGCGAACAGCCGACGCGGCCCAGGCCTTGCGGGATGCGGGGCATGACGACTGGGTCACCGATCGCACCGGGCTGTCGATCAACCCGCTTTTTCCGGCCAGCAAGCTCGGCTGGGTGATGCAGAACGTTCCGGAGGCGGGCGAACTTGCTGCGACCGGAACACTGAGGGCCGGCACGATAGACTGCTGGCTGCTGTGGAACCTGACGGCCGGCGCGGAATTCGCCACTGACCACTCCAATGCCTCGCGTACACAGCTATTCGACACCGGAGCGCACTGCTGGGACGCAAAACTCTGTGACCTCTTCGGCGCACCGATCGGCGCCTTGCCGGAGGTGCGTTCGTCTAATGCCCGGATGGGGGTGACAAGGGGCGTTGCCGACCTTCCGGATGGCCTGCCCATCCTTGCAATGATGGGGGATTCCCACGCCGCGCTCTACGGCCACGGCGTGAGAGAACCCGGGTTGGTCAAGGCAACTTATGGCACCGGCTCTTCGCTGATGGCGTTGGTGCCGGAGCGGACCAGATCCACGCATGGTCTCTCGGGCACGATTGCCTGGTCACGTGGCGCGCAGGTCTCTTACGCCATTGAAGGCAACATCACCGTTTCGGCACAGGCGGCTGCGTTTGCCGCAGAGATGCTGGGAATCGAGGATGCTGCCGCTCTCTCGAGGCTTGCGCAAACTGTGGATGAAACCAACGGGGTAGCCTTCGTGCCGGCCCTTTCGGGCCTCGGCGCCCCTCATTGGGACGATAGGGCCCGCGGTGCGATTTCCGGCCTGACGCTGGCCAGCACGCGTGCCCATGTCGCGCGGGCCACATTCGAAGCCATCGCCATGCAGATCGCCGATGTCTTCCATGCCATGGAGGCCGATGTCGGTGGCAGGATGGAGGCTTTGCTGGCCGATGGCGGCGCCTCGGAAAACGCTTTTCTGATGCAGCTGCAGGCCGACCTTCTCGACCGACGCGTCATTCGCCGCGATGTCGCCGAAATCGGCGCTCTGGGCGTGGCGGCCATGGCACTTGAGAGCATTGGAGTGGACTGCTCCCAGGTGCTTGCAGATTCGGCCCACGAGGAGTTTGCGCCGGCGATTGCGAGCACCGATCGCGAGAAGATCATTCAGACTTGGCATCTCGCCGTTGAACGGTCGAAAAACTGAAACGGACCATCGCGTGCGCGCGCTCGATCCGGACCCAACTGGGCGGGGGGCGAGATCCACGGGGACGTTCACTCGCCATAGATCCGATGCGATTTCAGCACAGGAGTGTCAGCGCGAGGCGGCACTGGAGTTTCGGGGCGACAGAGAGACCGCCCGCAGCAGGAGGAAACCATGCGCATTCTGTTTACCGGTGGCTCGGGCAAGGCCGGCCGCCATGCCTGTCGATATCTCAGGGACCAGGGGCATCGGGTCGTCAATGTCGATCTCAAGCCGCTCGACGAGCCCGGCATCGACAATCTGATTGCCGACATCACTGACAGCGGGTCGATGTTCAACGTGATGACCAGCTATGCGAATTTCGACGAGTTGGAACCGGGCACGGGAGTTCCGGTTTTCGATGCGGTCGTGCATTTCGCCGCTGTTCCGCGCATTCTGATCAACCCCGATCACGAGACCTTCCGGGTCAACACGATCGGCACCTACAACGTGATCGAAGCGGCAGTGAAGCTCGGCATCCGCAAGATCGTCTTCGCCTCCTCGGAGACAACCTATGGCGTCTGTTTTTTCGACGGGGAGACCAGTCCGGACTATCTGCCCGTGGACGAGGAGCACGACACCAACCCGGTGGACAGCTACGGACTCTCCAAGGTGCTCAACGAGAAGACGGCCCGCGCCTTCCAGCGCCGTTCGGGGATAGACATCTACGGCCTGCGCATCGGCAATGTCATCGAGCCGCATGAATATGAGCGCTTTCCCGGCTTCTTCGCCGATCCGGGCTGCCGTCGGCGCAACATCTTCTGCTATATCGACGCCCGCGATCTCGGGCAGATCGTGGACCGCTGCCTGCAGACCGACGGGCTCGGGTTCCAGATATTCAACGCCAGCAATGACACCAACTCCGTAAATCTGCCCGCGCGAGAGATCGCCGAGCGCTTCTTCCCCGGCGTGCCAGTGGCCGACGACCTCGGCAAAAACGAAGCCCTCTATTCCAACCGGAAGATCAAGGAGATGCTGGGCTTCGAAGAGGAACATGACTGGCGCCGATACCTCGACGCAGAGCGCATGTGAGCGGGATGAAAACCTCTCCTCGGACGCCGTGCCTTCGGTGGCGTGCGGCGTTTCTGCAACCGAGCCGCAAGGGGCAAGGAATGAAGAAGATCAATGGGATACGACACCTTGAACCGGGACGGTCCGCAGGCTTATGACAGCGTGCGTTCCGCGCTCGATACCGGTTTCCGGCATATCGATACGGCCAGTGCTATAACAACGAGGAATTCGTCGGCGCGGCTATCGCCGAAAGTGGCATCGCGCGCGACGAGGTATTCCTGACAACCAAGGTGGCGCCGGAGAGCTTCGGCCCCGGGCAGATCATGGGGCATGTTCGCACATCGCGGGACAAATTCAGGGTCACGAAGCTCGACCTGCTCCTGCTCCATTATCCATCGATCAAGGACGCGTATGTTCCACCCCCGCTCCAGCGCGCACCAGTCGGCTGGTGTGCGCTAAGTCACTGATTATCCGAGCCTATAGTTCGGACTCTCCCGAGTGATCTGGACATCGTGGACGTGCAAATCATTCCCCATAACATACTGATTTAAATAAGGTAGATTCATTTTCAACAGCGGTGAACAGCGGTAATTCTGCCTGATCCAGTTACATTTTGGCCTTCCAAGTTGGGTCTGATGTACCGCCCCGGTTTCTGAGACACCCGTTTGGATCTACGCGGCCACGGGTTGGCTGTCCATCTGGTCACCTCTGAACTGGGCTGGCGAGCCGTGGCCGTGTCGCTCGATCAGCCATTCCTCGTTGTAGGTCTTTCGGAATGCGATCAGCGCCTCGCGGAGGCCTTCGAGGGTGTCGAAGGTTCTGACCCACGGCGGGTTCTCCCTGAGGGTCCGGATGAAGCGCTCGGCGCAGCCGTTGCCCTCGGAGGCCCGGATGAAGGCCACCGCCTGACATGAAGCCCATGCTATAGCTTAGCCCGGCGGAAAACTGGTCGAATATCCAGGAGCACCTCTCACATCGCGCAGAGAGATCCTGAACGCCGTGACTGTTCGGCGCAGGCACCCCGTCGTCGTGGGGAGTGTCGCGGCTACGCTGCCTGCACAGCCAAACTCCACGGCATCAGTTCGTCGAGACGATTGATCTTGTGATCGGCGATGCGACCAAAAGAAACCAGGTCAGTCATGCCTGAGGATTTCCGCCGTTCAACTTGGCTGTTTCGATCGGCGAGGCGACGAAGGCCATTGCCTTTTCCGCCACCTTGGAACCGGCAAACGGAACTGATGCGCGATCCATCCTGGGGGCGCGTTTCCTGCCTTCGCCGGACCGTCACGGGTGTTCGCTATCTGACGCCAGATACTGCTGACCACTGAAACCTGGCCTGTACTTATTGGGCCAGGTTTCTTGTGGAGAAATTGAATTTTCGAATGTGGCGCCTCGCTATTCAATCGATTTCGGAGTCGGGTTTGCGTCTCCGTCATTGCAGGGAGTTTCCGAGGCCCGCGCGCCAAAGACATCCGCCGAGATGTTGCGGCCCGGATTGATGACATACCCGGCATCCGCCGAAAGGCCCGAGTGGATCACGATGCCGTCGGCCTCATCGCTGACAATGTCCGCCCCGTTCAGAAGCGCCTCTACGATTTGTGCATCACGGATCTCAAGGACGATGGGCGCAGCCCGGCGCACCTCGATGCTGTCGCCGGAGAAGCCGCCGGCAACGAAGCGCACGGGCAGGTCGTGACAGGTGCTGCCGATCTGGATATGCGCGGTGCCCGACCCGCCAAGGCCGCGCAACTGCAAAAGGTTGGCCGAACGCGGGTTCGGAATCGTGATCACAGCGCGATGAATGCCTGTGCCTTGTGCCGACACTGGTGCCGACAGGCCCAAAAAGACGAGCGCGACGGCCCAAGTGATGCATTTGGCTGCATTGCGGGCTGGTTTTGAGAATTGGATCATCGGGTTCAAATCCTTTGCTTTGTCTGCGCCCTTCGGATGGAGGGCGTGGCACAAGACAAAGGGTATCCGTCACCCCGGTGCGCCCGATTTCACGATGTCGAACGTTCGGATGCCTGTTTTCGGACCATTGGCGCGTCGGGCCTGTGTGACTTTCGGTGGCCTGACGGGGTTTGCCCGGTGATCCGACGAAACTCTGTGTTGAAGCTCGATTTGCTGATGAAGCCGGACTCAAGCATGACATCCGTCACGGGAAGGGTCGTGCTCTCGAGCAGGTGGACCGCATGTTGCACACGCAGCCCGTTGATGTAGCGCGATGTGTTTTCCCCGGTCACCCGGTTCACGGCGGACGATACGGATCGCGCCGGAACCCCCAGGCGCCGGCCGAGGCGAGCAACGGTAATCTCCGGGTCCTGAAACAGGTTTGCCTCCGCCATCAAGACGTCAAGTTTTTCGAAGATCGCACGATCTTCATCCAATGGGCGGGCAATCGATTGAGCCTCGTCCTCGGTCTGGCGATCTGAACCGATCACAAGGGCGAGGCCGGTAACGACCCCAAGTGAGATGGTCGCCACAGCCAGGAACGCTGCATCTGACAACAAGGCCATCGCCCGTGCCTCACCGGCGGCCATGCCCGTGATCAGAACGCTTGCATCAATGATGACCACGAGGGTGATAAAGGCCAGGCAACCACCAAGCGCAGTGCGCAAGGCAGGGTCGGCTTGTGGCGCAATGTGGACAAACCTCTCAGACGGCAACCGCAAAAGGCCGAGCAGACGAACGGCATAGATGGTGTTGACGAGGATGACCGCCACAGAAGCGGTCCAGGGATATGGCACGGCGATGATGATCCAGGCCAGGGCCACGATGCTTGCAGCAACCCGTACCGCACCGCTGTTCGGCACACCGTTCTGCGTCGTGAGTGCGTGAAAGCCAAGCCAGAACGCAGGTGCCGTGACGGCGGCGAGATAGGGCTGCAGCACGATGAAGACCGGATCGCTGAATTGAAACCGGACCCCGACGAAAACGGCAACGATCGCAATAGAGATCAGCGCAACACCGAAGCTCGTCCGCGCAAAGACGGGCATCCGAACCTGGCGTGCAACAATCGCGACCAGCAACAGCGCAAAGATCGAAAGCAGCCATGCCACGGGTATCGACGCCATTCCCTTGTCCTTCTCCGCGTTCATTTCGACAGGCGGATCTGTCAGCTGGCCCACCCAACACAGCTGCCGCAGCGGACAGGCGTGGTTTCACGGAACCCTACGTGTTTCTCAGGTGTTTGACGACATACCGGGCCATTCTTGCGTTCGAAATCACGCTTTCGAACGTTTCCGACGGTGAGTGTCCGGTGAAGGTGCACTGGCGTTACGTTGTCAAGCGCGCTTGCCCTGCCTGTGCGGCGTAACTCCAAGGCATAGTTTCGTCGGAACGTTGGGTCGTGTTATCGGCGATGCGTCTGAGCCCCCATCTCATCCATGATTGCGGATCGACGCTGTTCTGCTTGGCGGCCTCGATCAGGGTGAAAGCGATGGCCATGGCTCTCCCGCCGCCTTCGGAACCGACGAACATCCAGTTATCTCTTCCGATGGAGATAGGTTCCAACGCCTGTTCAGCTGCGGTGTTGTCCAGTTCCGGGTGATCGTGGTCGAGATAGGATTGCGCTCTCGGCACCAGATCAAGGGCATTGCAGATAGCCTGTTCCAAGGGCGAGTTTTCCGAGATCCGGGGTGGTGGACACAGGATTCGTTCGGTGATTTGCAGAAGCAGCAGACTTCAAACATACGC
>NZ_JAWMPX010000025.1:0-74244 GCF_033101155.1 Tropicimonas sp. TH_r6
TACCACGGATGCTCCATACTCGTGTTCAATCGAGCGCTGACAAGCGACATCGGCTATCGACGGGAAGCTCCTCTAAACTCAAGGCTACGCCGAAAGCTCCAAGCCCCTGCGGCGCCTCCACATGGAAAGGTGCAGCAGGGGAACAGCGTCTGCTCCTCGAATGATCGAACTGTGCGCCGGACAAGATCATACGGCTGTGACCGCGCCCTCCGGCCATGTGTGGTTCGGGAGGAGGAGGGCACGTGCCACTCTTGTGGTTCACGCGCCAGCCCGCGACCCGCAGCAACTCTGCCACCTTTCGATCGTCTTAACGCCCATAGCTCTTCGCCAGTCGGATCATGGCCAGCCGCAGCTCATCGTCGTTTTGTTCGACAGCCCGGTACTGCATGGAACAGCGGGCAAGTCCGATCACCTTGCAGGTCCGGCGTTTGGACGTGGCGAGTTTCTGACGCGTGTGAATGACGGCCTGACGAAGCTGGCTCGTCGTCAGGCCCTCGGCTTTAGGTGGTTCAGGCTTTCCTTGAGAATGAGCTTGTCGAGTTCCAACTCGGCCACGATCTTCTTCAGTCTTACGTTCTCTTTCTCAAGATTGCGCATTTCCGACAGCTGAGACTTGCCCATCCCGCCGAACCGACGCCGCATTCGCCATTGTCGCTCGGACCAATGGCGCGACTATGGCTCATTGTAGTAGGTTGCGTCGCTGACACCGACCGAACGACAGGCCCTTCGCACGTCATTACCATCCGCCAGCTTCAGCTCGATCTCTCGAAGCAGCTTCAGGACGTCCTCATCCGAATACCGTTTCCGAGCCATCTCTCTTCCCCCTTTCGTGGTCCAAACAATGGCCCAGTTTTAGGGGGCAGTCACAAATGTTCGGACGCTGAAGGACTGGCGGCGGGTTGCCACCCGCTACGGCAACCTCTTCCCAATGACGACGACGGTGCCGGGTTGTTTGGCACCAGTCAGGCTCAACTGGATTGACCCGCCGCGCTCCTCTCGGGAAGAAATTCGTCGACGACGGTATAGGCGACAATAACGATCATAGCTGAGAGGCCGATTTGAACCACTCGGACGATGCTCTTTACGTCGGCTTCATCGGAGAAGGGGGCAATGGAGCCGCCATAAACCACGAGAACGGTTGTAAGAGCCGATCCAGCGGCGGGTGCCAACGGGTGCTTAGACTTGCTCAGTGCCCCAAGCGCGACGCAAAGAAACACTGCGAGCAAAATGGCCGTCACAACGCTGGGTGCGATGACATTGATTTCGTAGAATACGATGGCGATACCAGCTCCGAGCATGTTGGCGGTCAACATCGCCTTCGCAACCCCCTTACCTGCGGCTGGCATAGCCGCCAGTTGCTGGCTCAGGATCGCGACGAAGAACAGGACGAGCAAGGCGGACCAGCCAAACAGGAAAAACGCCAAGGCGAATGGCACGGTCACCATGGACATTCGCACCAGCCTACGAACCGGATCGAAATCTTGCTTTGCTTTTTTTGGCTTCGCACCACCTGCCGCGACCGGTTCGGCCGGGAAGAGCGTGAAGCTCAATGCCGAGGCAAAACCCGCGATGAGAAGGTTGGCCGGGATCCAGGCCACGAATACCAACGCCAGTTCCTCGGACTGCACGATGATGTTCGGAATCATCATTGCGGCCATCAGTGCCAGAACGCCGGGCAGGATACCCGCACCGGCAATTGACCAGCCAAAGGAAAGGACAATCGCAATGGCAACGCCACCGAGGAACACCAGCGGATAGGGCGCCAGAAGCGAGAAGGCGAGCCACGACACCAGCATGAGCAGTGTCGCGAAGACAAACAACTTGAGCGCCACCTTGATCGGCATCGCTGCGGGCGCTTGCAGGAAGAGCGCCGCAAAAACCGCGCCGATGAAGGACAGCGGCCAGTCGAGGAGCAGCCCAAGGCCGAACACCCCGACCGTGCCGAAGGTCAATCGCAGGATTGAGCGCCGTTCTTCAGTATGCATATGACAAAAAGGCCACCGCACGAATGTACATGCGGCCGATGAAGTTCATGAGCTTGCTGTCGGTCGTGTACAGAATGACATCCGCCTGCCCGTTCAGTTGGAATCTCAGGTCGTCGTCCAGGCTGCCGGCCTCGTGGCCCGGCAGAACGATGCGCACGGGAAAGCGCTCCGCTTCCCGCAGGAATCCCGCCGTTGACGGAGCGCTGGCCAACTCTCCGGGAGAGTCTGCGCCGCTCACGGACACAGCGCCACTGAAGCTTTCGACCTTGCCAGTCAGGACGTGACCCGGATGCATGTTCAGGACCACTTCAACCGGCGATCCGACCTGCGCGAGTCCCATGTTGTTCTCGGTCATGTAGGCCTCGATCCAGACATCCGTCGCATCGAGGAAAGTAACCAGATCGCTGCCAGCGCGGGCGTAGGTTCCGGGTGCAATCAGCAGATTCGAGATGAGCCCGTCGGCAGGCGCTTTCAGTTCCGTCCATTCCAGGTTCAGATCGGCCTCTGCTAGCGCGGCAAGTGCCCGCTGGATCTTGGCGTTTTCCTTCCCTTCCTCACCCAGACGCTGTTTGGCCTTTTCCAGATCCGCATTCGCATTCTCGAGGTTGGCCTCGGATTCGGCGAGTTTTCCTCTTGCGTCATCTGCATTCGCAATTGGGACGAGCCCCTTCTTCTCAAGAGAGAAAATACGTTCGCTTTGCAGCCGGAGCGTGTCCAGGTCCACTTGAGCCCGGGCAACCTTGGCTTGCGCGGCGCTGACTTCGGCCGAGGATGCTCCCACATCCTGCGTGGCCGATTCCAGATCGGCCTCCGCCCTCGCCCGGTCGATCTCGTAAGGTGTTCGGTCGATCCGGACCAGAACGTCGCCGGCTGAGACAACTTCTCCATTTTTGACCAGAACTTCGGTCACGGTTCCTGTCACTTGAGGAACGATCTGCGTCGCCACAGCCTTGACCCGCGCATTTCCGGTAATCGGTGTCATGCGGTCTGCCGCGATGTACCAGACAAGAAACAGTGCCAGAATGGCGACCGTGCTCCAAATCGTGCGCTTCATCACGCCTCTCCCGCTGCGCTTTCATCGTCTGAGGCCGTCTCATCGGCCTCGTCTCCCTCTTTGATCCACAGGCTGAACAATTCATAGAACACGGCGAACAGGACAGGCCCCATGAAAACCCCGATCAGACCGTAGGCCATCATGCCACCGAGGACACCAATAAGAATGACCAGCATCGGGGTCTGGAGACCCTGCGAGATGAAAATCGGGCGCAGGAAGCTGTCCATGATCGTGACGGGAATGGCGAGCACGGTGAACATGAGGGCCATTCCACCTGACATGGAGCTCCAGGCGTAGATAATCACCGGGATCAGCACGAGGCCGGGTCCGACCTGGATGATCGACAGGATCAGACAGATGAAGGCGAGCGTGGTTGCGGAACCAATGCCGAATAGGGTCAGCAAGAGCCAGACGACGAAGGCCTGGATCGCGGCAACGCCGACGACGCCCTTCATGACGTTCTGGATCGTTGCACCGGCCATTAGGACAAACTCACCACCGCGCAACGAAAAGACCCGGTTCGCGAAGCTCTGTACGCCGACAACAAGCTTTGGGCCGGGCGACATGAGCGCGCCCATGACGATGACTGAAAGGGCGAGGCCGAGAAGCCCGACTCCGACCCCGATCACCTTGCCGAACAAGGCCTGCGTGAGCTCAAGGAGTTGAGGGCCGTATTTCGCCAGGGCGCCGTCGAGGTTCTTCTCGAACATCGTCCAGATCTCCAGAACCGGTGGGCCGATGACGGGAAACTCACTCAATCCTTCGGGCGGCGGGGGCATCTTCAGAGTTCCAGCCGCCGCCTGTTCGGAGAAGTCGGACCCGAGATCGGCCGCTCCGGATATCGCCGAGGCAATGGGACCGAGAGTGACGACGAGACCGATCAATACCAGAACGGTCGAAGCCAGCCCTTTCCGGCCGCCGAGCCGTTTCTGGAGCCAATCGAAGCCAGGATAGAGCGTAACAGACAAGATCACCGCCCAGATGAAGATACTGGCAAGCGGCGTAACCATCACGATGGCGCTATAGATAAACATACCCAGAAACATCAGGCGGATCGCGAGATCGACAATCCTGGAGTCCTGAAATTCTGCACTGGTTTCTTTGTGTTCGGCCATTTCGGTTCCCTGTCAGAAGTATGGCGGATCGTTGCTGGAGGTTGAACGATCGCTCGTTTCTTGTTGTGTCCTGGAGCGCAGGTGCGTTTCCACACCCATCCCCGCCCTCTGGCTTTTATTGTTTTTCCCTATCCGTCCTGTAGTGGGACAGAATTGCATCCGCGACGGTCGTCGCCGCCGTCACGAAGATGCCGAGGCCGATCACGATGTAGAACATCGTGAAGATCTTGCCAGCAGCGGATTCGGGTGAAATGTCTCCGAAGCCGACTGTCGAAATGGCAATTACCGAAAAATACACGGAGTCCAGCCAACTCCACCCCTCGACAAAGCGGTAAAAAACCGATGCCCAGAGCACAATGGCCAGCGTGAAAGCGAGTATACTGCGAACGCGACCGTCCCTGGAGGCGTAACCAACGCTACGCAAGATTTGACGAAATGACCCCAAGATCCCCTCCCTGTGCCCAACCTATGGTCTCGCGACTCGTCTTGACGGTGTCGACAAAACTCCCATTCCGGACAGGCTAGCCACACGGATAGGTTGAACGCCAGCCCTAAAGTTGAACCTGTGGCTCCCGGCAGATCCGGCGCGTGGCCGCAAAAGGAGGTGGCGGCTCCAGTCGGCCCCGAGAAATGTACAGGTGTCTGAGCAAGCACGAGAGTCCTTTCCGGGCCGAAAACGACGGCTGGCCAGGCAGCACAGAGTGACCGCTTCGTGCATCAAGTTCCTGTTCGTTGTCTGTCCGATGAAGGTCCGCTATCGCACTCTGGGGTAGGAGCCCGTTTAGGCGGCTTTGGGCTGGGTGCGGCCGCTCCAACGTCGAAGTGAACGGCAGCATTGTCCCTTCAATGGTCGCCCCTCGGGTAGTTTGAAGTTTCGGCTTGCTTGGCTGCCAGCCCTGTTCCGACGACTGCCTTGGACCAACACAACACCGATAAATCCTTGTCGGATGGAGTGATGGGACGCTTGCATGAACGGTCCATGTCAACCGTGTTCCCAAGGCGTCTCTTCTTAAGTCCGTATATGGTGAAAGTTCCTCAAGGTCGGCAGAGGACCACCTTGCTCGACTACCTATCCAACCGCTCCTCAACCGAGGGAGGGATAGCGCTTGCTTATTCGATTGAGCCCCCAACCTGACGACCAACTCTAGGCCTCAATCGGCTCATCTGGTCGGCTAGCACCACAGTCACCCAAACAATCGAATCAACCAGCATCCCATGAGGCCCTTTCGGTGAAACGAGAAGGTTTCTTTTTTGATGACCAATCATCAGGAAACTATTCACATGCCTAACGGATGGCCGATGGCCGACACCCAAAACAACGAAGTGATCCGCAAAACCACCGAACAAGTTCATACCCAGTTCAGAGAGATCGTTTCTTCTGAGAATACTAGCCAGCGAGGAAACTGGTTCTTCAGAGGAGACACAGCGGTAATCCCCCCCGATCTGAGGGGGGATGCTGAAGTAGAATTTTCTCGGCAGGATGACTGAGGAGATTCCGATGAAGAAGACACGTTTCTCTGAGGCCCAGATCATGGGCATCCTGCGGCAGATGGAGAACGGCGTGCCCGTTGCCGAGCTGTGCCGCGAACACGGCATGAGCAGCGCGTCGGTCTACAAGTGGCGCGCCAAGTATGGTGGCATGGACACGAGTCTGATCAGCGAGATGAAGGCTATGGCCGAGGAGAACCGGCGGCTGAAGCGCATGTGTGCCGATGTCAGCATGCAGAAGAATTTGCTGAAGGAAGCTCTGGGAAAAAAATGATACGGCCAGCTCAGCGCCGGGAGTTGGCCGTGAAAGCGGTGGCGATGAAGGGTGCCAGCAGTGCTCTGGCCTGTCGCGCGTTCAGCATCAGCGAGACGTGCTACAGATACAGCCCCAAGCTGGATGAGGAGAACGAACAGATCGCAGAACTGCTCGTCGCACGGACGACGGCCAAGAAGACCTGGGGCTTCGGCCTGTGCTTCCTGTATCTGCGGAATGTCCAGGGCCATGGCTGGAACCACAAGCGTGTCTACCGGATCCAGCGCGAACTGGAGTTGAACCTGAGGATCAAGCCACGCAAGCGGCTGAAGCGGCCGAACCCCGAGGAACTCGCGGTTCCGGGCGCACCGAACGAGGTCTGGTCGATGGATTTCATGGCGGATCGACTTGAGGACGGCCGGGCGTTTCGGCTGCTGAACGTCCTGGATGACTTCAACCGCGAGGGATTGGGTATCGAAGTGGACTTCTCGCTGGCTGCCGAACGGGTCGTACGGGCGTTGAACCAGATCATCGAATGGCGTGGCGCGCCAAAGGCGATCCGGGTGGATAACGGTCCCGAATACGTCAGTGGCACGCTGGTCGAATGGGCCGAGCAAAGGAGCATTGCCCTGACCTACATCCAGCCCGGAAAGCCCCGGCAGAACGCTTATGTCGAGCGCTACAATCGCACGGTCCGGCACGAGTGGCTGGACCTCTACATCGTATCCATGAGCTGCAGCAGATTGCCACCGAGTGGCTCTGGTCCTACGACAACGAGCGCCCGAACATGGGCACCGGTGGGATGACACCCGCCCAGAAACTGAAAATGGCCGCGTAAATTCTACGACCAAACCCCCGCACAAATGCGGGGATTACCCCGACCGGGCGCGGCTTTTCCTTTTTTTCGTTGTCAGCCAGCGAGGTGCAGCCCGCCCCGGCGCATTTCCCACAAGTGGCGGACAGTTCAAATCGGCGCGTCGTGGCAAAATAACCGCTCGATTTTTGTGCAGCGAGCGAGCATCGTCGGGTCAACGTGCTGCGCGACGGGAACGGGTCCGAACCGGTTGAGTGCGCGGCGCTGCATGGTTTCCGGGAGGATGGGATGACCAAGACCGAAGACGCTCTGTTCCACGATAAACTGGACGAAATTCGCGCAATCGCGGTCGAGAGACTGGACAAGGCGGATCGCGAGAGTTTTCTGACGGCGCTCGATCTCCTCTTTGCCCGGGCCTCGATGGAAGATTTCGAGGGTCGCAGCTGCGAGGAAATCTACGGCTCGGCGTTGGCGCTTTGGAAATTCTCGGCCCGCCGCGAAGCGGGCGAAGCGCGGGTACGGATCTATAACCCGCGCATGTCCGAGCATGGTTGGGAGTGCTCGCACACGGTGCTGGAAATCGTCAATGACGACATGCCCTTCCTCGTGGACTCGCTGACCTCCTACCTGACGGTGCAGGGGCTGGCGATCCACACGCTGATCCACCCGCTCGTGACCCTGCGCCGCACCAAGGCCGGCGAACGCGTCGAACTGGTCCCGGCCGGGACTGAGGGGGGCACGCGCGAATCCCTGATCCAGGTCCTGGTCGACCAGATCGGGGATGCGGCGCGGCTGGCCCGCTGCGAGGCCGAGATTGCACAGGTGATGCGGGACGTGCGGGTCTCGGTCAAGGATTGGCGTCCAATCCTGATCCGTCTCGGCGAAGTCACCGCGGCGCTGAAGGAGAACGCGCCTGCCGAGACGCGGGACGTGACCGAAGAGGTGGTGGAGTTCCTCGACTGGCTCTCCGAGAACCATTTCACCTTCCTTGGGTACCGCGAATACGAGACCCGCGAGGATACGCCTTCGGTGCAACGAGTCGAGAAGAGCGGGCTCGGGCTGATGCGGGACCCGGATTTTACGGTGTTGCGCGACCTCGAAGGCAGTTTCTCCGACTGGTCCCCCGAGATGGACGCCTTCACCACCGATCGCTCTCCGCTGATGATCATCAAGTCCAACCGCCGCTCGACGGTTCACCGGCCCACGCATTTCGACCTGATCGGGGTCAAGCGCTTCGACGCAAAGGGCAACATGACCGGCGCCCATGTCTTTGTCGGCCACTTCACAGCCACCGCCTATAACCGCAGCCCGCGTCAGATCCCGCTCCTGCGGCAGAAAGTCGAGCGGCTGGTCGAGCGCTCTGGTTTCCCCTCCGACAGCCACGACGCAAAGACGCTGGCCCATGTGCTGGGAATCTATCCGCGCGACGAGCTGTTCCAGAGCTCGGACGCGCAACTCCACGAAAACGCGATGGCCGCGCTGCACCTGACGATTCGACCGCGCACCCGGCTGCTGGTCCGGCCCGACCGGTTTGGGCGCTTCGTCTCCTGCCTCGTCTATGTGCCGCGCGAGCGTTACAACACCGAATTGCGGACCAGGATCGGCGATATCCTTGCCGAAGAGTTCGACGGCCGGATCGCCACCTGGACTCCGAGTTTCGACGAGGTGTTGGCGCGGGTGCATTACGTGATCGCGCTGCATGGTGGAAACGTGGCCACTGCGCATGATGTGACCACCATCGAGGAACGGATTCTCGGCGCGGTGCGCAGTTGGGGCGATCACCTGCGAACCGCGTTGATCGAGCGGGCGGGGGAATCCGAGGGCAATCGGCTGCACGCGCTCTACGGCGCCGGCTTCGCGGCGTCCTATCGCGACGAGTTCAATGCCGTCTCCGCCATCACCGATATCGAGAAGATGGAACAACTCAAGGGCGACGCCGGTCTCGAGTTGAAATTCTACCGCCGGCTGGAAGATCCCGAACGGAACGTGCGTTTCAAGCTCTACCGGCTGGGCCGTTCCGTGCCACTGTCCGACGCGCTGCCGATTCTCGAACATATGGGCTTCCGGATCCAGGAGGAGCACCCGTTCCGCATCGACCGCGAGGACGCCGTGATCTGGATGCACGATTTCCACATGGAATCGGCCGATGGCGCGCCGATCGATCTCGCAAATCTCCGAGACAAGCTGGAAACGGCCTTCGCGGAGCTCTGGACCGGTGAAGTGGATGACGACCGGTTGAACCGGCTGGTGCTCGTCGCCGGGCTAACGGTGCGGGAGACCGCGCTGCTCCGCGCCTATGGCGGCTTCCTGCGGCAGGCAAACATCCCCTATTCCATGCCCTACATGCAGGACGCGTTGATCGAGAACCCGGAGATCGCCCGCAAGCTGGTGGCGCTCTTCCAGGCGCTCTTCGATCCCGCTGGCGGGGCGGATACGGACAAGCGCGCGGCCCGGGCGGAGGAGATCTCTGGCGAGATCGAGGCCGCGCTCGACAGCGTCGCCCGGCTCGATTTCGACCAGATCCTGCGCCGCTTTCGCAATGCAATCCTCTCGACCCTGCGGACCAATTACTTCCAGCCGGGCGAGGGCGGGGCGACCAAGCCCTACATGTCCTTCAAGTTCGACTGCGCCCAGCTTGACGCCTTGCCGCTGCCGCGTCCCTGGCGGGAGATCTATGTCTTCTCCACCGCCGTCGAAGGCGTGCATCTGCGCTACGGCCCGGTCGCGCGCGGCGGGCTGCGATGGTCGGACCGCAAGGAGGATTACCGCACCGAGGTGCTCGGGCTGGTCAAGGCACAGCAGGTCAAGAATGCGGTCATCGTGCCCGTGGGCTCCAAGGGTGGCTTCCTGCCCAAGCACCTCCCCGTGGGCGGGACACGCGACGAGGTGGTGGCCGAGGCCGTGCGCTGTTACCGCATCTTCCTCTCCGGCATGCTCGATATCACCGACAATATCGTCGATGCCGAGATCGTGCCGCCGAAAGCGGTGATCCGGCGCGATCCGGACGACCCTTATCTCGTCGTTGCTGCCGACAAGGGCACCGCGACCTTCTCCGACTATGCCAACGCGCTGGCGGTCGAATACGGCTTCTGGCTGGGCGACGCCTTCGCCTCGGGCGGCTCCAATGGCTACGATCACAAGGGGATGGGCATCACCGCCAAGGGCGCATGGGAGGCGGTGAAGCGCCATTTCCGCGAGCTTGGCCACGACACTCAAAGCGAGCCTTTCACGGTGATCGGTTGCGGCGATATGTCGGGCGATGTCTTCGGCAACGGCATGTTGCTTTCGGACCAGATCAAGCTCGTCGCGGCCTTCGACCATCGCGACATCTTCATTGATCCCGATCCGGATCCGGCGGCCAGCTTCGCCGAACGCAAGCGGCTTTTCGATCTGCCGCGGTCGAGCTGGCAGAGCTATGACGAGAAGCTGGTTTCAAAGGGCGGTGGAATCTATTCCCGCGCGGCCAAGTCGATCACGCTGACCCCGCAGATCCGCCGCCTGACCGGGCTGGAGGTCAACCGGGTGACGCCATCGGAGCTGATCAAGGCATTGCTGAAAGCGCAGGCGGACCTGATGTGGTTCGGCGGCATCGGCACCTATATCAAGAGCGGTGACGAGAGCCATGCCGATACCGGGGACCGGGCGAATGACGCCGTGCGCATCGATGCCGACGAGATCGGCGTTCGGGTGATCGGCGAAGGTGCCAATCTCGGCATCAGCCAGCGCGGCCGGATCGAGCTCGCATTGGCGGGGATCAAGCTCAACAATGACGCGGTCGACAATTCCGCCGGCGTCGATTGTTCGGACCACGAGGTCAATATCAAGATCGCCCTCGGCGCGGTCGTCAATGCCGGCGACATGACAGAGAAGCAGCGCAACAAGCTACTGGCGAGCATGACCGAAGAGGTGGGCGAGCTGGTGCTCAAGACCAATTACCACCAGACTCTGGCAATCTCTCTGGACGAGTCGGTGGCGCCTGCGCTGCTCGATGAGCATACGCGCTTCATGCAGGGGCTGGAGGCGCGGGGCAAGCTCGACCGCGCGGTGGAGTTCCTGCCCGACGAGGAGGCGCTGGCCGAACGCCGTGCCGCCGGTCTCGGTCTGACCCGGCCGGAGATCTCGGTGCTGGTGGCCTATGCCAAGATCGATATCTTCTCCGATCTCGTGGAGTCGGACGTGCTGGACGATCCCTATATGGAGCGTTTCCTGATCGAATACATGCCGGAACCGCTGCGCAAGAAATACGGCGATGTGCTGCGCGACCACCGGCTGCGGCGCGAGATTATCGCCACGGTGGTGGTCAACCTGCTGGTGAACGAGGGCGGCCCGACCCTTTGTTCGCGGCTGCGAGAGGATACCGGCGCCTCGGTGGGCGAGATCGTGAAGGCATTCATCATCATCCGCGAGGTGTTCGGGCTGACTGATATCGCGGCAGAGGTGAATGCGCTGGACAACAAGATCGCGGCTTCGGTGCAGACCGAGATCCACCGTGCGCTCTCGGAGATGTTGGCGGCTCAGTGCCAGCGGCTGATCCAGGACAATTGCCATGCCATCGGTGATGCCATCGCACTCTATCGCCCCGGAATCGTCGAGATAGCCACGATCGCGGAGACCGCGGTCAGCGCCTTCTCGCTTGAGCGGCTCGCGGCCCGGACGGCCGACCTGATCGAACGGGGCGCGCCGGAGCATCTCGCCTCGCGCGTGGCACTGTCGGAACTGCTGGGCGGTGCGATCGACATATTCGATGTCGCTGGCAAGCTGGGGCGCGACGTGCGCGACGTGGCAGCGAGCTATTTCGCCGCCGGGGCACGGTTCAGCCTCGATTGGCTGCGCTCCTCGGCGCGGAGTGTCGAAGTGGCCGATCACTGGGAGCGGATGGCGCTGGCCCGGCTTCTGGCGGATATGCGCGTTCACCAATCCAATATCGCCGCCGCCGCGTTGGGACTCGTCGATGCCGAGCCGGGCGCGGACAGTATCGAGAAATGGATCGCGAAGAACAGCCAGCTGACTCAGCGGGCGGACAAGCTGATCGAGGAGCTGCGCGCGGGCGGTCCGCTCAGCGTTTCGAAACTCGCGGTGGCCTCGTCGCATCTGACGGTCGCGGCGGGGTGAGCGCGCCGGGACGAAATGTCCTGTCGCGAAGGTGAGACGGTAGGCGGCGTTGGTGCGATGCGCGGGACACGGCCGAAAGGCCGAAGGCCACCGTGCCTGCGCCGGTGCGCCCAGCTGCGGGGCGTCAATCGAACGGTTCCTGCTCCAGATTCCCGAAATCGCGACGGAGCTCCGCTGCGTCTGCAGACAAACCTGACCACGCCTGGATCTATTGCGCGCGAAAGGCGTCTGCCGCGCGCAGGCAGGTCTCCACCGCATGATGCAAAGACCGTGCATAGGAGCGGGCGGCGAGCAGTCGGAACCGGTCCGGTCCCAAGCAGAGCAGGAAGCACCCGATATGCTCGATCACGCAACGCTCCGCCGCACCCGGCTGCATGGCGTGGATATCAAACCCGACGAGGCGCTCGAAAGCGTCGGGCAGGTTCGGCCCGCTTGCATCGAGCCCGGCCCAGCCATCGTTCTGCTCGGTCACAGCCGCCACGCCCTGAAGCTGCCCCGCAAGCCGTGCGGCGAGATCTTCCTGCGTGTCATGTGGGGCGTAGAGCATCCATTGCCCGGCGCCGGTCCAGAAACAGCCAAGCGCACCCGACTGCACGAGCCCGCCCGGCCCCGGAGGTGGCGCGCCGAGGAACTCGGCCAGCAGCGGCTCGGCGGCCCCACCGCGAAAGCCGGCAACGGAGGCGAGCGCGAGATCTGTTTCGGCCAGCGAAATGGCACCGATCTGGACTGGCGCGGACTCGGCGCCCAGGGCAGGGCAGGGGTCTAGACGGGTTTCAAGCACGGAGTCGGTCTCCCTCGGGATCGATGAAATGCGGGCTGACGATCTCCGCCCGGCAGGTTTCGCCCTGGATTGGGTTGGCGATCTCGACGATCTCGCCATGGCGCGCATCGCCCCGCCGCAGGAAGCCGAGCGCGATGGAGCCGTCCAGATGCGGCGAGTGGCAGGCCGAGGAGATCCAGCCCTGATCGGTTTCCGGCACCTGCGCGCCCTCTTCTGCGAAGATATGGCTTCCGGCGGAGAGCGTCGCACCCTCCAGCGCCTTCAGCCCGACCAGCCGTACCCCATCTTCCTCCGCGAGCCCCTCGCGGCGGGCGAGCACGGCTCCAATACTGTCCTTTTTGCGCGACACCATCCGGGCCATGCCAAGATGAGCGGGGGCGGTCTGCCCGTTCAGTTCGTTGCCGGTTCCGTGGCCCTTCTCGATACGAAGCACGCCGAGCGCCTCTGTGCCATAGGGCGTGACGCCGAGATCCGCGCCCGCTTCTGTCAGCTCCTGCATCAGGCTGTTGCCATAGCGCGCAGGCACGGCGACCTCATAGGCCAGCTCGCCTGAGAACGAGATCCGGAACAGCCGCGCGCGCAGACCGCCGCAGATGGTGATCTCGCGACAGGCCATGAAGGGAAAGGCGGCATTGGAGATGTCCGTACCGGGATCGACAAGCCTTTCCAGCAACTTGCGCGCCTTCGGCCCGGCCACGGCGACCTGCGCCCAGGCATCGGTGGTCGAGATCAGATGCACGTCCAGATCCGGTCGCAAGCATTGGCGCACGAACTCCATATGCCGGAAAACGCCGACAGCATTGGCCGTGGTCGTGGTGACAACGAAATGCCCCTCTGCAAACCGCGCCGCCGTTCCGTCATCCATCGCGATCCCGTCCTCGCGCAGCATCAGCCCGTAGCGGCATTTGCCAACGGGGAGCCTGGCGAAGCCATTGGCATAGATCAGATTGAGGAACGCGGCCGCATCTGGCCCCTGCACGTCGATCTTGCCCAAAGTGGTCACGTCACAGATCCCCACCGTGCTGCGCACGGCCTTCGCCTCACGATCGACACTCTGCCGCCAATGGGTCTCGCCCGGGCGCGGGAAATACTGCGCCCGCATCCACGGACCCACCTCGGTGAAGACGGCGCCTTGGTCGGTCGCCCAGTCATGGCTCGGGGTCAGTCGGGTCGGGCGGAATGCCTTGCCGCGATGCCGCCCGGCCAGCGCGCCAATGGCGACGGGCGTATAGGGTGGGCGGAAAACCGTGGTGCCGGTCTCGGGGATCGGTTTGCCGGTCAGCTCGGCCATGACGGCCAACGCACCGACATTGGCCAGCTTGCCCTGATCCGTCGCCATGCCAAGCGTTGTGTAACGTTTGAGCAGCTCAACCGAGCGGAAGCCCTCCTGATGCGCCAGCTTCACGTCCTTGACGGTCACGTCATTCTGAAAGTCCAGCCAGCCGCGCCGCTTGCCCTCGCCTGTGTGCCAATAGGGGCGGAGATTGACCGGGGCGTCTTCGGCGCGCGGCAACTCAGGCAGCAGGCCAGCGACGGCTTCCGCCGCCGCCGCTGCACCGGTCTGAAGCGCACCATGTGTGGAGAAAACCCCTGCGGCTGCACCAGCAACCGAGAGGCCCGGCGGCAGCGTCTTGCCGGGCACAAAGGCTGCGATGTCGTCTTTCCATTGCGGTTTGCCGCCCTGGTGGCAGGTCAGCGACAGCGCCGGGTTCCAGCCGCCCGAGACACCGAGCGCACCGCATTCGAACGCCCTTTCGCTGCCATCGGCCAGCCTCAGGCGGATGGAGGTCAGGCCAAGCCGGCCCTTTGTGTCGATCACCTTCGCGCCGGCAAAGAGCGGGTAGTCCCCGAGCCGGGGAGCGTCCTCGCGGATATCGGCAACGGCGACGATTTCGACGCCCTTGGCCGCGAGATCCAGCGCCGTTCGGTGCCCGTCATCATTGTTGGTGAAAATCGCAACCCGGCGCGACGGCGTTGCCGCCCAGCGATTTGCATAGGCGCGCAGGGCGCCGGCCAGCATCACGCCGGGCCGGTCGTTGTTCTCGAAGGCAATGGGTCGCTCTGTGGCGCCGGCACAGAGCAGGGCGCGTTTCACCCGGATGCGCCAGAGGGTCTGGCGCGGCAGCTCCGGATGCGGCGCGGCGAGGTGGTCCGTGTTGCGTTCCAGCGCGCCATATTGGCCGTGGTCGAAGGTTCCGAAGACGGTCGTGCGCGGCAGGAGGCGGACATTCGGGAGCGATTGCAATTCCGCGAGCGTGGCCGCCAGCCAGTCCGAGGCGGGCGCGTCGTCGAGGCTGAACTGTTCGGAGAGCAGACGCCCGCCCATCTCGAAATCCTCATCGGCGAGGATCACCCGTTTGCCGGCACGCCCCGCCGTCAGCGCGGCTGCAAGCCCGGCGGGACCAGCGCCGATCACCAGCAAGTCGCAGAAGAGATTGCCCTTGTCATAGCAGTCCGGGTCTGGCTGCATCGACACCGCGCCAAGCCCGGCGGCGCGACGGATCGCCGGCTCATAGACCTTCTCCCAGAAGGCGGCGGGCCACATGAAGGTCTTGTAATAGAACCCGGCGGTCAGGAAGCTGGAGAAAGTATCGTTGATCCCGAGCAAGTCAAATCCGAGCGAGGGGAAACGGTTCTGCGATTGCGCCTCCAGCCCGTCGAATAGCTCCGCCGTGGTCGCCCGTGTATTGGGTTCGCGCCTTGCGCCGGACCGCAGTTCGACCAGCGCACAGGGCTCTTCGGAACCGGCGGTGAGCACGCCGCGCGGGCGGTGATATTTGAAGCTCCGCCCCATGAGCCGCACTCCGTTGGCCAGCAATGCCGAGGCGAGCGTGTCGCCGGAAAAACCTGTGTAGTGCTTTCCGTCGAAGGTGAAATAGTGGGGAGTGGACCGGTCGATCCGGCCTCCGTCCAGGCGGCTCATTGGGCAGCCCTCCCGGCAAGGGCCACGTCGTGGGCGAGTTCGGCCTTCACCACGTCATGGGTCACCGTGTTGCGGGTCACGACGAGCCAGGAGCGGTCGCCCTGTTCGTGATACCACAACTCGCGGTGGAGCCCGGCCGGGTTGTCGCGGATATAGACATAGTCGTGGAAGGCATTGGCGGCATCTTCGGCCTGCCAGTCCGGGCGGTCGAGCAGCGCGGCATCGCCGAGATAGGTGAATTCCGAGGCGTCGCGGAGGCCAAGGAGCGGGTGGGGGATCAGCATCTGGACCTCCTCAATGCAGGTTGGGACGCGGGCCCACGCCCTTTTCGTCGAGGGCGCGCCCGGCGCGGAAGCGGTCGAGACGGTAGGCCGTTGCGGTCGCGTGAGGCGTGTCGGTCGCCAGAAGCTGGGCGAAGGCGTAGCCGGAGGCGGGCGTCGCCTTGAAGCCGCCATAGCACCAGCCGCCGTTGAAATAGAGCCCGTCAATGGGGGTGCGGTCGATGAAGGGGGAGCCGTCCATCGACATGTCCATGATCCCTCCCCAGACGCGCAGCAGCCGGGCGCGGCCGATGATCGGCATCAGCGCCATACCGCCTTCGCAGACATCCTCGATCACGGGCAGGTTGCCGCGCGAAGCGTAGGAATTGTAGCCGTCGATATCGCCGCCGAAGACCAGCCCGCCCTTGTCCGATTGCGAGACGTAGAAATGGCCGGCGCCAAAGGTGATCACCCCGGGGATGACCGGTTTCAGCGCCTCGGAGACATAGGCCTGCAAAACGTGGCTCTCGATGGGAAGGCGCTGCCCGGCCATCGCCATGAGCTTGCCCGAGGCCCCGGCCACGGTCAGCCCGACCTTCTTCGCGCCAATATGACCGCGCGTCGTTTCCACGCCGCGGATGCGGCCGTCTTCGATGCGAAAGCCGGTGACTTCGCAATTCTGAATTATGTCCACGCCGCGCTGGTCCGCCGCCCGCGCATAGCCCCAGGCCACCGCATCATGGCGCACCGTGCCGCCGCGCCGATGCATCAGCGCGCCCTTGATGGGGAAGCGGGCATTGTCGAAATCGAGGAAGGGAGCTTCGCGGCGCACGGCCTCTCGGTCCAGCAGTTCGGCGCCCGCGTCATGCAGCATCATGGAGTTGCCGCGCCGCCGGAAAGCGTCCCGCTGGCCGTCCGTATGGATCAGGTTCATGATCCCGCGCTGGCTGACCATGGCGTTGTAGTTGAGATCCTGTTCCAGCCCTTCCCAGAGCTGCATGGCGAATTCATAGAATGGCTCGTTGCCCGGCAGCAGGTAGTTCGCGCGGACAATCGTCGTGTTCCGCCCGACGCTGCCGCCGCCGATATAGCCCTTCTCCAGCACCGCGATCCGCGCCTTTCCGAAGACCTTTGCGAGGTAATGCGCCGTGGCCAGCCCATGCCCGCCGCCACCGATGATGACGAAGTCATAGTCGGGTTGTGGCGCCACATCGCGCCAGGCCGGTTTCCAGCCCCTGTGCCCGGTCAGGGCCTCTTTCATGATCCGAAAGGCAGAATAACGCACGGGCCCCGCTCCAGATTGGTTCAGAGGCAATATGTCCGCAAACTCGCGGCATGACTTTTCTAAAACTGCCGTATAACTACTTATTTACGCCAAGCGGAGGTATGAATGAAAATCGGGTTCCTGTTGATCGACGGTTTTGCCCTGATGTCCTGTGCCTCTGCCGTGGAACCGCTCCGGGCAGCCAACCTGCTGGCTGGCGACACGCTATTCCAACCGGTCTATCTCTCGCGGGAGGGCGGGCGGGTGCGCGCCTCCTGCGGGGCATGGTTCAAGACCAGGCCGCTGAAGCGGACCGCGCGGTTCGACATGCTGTTTGTCGTGGCGGGGGGGGATCCGATGGGTTTCAGCGACCCGGCGCTCTTTGCCGGGTTGCGGGAGTTGTCTGCCAAAGGGATGCGGCTTGGCGGGATCTCCGGCGGTGGCGTGATTCTGGCACGGGCGGGCGTGATGGAGAACAGGCGCTTCACCGTGCATTGGGAGCATTTCGAGGCGCTCAGGGAGTGGTCGGAGACGCTGCTGCTGGAGCGGCGGCTCTTTGTCATCGATCGCGACCGGGCGACTTGTGCGGGCGGTTCGGCGCCGCTGGACATGATGCATGCGATGATCCGCGCCGAGCATGGGGCAGAGCTTGCCAGCGCGGTGAGCGACTGGTTCATCCATACCGGCATCCGCGCGGCGGAAGCTCCGCAACGGGCGCGCAATCCGCAGGGGCGGACGCTGCATCACACCACTGCGACTGCGCTCGACCTCATGGAGAGCCAACTTGCCGACCCGTTCCCCGTGGCGCGCATCGCCCGGCTCGTGGGGGCCAGCGAACGGCAGCTGCAGCGCCATTTCTCCGAAGATCTCGGACAGAGCGTCGCGCAGACCTGGCTGGAGATGCGCCTTGCCAAGGCGGATGAGTTGCTGCGCCAGACGCGTTTGCCGGTGACGGAAGTGGCGCTGACCTGCGGCTTTTCCAGCCCGTCGCATTTCGCAACGCGGTTCCGGGCGCGGTTTGGGCAAAGCCCGCGCAAGAGACGTCAGGCCGCGCCTTCCAGCAGGACCTGACGGGGTTTTGACTGTTCGACGCCTGACCGGGCGACCAGCTTTGCCTCGAACGCCTTTGTCGAGTAGCGCGCGGCGCCATAGGCTTGCCGGCCTTCTTCGGTGGCCAGCTCGGGAAAGATCTCCAGCAACTCGCCGAAAATCTCACGCGTTTCCGGGGCCGCGACCATGTCGCCCGGCTGGAAGCTCTCGCTCCAGCAATTGTCGGCAAGCACGATTTCATGGGCGTCGAACATGATGTGGATGTAGTCGACCTCTTCGGTCTCGAGCCGATCCACGCCGGCGAGATGTGTCAGGTCTTTTGCCTTGACCAGCACTTCGGCCTCACCGAGCAGAAGATGCGCGGCGCTGTTGGCGAAGAGGAGGCGGTGCTGCGGCGAGACCATCATGTCGCGATCCGGAACGTTCGGGCCAAGCGCGCCACGCCGGATGTGGATCGGGCGCAACCGCGGGTTTGCCAGCAGCTTGAAACGGCCGACCGTGCGGCGACCGAACCAGCGGATCGGGCGCAGACCGTTGTCGCGAGTCAGGACCAGATCACCTTCGCACAGATCTTCGACCGGGATGTCGCCCTTGGCCGTGCGGATCAGTGTCCCGGGTGTGAAGCAGGGCACGACACGTTCAATCTCGCTGAATTCGGCGCTGCCGGTGACAGTGCCATTGCTGTCGAGGAAGTTGACCACGCCGGATTCGGCGCCAGTCCACTGCACTTCCAGCGGGCCGACATGGTCGCTGAGATCGAGCGTGTCGTAGTCAGTGCCGGTTTCGCCGCCGACGATGACATCGCCATCGCCGATAAAGATGAAGGTATCCTGATCCGCGTCGCCGGACAGCAGGTCGCCGCCATCGCCCGTGACGCCCGAGTCGCCGGAGAGCGTGTCATCGCCGTCGCCGCCGAAGACAAGGTCGCTGCCCGCGCCGCCGAAGAGAGTGTCTGCGCCGTCGCCGCCATCGATGGTATCTGTGCCTGCCTCGCCATAGACGGTGTCGGCGCCATCGCCGCCAAAGACGGTGTCCGCGTCCTCACCGGCATAGATGGTGTCGTCGCCGTCGCCGGCCAGGATGATGTCCTGCTCGTCGCTCAGCGGTGCGACGGCGTCGTTACCATCGACCATGTCGCCATCGGGGTCACCGGTATAGGCGGTGTCGATGATTTCGCCCAGATCCGTCCCCTCGACCACGCCATCCAGCGAGCCCATGGCGGCGGATGTGTCGGCCGGCAGGACCGGTTGGTTGGAGTTGCCCTCGCCCGCGCCGACCACGTAGACATGCTCGATTTCCGAGAAGGTCGCCGTTCCGGTGACGTTCAGGTCGTCATCGTAGTAGGTGATCGTTCCGGCTTCGGGGTCGCTCACGTCGTATTCGACCGTCGCCGCGCCAGCAACGATGAGGATGTCGTTGTCATCACCGCCTTCGCCGCCCTCGATCACGTCATTGATGCGTGCGGTGATCACATCGCCATCATCGCCGCCATAGATGGTGTCGGCATCCGTGTCGTCGCCGCCATCGAGGAAATCGACGCCAGCGCCGCCAGAGACACTGTCCACGCCCGCGCCACCGGAGATAGTGTCGCCATCCGCGCCGCCGTCGATCATGTCATCGCCAGAGCCGCCGGTGATGTCGTCTTCGCCGCCCGCGCCTTCGAGGATCTGCGAGATGCCGGAGGCGGAGGCGTCGATCACATCGGAGTGGTCGGAGCCGAGAACGCGCTCGATATTGGTGAAATCGGCCGTGCTGGCATCGGAGGTGGCGTTCGCGTCGCCAGCCTCGTCGCCGGTGAAGGAGACTTCGACGCCACTTGTCATGGCCGAGAAGTCAAGCGTGTCGAGGTCTTCGCCGCCCTCGCTGCCATCGACCGTATCGGTGCCGAACCCGTCCTCGAAGATGATCTGGTCCTGACCGTCGCCGCCGGTGATGTCGTCGTCGCCGGCGCCGCCGGTCAGCACATCGTCGCCGCTGCCGCCGTCCAGCGTGTCGTCGCCCTCGCCGCCGAGCAGGGTGTCGCCGCCCCAGTCGCCCGAGAGCGTGTCATTGCCCGTGCCACCGTCCAGAGTGTCGGTCCCGGCGCTGTCAAAGGTCTGGGTCGAGCCGTCGGCGGGGTTGTCGAAAACATCAAGGATGTCGTCGGTCGCCGGGTCCAGGATCATCCAGGTCGTGCCGTCGGTCGTGCTCTCGGTCGTCGACGCGCCGGCCGTCAGTGTGCCGTGGGAGACGAAATTGCCCGAGGCGTCGATCTCGACCAGTTCGACGTCGTACGGGGACAGGTTCTCGAAGGTGACGCTGGTCGCGCTGCCGCCAGTGGAGGCATAGTCGGTGGGATCAACGGCGAGTTGGTCGCCATAGATAACATCATCCCCGGCATTACCGGAGAGCGTGTCATCGCCCTGGTCGCCATGGATCGTATCGTCATCGGTCTGCACGGACGTGAAATGCACATCCGTCAGGTAGACGACCTGGCCGCCGGTCGAGCCATTTTCGTAAACGATCTCGATCTCGGATACTGGCCCCGCGATCTCGACGAGGACAGAGCCATTCGCGATGTCGGAGGAATCGTTGACCGAGCCGCCGGTGATCGTGTTGCCCGTGACCGTGTCATCGCCCGCCGCCGTCAATGTCACCGCGACTGGATTCCCATCGGCGTCATACGCGTTGACGGTGACGATATCTTCCCAGCTGGAGCTGTCGATATCGTTGATGCGGAAGCTCACATCTTCCATCGACTGGTCGGTCGCGATGGTGACCGTGGCCACATCCGCGCCGCCATCGCCGCCCAGAGCCAGGGTGGAGTCTGTGGCAAAGGGCTCGCCCGTAGCGACATATTGGGCCGTGGTAGCGGTCTGAGCCGAGGTCAGCGCGCCGTCATCGCTGACATTGACGGTAAGAGTGGCGAGGCCGGTATTCTGGGAGAACCCGGTTGTCGCGTCGACCCCGGTGCCGTCGGCGGTCCAGTTCAGGCTCTCGGACGCGGAGGTCAGCGTGTCCACGCCGCCGGTGACCGTGTCGTTGCCCTCGCCAGCATAGATGATGTCGTCGCCGGATCCGGCCTGGATGTTGTCCTCGTCGCCGGTCGTGCCGTTGATGCCGTCATCATTGTCGACCATTTCCAGCTGCGCATCGACATAGCTGGCGTCGATCACGTCGTCGCCGCTTGTGCCGTCGACAATGCCGTCCGGGCCGCCATTGATGACGAGGGTCTCGATCTCGGTGAAATCAGCCGTTGTGCCGTCGCTGAAAAAGAGCGTGCCGGCCTCGGGGTCGTTGGCGTCATATTCGACCCGGTCGACATCGCTTGCGATCAACGTGTCATTGCTGTCATCACCGCCTTCGCCGCCGATGATCGTGTCGCCGGATTCCGCGTAGAAGATGTCGCTGTCATCGCCGCCCGACATCGTGTCGCTGCCGTCGCCGCCGATCAGCGTGTCCGCGCCGGCGCCGCCGAACAGGTTGTCATCGCCGCTGCCGCCGTCGAGCGTGTCCGCCCCCGTGCCGCCATCGAGGATGTCGATGCCCGCTTCGCCGAAGAGAAGGTCGTCGCCCTCGTCGCCGTACAAGGTGTCATTGGCTTCGCCGCCGTAGAGCGTATCCGCGTCATCGCCGCCATGGAGCGTGTCATCGCCGGCGCCGCCGGACAGGGTGTCCTCGCCGTCCTCGCCATAGAGCGTATCGTCGCCCAGGCCGCCCGCGATCGTGTCGTTGCCGGTGCCGCCATAGACAATGTCGTCATCTTCGAATGCGTCGACAGCGTCGAAATGGACGTCGGTGATATAGAGCAGTTGTCCGCTACTGCCGGCGTTCTCGTAGATGATCTCGATGCGCGCAACCGGCCCGGCGATCTCGACCAGCACGGAACCCGCGGCGTCCGTGGCTGCGGTGGAGGAGCTACCGGCGGTGACCGTGTTGCCACTGACCGTGTCGTCGCCCTCGACCGTCAGCGTGACCTCGACCTGGTTGCCGTCCGCGTCATAGGCATAGACCGTGACGACATCCTGCCAGGAATTGGCATCAATATCCTGGATGCGGAAGCTGACGGCCTCGACCTCGTCCGCATAGTCGGCGCCGGTGCTGGCGGCAAAGGAGATGTCGGTAGTCCATGTCGAGCCGGTGCCCGAACCGCGCAGGCCCAGGTTGGATGTGCTCGAAAAGGGATCGTCGGTCTCGACATAGGTGGAGTTGGTCTCGACCGTGGCGGTCGTGCCGATCGTGCCCTGGGTGAAGCCGACCGTGACATCGATGCCGCCGGTATCTTGCGTGAACCCGGAGGAAATGTCGGTTCCGTCGCCGCCCTCGTCGGACCAGGACAGGTTGAGCGCGGTTGTCGAGATCGTGTCCGGACCGGCTTGAATCACATCATCGCCGCCGCCGGCGTTGATCGTGTCATTGCCGGCGCCACCAGTGATCGCATCGGCCTCACCCGTTCCGTTCAGGATGTTGTCGCTGTCATCACCGTCAATCGTCGCCATAAACCCACCCGTGGTACCCAGAATTTTAAGCTTATTCTTCGTTTAGAAGTGGATTTGGCCAATTCATAGGCAATGCCGCGACGCGGCGCGGTTAATTCTTCGGAAACAGACTGATTTGAGACAAATTCTCGCCACATTGTCCCGCTGAGGTTGACAATCAGGAGTTGATTTGAGGAATTTTTGGTTGAAAACGGGCCGGTTTTGGTGGTTCGAAGCGAGGATTGTTTCCAGATTGGTTTCCAAAGCGCGTGGATCGGTGAGCCGTAAACCTCGGTTTTTTCGGGCTGTAGAGGCTGTGTCTGGGGGGCTCATTGTCACGGCGATTGGCGTTGCATCCGGATCCTGTCGGGTGAAGATTGAGGGGACCGCGCCGGACCGTGCCGGCGGGCATTCATCCGGAGAGTCCCATGACCTATGTCGCCCATCCTGACCGCTATTCCCGCATGAAGTATCGCCGCTGCGGCGCCTCCGGCCTCAAGCTGCCGGCAATTTCCTTGGGTCTGTGGCACAATTTCGGTCATGACACGCCGCACCAGACCAAGCGGGAGATCTGTCAGGCCGCTTTCGACCATGGCATCACCCATTTCGACCTCGCCAACAATTACGGCCCGCCTCCGGGCTCGGCCGAAGAAGCTTTCGGCGAGATCCTGCGGACCGATTTCCGCGACCATCGCGATGAGCTGATCATCTCCTCCAAGGCGGGTTACCGGATGTGGGATGGCCCCTATGGCGAGATGGGCAGTCGGAAATACATGATCGCGAGCTGTGATCAGTCGCTCAAGCGGATGGGGCTCGACTATGTCGATATCTTCTATTCGCACCGTTTCGATCCCGACACGCCGCTGGAGGAGACGATGGGCGCGTTGGCCGATCTCGTGATCGCCGGCAAGGCGCTCTATGTCGGCATCTCTTCCTATAATTCCGCACGCACTCGCGAAGCGGTCTCGCTGCTGGAGGAGATGGGCGTGCCGTGCCTGATCCACCAGCCGAGCTATTCGCTACTGAACCGTTGGATCGAGCGCGACGGATTGAAGGACACGTTGACGGAGTTGGGCGTGGGATCCATTGCCTTCTCGCCACTGGCGCAGGGGATGCTGACGAAGAAATATCTTGGCGGCGTGCCGGAGGGCAGCCGTGCGACGAAGGGCGGCTCCTTCCGCGACGGGTTCCTGACCGAGAGCGCGCTGGACAGTGTCCGGGCGCTGAACGCGGTGGCCGAGCGGCGCGGCCAGTCGCTGGCGCAGATGGCACTTGCCTGGGTGCTGCGCGAAGGCGGAATCACCACGGCCCTGATCGGGGCGAGTAAGCCGGAGCAGGTGATCGATTGCGCTGGTGCGGTCGGCAATCTCGATTTCACCGAGGAAGAGCTTGCCGAGATCGACCGGTTGGCCTCCGAGGAGGACATCAATATCTGGGCGCAATCCTCCGAGAATGTCTGACCGCGGCACGGCCCTTCCCATGTGGGAGGGGCCGGCCCGATCAGAACAGGATCAGAGATTGTCCTCGACGCGGAAGCGTTCTGGGATCTGATCGCCTCCGTCGAGGATGAGGTCGGCCATGGTCTTGGCAACCATAGCGGAAATACCGAAGCCGATCTTGAAGCCGCCATTGGCAACGAACTGACCCTCGCGGCCGGGCCAGGGGCCGAGCATCGGAGCGCGGGTGCGGGAGCGGGGGCGCAGCCCGGCCCAGCGGTCGATGACCGGCGCGTCCGCGAGCGCCGGGCAAGCCAGCTTGGCGCGGGCGACGACCTCGTCGATCTGGGCATCGATGCTGAACGGGTCATCGTATTCGCGTTCGGTGGTCGAGCCGATGGCGAGGGTGCCGTCGTAATGCGGGATGCCGTGGGTCGACTCCGCGAGGTATTGCGGGGCGTCGGGGTTGTCGAGCTTCAGCAGCGCGGCCTGGCCCTTGATCGGCGCGCCAACCTTCTTGCCCAGATCCTCGCTGAGATCGGCGAGACCCGCCGCGCCGGTGGCCCAGAGAGTCCGGCCCTCATTCTCCGCCTCGCCGATGAGAATCTCGCCGCCGGCCGCCTCGAAAGCGGCGGCAAGCGCGGAGCCTGCCTGGCGGGGGTGTAGCCGGGCAGAGAGGGTCTCGTGGATGAGCCAGCCGGAGGGACTCGCGGGCGCCCAGTCGCCAAACTCTTCCGCGCGGACGACATTCCAGTCGGCCTTGCCCTGCCAGAGCGTCTTTGCCTCCTCGCCGCGCTCGCGGGCGCGGGTGAGACCTTCCTCGTCTAGGATCGGCTGCAGGCGCCCGGTGCGGGCATAGCCCGTTTCCATGCCGGAAGCGGCTGCGATATCGGCCCAGAAACTCTCCGCCCTGATCAGGGCTTCGAACTGGAACTGCTTCTTCGGGTTCCAGCGTTCGGGGACATGCGGAGCGAGCGCGCCCACGATCCCGCCCGAGCAGCCCGAGAAGACGCCTTTCGTGTCGATCACGCGTATTTTCGCGCCGCGTCGTTGCATTTCCCAGGCACAAGCCAATCCGAAGATGCCCGCGCCGCGCACTGTAACGTCTACCCTTGCCAAGGTTTTCCCTTTCGCCCATGGTCCGCGCGTTTTGAAGCGGGGTCTAGAACAGGTGGCGGGCGAGGACCAGAGCGACAAAGTGATCTGGCGCGACGGCGATGTGCCGGTCGCGACGCGCTTCGACGACCCTTATTACTCGCTCGAGAACGGGCTGGCGGAGACACGGCATGTCTTTCTCGCGGGCAATGACCTGCCGGGGCGGCTTTGTCCGGGCTTCTCCGTCGCGGAGCTTGGGGTCGGGACGGGGCTGAACCTGCTGGCATTGGCGCTGGAAGCCGAAGCGGCCGGGGTCACCGGAGTTAGCTATGTCGGGTTCGAGGCGTATCCGCTTGAACGCGCGGAGCTGGAGCGGGCCCTCGCCTCCTTCGAGGAAGTCTCCGGGCCGGCGCAGGATCTGTTGGCCCAATGGGACTCTGGTGCCTTTGTTGCGCAGGTCGGGCCGATCCAAGCGCAAATGATCGTCGGGGACGCGCGGGAAACGTTGGCGCGCTGGGGCGGTCTGGCGGATGCGTGGTTTCTTGACGGGTTCGCGCCGGCGAAGAATCCGGAACTCTGGGAGGCGGATCTCATGGCTGAGGTTGGTGCGCATACGGCGCCGGGCGGCAGTTTCGCGACTTATACGGCGGCGGGTGATGTGCGGCGCGCATTGGCTGCGGCGGGGTTCGAGGTCGAACGGTTGCCGGGCTTTGGGCGCAAGCGGCATATGAGCGTGGGACGCAAGCTGTGAGCGCAGGTCAGGACACGCGGCTGGGAATCCTGCTGATGATCGGCACCTGCGTTTTGTTCTCGCTGCAGGACGGGATCTCGCGCCACCTGGCGGGAGAATACAATGTCTTCATGGTGGTGATGATCCGCTACTGGTTCTTCGCGGCTTTCGTGATGACGGTTACGGTGCGCCAGGCTGGGAGCCTGCGCGCGGCGGCGGCGACGGCGCAACCGCACTTGCAGATAACACGCGGCGTGCTGTTGGCATTGGAGATCTGCGTCATGGTCACGGCCTTCGTGCTGCTGGGGCTGGTGGAAAGTCTCGCGATCTTCGCAAGCTATCCGCTGATCGTGGCGGCGCTTTCGGGGCCGATATTGGGCGAGCGGGTCGGTTGGCAGCGCTGGGGGGCGATCGGGATCGGGTTTGTCGGGATCCTCGTGATCCTCAAGCCGGGAGTTGGCGTGTTCTCTCCCTATGTGTTGATTGCCCTGACTGCGGCAACTCTCTTTGCGATCTACAGCCTCCTGACCCGGCGCGCCGCCCGGAAGGATGCCTCGGCGACCAGTTTCTTCTGGACCGGGACAGTCGGCGCAGTGGTGATGACCTGTATCGGGCTGTTTCACTGGCAGCCCATGATCCCGGCGGATTGGGGCTGGATGGCGCTGCTCTGCGTGACCGGTGCGAGCGGGCATTACCTTCTGATCCGTTGCTACGAGGTGGCGGAAGCGAGCGCGGTGCAGCCTTTCACCTATCTGCAGCTTGTTTTCGGCGCGATGATCGGGGTTCTGATCTACGGTGAAGTGCTGCAGCCGAATGTGCTGGCTGGGACGGCTATCGTGGTCTCTGCGGGGATTTTCACCCTTCTTCGGGAGAGGCGCGTTCGCTAGCGGGGGCTCCCGCCCGCGGCACGCGCGCTGACGCGCTTGCCCGCGGTTGGGGGTGGCCGCGCCTTGCGGCGCGGATCCGTGAATTTCGCTGCCTGTGGCGTCTTTCTTAACCGTTGCGCAGCAATTCCGTCATCGGAACATCGGGAAGCGTTCCATTGAGGCGGGCGCGGTAAACCATGATCGATTCCGTGACCCGCATGACGTAATTGCGCGTCTCGCGGAACGGGATCAGTTCGATCCAGTCGATCACGTCCACTGAGTCCCGTCGCGGGTCGCCACGGGCTTCGGACCAGTCGATCGAGCGCCCGGGCCCGGCATTGTAGCCAGCAGAGACGAGGACTGGCGCCGGTCCGAAACGGTCGATGAGGCCGGCGAGATAGGCACTCCCAAGGGTCACGTTGTACGCCGGATCGGCCGTCAGCCCGTCGCGGCTATAGGATAGGCCCAGTTTGCCTGAGACATCCTTGGCGGTCCCCGGCATGAGCTGCATCAGGCCACGCGCGCCGGCAGGGCTGACAACGACCGGGTCGAACTCGCTTTCGCGGCGGGCGATGGCGAGGGCCAGCTCTTTTGGCACCGGCAGGTCGCGTTCCATCAGCGGGCTGAGAGGGAAGTAGGCTGCCGGCAGGACGACGAGATTTCGCGCGGCTCGCTTGGCGATCATCAGCGCGACATGGGGTTGGTCGAGCTCCAGCATAAGCGCGGCGAGAGTGCCGGCCTGCTCCCGCTCCAGCGACTCAACCAAGTGGGTCAGGAAGCGTTCAGCGAGGTTCAACTCGCCGGCGTCGAGCAACAACAGCCCGGCGACGAGGTTGGAATTGCCGCGCAACGGGCTCTCGGCCAGCGGGGGGAAGGTCTCCGTTCCCGCAAGGGTCGGATCCATTGGCAGGCCGGCGGCTTCGGCGGCGAGCAGGCCGTAGAAGCTGGTCTGGTGCTGAGCGCCGCGCGTGTAGGCGACAAGGGCGGAGTCCGGATCTTCGGCAGCGGCGAAGGCGCGGCCCTGCCAGTAACCGGCGCGGCCGAGGCTGATGGGGGTGAAGACGGCGGCCTCGAAGCGGTCGAAATGCAGCAGGGCGAGTTCAGGATCGTCGAGATAGCGCAAGGCGATGAAGCCGGAGAGCCATTCGAGATCGGCAAAGGCCGAGCCTTCGACGAGGAAATGGTGGCTGGCGAGCGCGTAAGCTTCCTCCGGGCGCCCCTCGCGCAGGGCGCGGCGGGTATAGATCCGGCGCCAGTTGGACCATTTCTCCGGTCGCCCGAGCGCTTCGGGATTCGCTGAGCGGGTGACGAGCAGCGCGATGGCTTCCGAATGCCGCCCCTTGCGGGCGCGCCAGATGAAGCGCTCATAGGCGAGGCCGGGATGATCCTGAAGCGCTTCGGGGACGGCTTCGATACGGGTGTCCACGCCGGGCTCGCGCGCGGCAAGGGTCAGGCGCGCTTCCGCCAACTCGGCCCAGCCCTCGGGCGCGCGGGGGATGTTGCGCCGCGCGGCCGAACTCTGTCCGCGCCACAACAAGTCATCCAGCCGCGCGGCATGGTTTTCCTTCAGTACGCTGCCGAAGCGTTCGAGCAAGGCGGATTCGGTTTCGCCGGTCAGGGTCCGGGTCCGCCAGGCGAGCACGGCCGTTGCCTCCGCTTCGCCACGCTCGCCAAGCGCCAACCAGGCGTCGACGAGGCGCAGAACCCCGGTGCCGGTATTGGGAAGATCGCCTCCGAAATAGTCGACCACCTCCTGCGGCGCTGCATCCTCGGGGATCGAGCCCTCGCCGCGGGTGCGCAGCAGCGGCAGACCGGGCCAGTCCGAACGGCGCGCGAGGAAGTCGCGATAGGCGTCGAACTCGGCCTGGCCGCCTTTGCGCAGCCGGTGCCACTCGACGATGTCGCGCCCCTCGTCGCCGGCGGGCCGTGCGGCAACGCTCGCGGCACGCCAGTTCTCGACGCGCACCGCTTCCATGGCCTCGGCCAGCGCCCGACCCTGATCGGTCGGCGCGGCGAAAGCCATCAGTGGCAGACAGACAAGCAGAAGCAATCCAAGAAGGAAGCGCATGGGAGCGGGGCCTGTATCTTCGTTCAACGGGGAATCTTTCGGACCAGAGTAGCGGTGGGGCGCGTTGTGGCAACTCACAAACTTGGCAAGGCGGATTGCTGCCTATAGGGTCCGCCGCGATTCACAAGTGTGAATCGGCCCGGACCGGGCCAGAAGGCGCGCCCGATGGCGCGGGAAAAGGAGGATAACAATGTTCAGAGGCTCGATTCCCGCACTGGTAACGCCTTTCAAGAAACAGCAGGTCGATTACGAGGCCATCGATGCGCTGGTGGACTGGCATATCGGACAGGGGTCCAATGGGTTCGTCCCTGTCGGAACCACCGGCGAAAGCCCGACCCTGACCCATGCCGAGCATGGCGAAGTGGTCGCGCGGGTCGTGAAGGCGTCCGCGGGGCGGGTGCCGGTGATCGCCGGGGCAGGCTCCAACAACACCGCCGAGGGCATCGGGCTGATTCGGCACGCGGCGGAGGTCGGTGCCGATGCGGCGCTGGTTGTGACGCCCTATTACAACAAGCCGACCCAGTCCGGGCTCTACGAGCATTTCAAGGCCCTGCATGATTGCTGCGAGCTGCCGATCGTCATCTACAACATTCCCGGCCGCTCGGTCGTGGACATGTCGCCCGAGACGATGGGGCGTCTGGCCGACCTGCCGCGGATCATTGGCGTCAAGGACGCGACGGGCGACATCACACGGGTGAGCAAACAACGCGCGACCTGCGGCAAGGATTTTGTCCAGATTTCGGGCGAAGACGCTTCGGCGCTCGGGTTCAACGCCCATGGCGGTGTCGGCTGCATCTCGGTGACGGCGAATGTCGCGCCGAAGCTCTGCGCCGAATTCCAGGCGGCTACCCTTGCTGGCGATTATGCCAAGGCGCTGGACTACCAGGACCTGTTGATGCCGCTGCATACGGCAATCTTCCTGGAGCCGGGGCTGGCCGGGGCCAAATACGGGCTGTCCTTGCTGGGCAAGTGCTCGGACGAGGTCCGGCTGCCGTTGGTTGGTCTGACCGATGAGACCAAGGCGGCCATTCGCGCCGCGATGGAGCATGCCGGGGTGCTCTGATCCGTTTGGGCTGCCTGTTCCCTACGAGTGCATATCGAAAGAGGCCGGAGACGGCCTCTTTTTCGTTTTGAACCGGTTGCGGACGTTGGCAGGGAACTTCGATTGGCACCGAGCCGCGACGGTCCTGCCGATCACAATGAACGGCAGCACCGTCGCGCTCGACTCCCGTTGCATTAGACGTTCCGTCCTCTGCCCCGCTTGTTCCAGATGGACGCCACAATCCTGCCCTTGGGGAAGGGCACTCTCCCGTCAGTTCGAGACGTTGTTGCTGTGACTGGAGTTGCCCGTGATTTCCGCCATTTTCCGCCTTCCCTGGTATGGAAACCTGCTCTTCGCGGCGATCTTCGCCTTTGGCGCATACTGGATCCATGGCGAGGTTGAGCGGGAGGAAGCGGAGAAAGCGGTCGCTTTGAGCGTGGGGCCGCCACGCCCGGTGACGCTGGCCGATTTCGACCCGAAACGGGACACGCATCCGGCCGATGAAGTTCACCTGCTGGGGTGGATAAACCCGGATTACACCTACACGCTCGTGGAGGAGAAGAACGGGCGGGTTCAACGGGAACGCCTGATGTACGTCCTGTTTGACGGCAACCAGGATGCGGAGGCGCGCATGGCCCATGCCGCCATCATCCTGCCGCCCGCACAGAAGGGTGCGTTTGCTGCCTGGCTCAAGAAGGGCAATTCGCTCTCGCAGATCGCTGAAGACACGTTCGGCAGGGAACTGTCGCTTCCGGTCAGTCGTTTTAACGGCGCACGGGACCGAAGCCCGGATCTGGAAGAGCTTGCCCGCGATGCCTTTGACGAAGCCGGCCTGACGCGGGCGCCGAATTTCCTCTATATCGAGCCATGGATCGAGGGTCGCGCCGCGGCACTGGCGCCCGAGCCCGAGACGGCCGGACAGGTCGCATTGGTCCTCGGAACGGTTGCCGGGGTCTTTCTGGCGCTGGCCGTGACCAAATTGCTGATGCGGCGGGGCGGAAGATCGAACCGTGCAGAGCGTGTATCAGGTCAACCCGGCGCTGCTGCAAAACGTGGTGATCCGCAATTGCAGCGGATGCTGGATGCGAGCGAAAAGGAGCTCCAAAGGTTGCATAAACACAAGACCGCCCGTCCGTCCTTCGCGCAGTCCCGGATTCCGAGCCTCTTCGCGCTGGTATTCTTCCTCGGCTACTACCTCTACATGAGCAGCGGCGGCAGCGTCCCGCATTGGATGATGACAGGGGAGGTCCTTCTCCCGGCCTTCATCGCCTTGCTCGTGCCGCTCTATCTCGCCTATCGCTTCGGCTATCTCGATTGGTTGAACGGCAGGTCGGCTGGCAACGTGGTGCAGGAGGAGGCGACGCAACCCTTCCACAAGACGCTTCCTGCACGAATCCTGGGATATAGCTTCGTCCTGGCCTACCTGTTCATGCCGATGCTCCTGCCGGTCCTGCTGCTGATCTATGGCGGCGCCTATCTGCATAGCCGCTTCCGCCGGCCAAATGCGAAGGTTCGGGAAAATGTCGGGCGTTCCGTGGATTTGAACCGCTATTTCGGTTCGGGCAAAACGTTGGAGCCGGTTGATGACGCCAACAAGGGCTGGGAACCGGCCTCGGCGGCGCCGCACGCTCATGTGGTCGAGAACCCCTGGGGAGAACCCGGACCGGCCGCGCGTCGGTCGGTCCCGGCAAACGCCCACAATCCTGGGCCCGATCCGGCAACTGTGGCCAAGCCGTCCCAGCTGCGCGGAAAGATCGAGACGCCCTTCTCCGATGCGGTCCGGCGCAAGGCCAAGGAGGACCCCTTCGAGCGGCTGCGCCAGCGGTATCCGCATTTGCAGCCAAAAGGTCACTGACGGCTTTTGCCTCGCGCGCGGCACGGCTTCCCTTGGAACTTCCCGCCAATGCGCCTATGTACCGCTCCCATGGCCAAACCGAAGGACAATCCAAACTACAAGGTGATCGCCGAGAACCGGCGTGCCCGGTACGATTTTGCCATCGAGGACGATATCGAATGCGGAATCATCCTGACCGGGTCGGAGGTGAAAAGCCTGCGCACGACTTCGGCCAATATCGCCGAGAGCTATGCCTCTGTCGAGGAAGGCGAGCTGTGGTTGGTGAACTCCTATATCGCACCCTATGACCGGGCCATGTTCGGCCATGAGGAACGGCGGAGGCGCAAGCTTCTGGTTTCAAGGAAAGAGCTCTCGCGGCTTTGGAATGACACGCAGCGCAAGGGGATGACCCTGGTACCGCTGGTACTCTATTTCAACCACAAGGGCATCGCCAAGATTAAGATCGGCATCGCCAAGGGCAAGAAGACCCAGGACAAGCGGGCCACGGAGGCCAAGCGAGACTGGAATCGCCAGAAGCAACGACTCCTGCGCCACGGCGAGTAGGCAAGATCGCGCGCTGTAAAGGCAGGGCGCGTTCAGGGAAATCCAAAGATTGATATCGGGGATGATCGGGTTTTCTGAGAACCAGGGCGTCTGATCCGGGCGATCGGTGCGGGAGCGCGGACGAGGCGCGGGCGCGCCTGCGCAACAGGTCCCTTGCCGACACGCCTGAGGGTATCAGACGCGCCAGCTGCCCGACCTAAGCGATGCAGTCCCCGTCAGGAAGATTTCCGACGAAAGACTGCCAGGCCGCCGATACCAGTCAGCAACAATGCCAACCCAGCCGGAAGCGGAATAGCAGCCACTTCCATGACGTAAGCTGACTTTTGCGGGGACGCGGTTCCGACGATGCGGAAGTCATATGACCCAGCATTCGCGAAGAACGCTACGGACGGGGCCTCCGACGACAGAACGGTGCCGCTTACATCGAGGTCGCCAAAGGTAAAGAGCGCTTCAAACAGATCGCTCATTCCGGCTAGGGTGAAGGTAATCCAACTGTCAGAGGTCAGCGTGATTGACGCGGAATCCGACCATTTGCCGCTGATTGCCCCCGCCAGGGTGCCCGACCCCTCGAACGTGATCGAGTCATGGCCCTTGCTGCCAAGATCGAACCACGTGCTTTTGTAGAGATCACATTTGGCGAACGAACGCGAATACCCCCTGCTCTCGCAAAAGGTCTTACCGTCACCAATGTCAATTATTGCTGCTGAAGCGGGTATGGCTGCTGCGGACGCAGCCAGCGCTGTTGCCACCAAACGAGATTTGAACATAGAAGGCTCACTGTTAACGAAATACTAACCTTTTCGATGAGCGACTTCCTGGAATCTATCAAGTCAAATCGTGCTTCCGTCGCGGAAACAATCTCGGGGTACTGTTGTGATAAAAATGGTTAACGCTCTTTCCAAAAGTGGATGCGCGCCGTCTTGGGATTTTGCATTTACTAACAGATGCATACGCCTCACCGGGAAACGTCCCCGATGTGCCCGCATTTGTGAACCTCCCTTTGCGTCTGCCGAGCCATTCTCTGCGCCGTAGCAAGGCGTTTCAAAGTACTGGTCAGGGAAGACTTCCGCGAGTGAGAGATCGATCCAAAGGCATTGGCATTTGCCAATGGAACCGCGCGTGGGATGGCTCAGGGCCCGCCCACGCACGGCTTTGGATACAAGCGTCCGTCAGGCAGCTTTGCGGCGGCGCGAGACAACACCCAGTCCACCCAGGCCGACAAGGATCATCGGCAAGCTGGCGGGCAGGGGCACCGCAGCGACCTGCTGATAGATCACGTTGTCCATGTAGAGATTGTGGATCGAATCTCTATCAGGAACGCTGGCAAGCGCATAGCTGATGAGGTTCGCGCCAACATCCAGACCAAAGAAACCGGTAATCGGTCCATAGCCCGTTGGGCTGGTCAGGCTCGAATCGAGCAGGTTGTCGTCGGCGTCGAATACCTGAAACAGCACTGGCGCATAGTTGTAATGGCCGTCAAAGCCGATCGCAGATACCAGTTCTGCGAAATCCATCCGCAGGAACCCGCCTCCAGTGGAGCCACCGGTGGTATTGTTGGTGTAGGTCAACCCGCTTTGTGGTGCGACGTAGGCGGTGCTCACGTTTCCGTCCGAAAAAGAAACGAATCCGTTCCCGGCTGTCGTTGCATTCAGAGTTGCGTTGCTGAAATCATAGGTGACGGCGTCGGCGTCGAACGCATCGAGCGCGATGACTGCCGCTTCTGCGGATGATCCTGTAATTGCGACGGACAAACCCGCGGCGATCAAGGTGTATTGGATTTTTTTGAACATTTTCTTCCTAACATCGTGGCACATCCGGGACTGGCGTGGATGCACGGTTCCCGCTTTAATCGATGATGCTCCAATGCGGCGCATTTGAGGCAAATTTGGGCGAAAGTGCAGGCGTTGGATGCACTCGCAGCAAAAGGCCGTGCAACCTGCTGAATCGGTCCAGGGTTGCCCCATTGCGCCTGTCAGTGCAGCTTTTCTTGCGATGGGGTGGGTGGCGGACGCTCTTTACGAATTCGCCTGACGGCTCCCTGTCGAGGCCTTCGGAGCTGAGCTACCGATAGGTTCGCTCGGAGAGGTCCGTCTTTGCAATCATGTCCCGGCAGGCCGAAAGGAACGCGGTTTCCGGGGCGGAGAATCGGCGGTTCGGATTGCTCAACAGGTAGATATTGATCAGCGGGAGATCGTCATGGGGGGGCAATTGGCGCAGTCGACCGTATTCGACATCATATTGCGCGACATGCAGCGGCAAGGCACCGACGCCGATATCGGCCACGATCATCCGCCGCAACTCGTGCAGGTTCGAGGAAACACCGCTCCAGCCGGTCTCGATCCCGGCGCGGGCACGCAGGCGGGCTACGGGGTCAAGCGGACCATCCTCGGTTTCTGTCTGGAAGGAGACGGAAGGTTCGCCCCTAAGATCCTCCGGCGTGATTTCCTCGGCGCCAAACAGCTTGTGGCGCGGGCCGCAGAACAGGCCGAAATACTCTCGGTAGAGAATCGTGACGTCGAGATCCGGCGGGATTTCCGGAAGCAGGCAAATTCCCAAACTGGCGCGATTTTGACTGATGCGGCCACAAATTTCATCGCTCTCCGCGACGGTGAAGGAATAGGTCACGTTCGGGTGCTGCTGCGCGAAGGCGTGGAGCACGTCGTCGAGATGGGGCGAGATGACGTGACTGGCGATGGAAATCGAGATATGGCCGCGCAGGATCTCGCCATCGACCTCGAGCAGCGAAGGCAGTTGCGAGACCGTGCCGAAGATCGAGCAGCACTCTGTATAGAGCATCCGCCCGGCCCGTGTGACCCTGAATTCATGCGGTTTTCGCACAATCAGCACCTTGCCGGTGGTCTCCTCGAGCCGTTTCAGCGCGGCTGAAACAGTCGGCTGCTTGAGGCCAAGAAAATCGGCTGCGCGGGAGATGCCGCGTTGCTCGACAACCACCATGAAGGTCCGCAGCAGATTCCAGTCGAGCTGCCAGGGAAAGCGTTGCTCATAGGGCTTCATGATAGATCTCATCTATGCTGATAATTTAGAATATTTATTTGCTCGATATTGAGGCGCGTGCAAGCGTTTTGGTCAAGGCGGAGGAAACCGTCGTCCCACCACTGGCCCCGCGCCCCTGGGGGGAACTGCTGCCAACAGATCCAACAGGAGAGACAGATGACCAAGCGCAGAACCGTTTTGACCCTCGCCGCTGCGGCCGGCACGCTTGCCCTTGCCGGCATCACCGCCACGACACCCGCTATCGCCGAAGAACTGGGGGCGCTGAAGGAGAAGGGCACGATCCGGATCGCCATGTCAGGCGCCTACCCGCCCTTCAACTTCGTCAATGACAAGAACGAGGTTGTCGGTTTCGATCCGGCCATCGGCACCGAGATCGCCAAGCGGATGGGGCTGGAGACCGAGATTGTCACCACCGCCTGGGACGGCATCATCGGCGGGCTTCTGGCCAACAAGTATGACGCCATTGTCGGCTCGATGACGATCACCGAGGAGCGCGACGAGGTGGTCGATTTCGTCGGTCCCTATTACACCACCAAGCGGGCGATCTTCACCAAGCCGGGTTCCGAATTCACCTCCGTCAGCCAGCTTGGCGACGCCAAGGTCGGCGTGACCCTTGGCGAGACGCATGAGGAATGGGCCAGCGCGCAGGGGTATGACATCAACACCTACAAGGGCCTGCCCGAGCTGCTACTGGAGTTGGAGAATGGCCGCGTCGACGTGATCGTCAACGACTCCATCGCCGCGATCCTGGCGATGACCGAGAAGGGGCAGGAATTCGCCATCATCGAGGACCTGGAGACCGAGGCCTTCGGCGCCGGCATCGCGATCCGCGAAGGCAACCCCGAGCTGGCCGCGGCCATGCAGGAAGCGCTCGACGCGATGATGGATGACGGCACCTATGTCGAGATCGCCGAAAAGTGGATCGGCGCCGATATCCGCTGATCCAAACGGCCCGCCGGCGCCTGCTGGCGGGCCACCACTCCGAGACGCGAGGCCGGGATGAGCGCCGAATACGGCAAGCAGACATGGGAAGAGATACGCGACGCGGACAAGGATCGCGTCGTGATTCTCAATGTCTCGGCCACGGAAGATCACGGGCCGCATATGCCACTCGACACCGATACCGTGCTGGGCATGGCGGTCGCGAATGGCGTCGCCGGGCTGGCCCCGGAGGAGGTTTTCGTGATGCCGGCGGTTCCATATGGCTTCAACGAGCATCACAAGGATTTCCCGGGCGTGATCTGGATCCAGCCCGAGACCCTGCTCGCCTTTGTCACCGACATCACAAAATCGCTCGCTCATCACGGCTTTCGCCGAATCCTGCTGCTCAACTCGCATGGCTCCAACCACCCGGTGCTGGATCTCGCCGCGCGCAAGACGGTGATCGAGACCGGCGTGATCTGTGTCTCGGCCTCCTACTGGAACCTCTGCGCCGATCGGATCAACGCCCATCGCAAATCCGAGATCGGCGGTATCGCCCATGCGGGCGAGTTCGAAGCGGCCATGTATGCCCATCTCCACCCGGAGTTGGTGCATCTCGAAAAAGCGACGGAGCAGAACCTGCACGACCCCGACAGCCGTTTCTTCAACCTCGACCTTGCGCGCGGCGGCGGCAAGGCGATGCTGATGCGCTGGTGGTCCGAGGTCTCGCCCGATGGCACGATGGGCGACCCGACCGTGGCGGACCCGGAGACCGGCGCCAAATTCCTGCAAGCCGCCATCGAGGAGACGCTGGCATTGGTGCGCGAGATCCGCGCCCTGCCCATCCTCGACCGCACAGATCATCACTAGGGGGCACGGATGCTGGATCTCGACCTCATGCTGCGGATCTATCCGTTCTTTCTTCAGGCCGCCTGGGTGACGATCCAGTTGTCGATCCTGACGACGATCCTCGGTTTGATCTGCGGCTCGCTCGGGGCGGCGGCGCGGCTGTCGCGCCACGGCTATCTGCGCATGATCGGCGCGACCTATGTGAGCCTGTTTCGCGGCACCCCGGCGCTGATCCAGCTCTTCCTGCTCTATTTCGGCGGACCGCAGGTCGGCATCCAGCTTGACGCGTTCGAGGCTGGCGTGATCGGGCTCGGCGTCAATATCGGCGCCTATATGACCGAGACCATGCGCGGCTCCATCATCGCCATCGACAAGGGCCAGGCCGAGGCCGCGCGCACGCTCGGGCTGTCGAGCTACCAGGCTTTTCGCAACGTCGTGCTGCCGCAGGCGCTGCGGCTGATGATCCGCCCGCTCGGCGTCAATATCAACGCGCTGATCAAGGGCACGGCGCTGGTCGCCGCGATCTCCGTCGTGGAGCTGACCTATACCGCGCAGCGCTATATCGGCTCGACCTACAAGCCCTTCGAGATGTTCCTGCTCTCGGGGCTGCTCTACATGGTCATCATCTACGTGGTGGGCAAGGGCATCTCCTATCTCGACCGGAAGGTGCGCCTGACATGACCCCGATCCCGCTGAAAGGAGCCCGCCATGGGGCTTGATTTCTCCGTTGTTCCCGGCTGGATGGACACGATCCTGCTCGGCGTGGTCTGGACCATCGCCATCACCGTTTCCGCCGCGGCCCTGAGCTTCGTCGGGGGCATCCTGCTCGCCGTGATCGCGCTCTACGCACCCTGGATCATTCGCCAGCCCTTCCGCCTCTTCGCCTGGCTCTTCATGGGCACGCCGCTGCTGCTGCAGCTCTTCCTGATCTATTTCGGCCTGATCCAGATCGGCATCGACCTGCCGGCCTTCGTCGCCGGGGTCGTGGGGCTGGGGCTGCATTTCGCGGTCTACAATTCCGAGCTGATCCAGACCGCGATCATCGCCGTGGATCAAGGCCAGATGGAAGCCGCCCGCACGCTCGGCCTCTCGCGCACCCAGGCGCTGCGCAAGGTCGTCGTCCCGCAAGCCGTGCGCGACGTGATCCCGCCCATCGGCAACAACATGATCGCTCTTTTGAAAGATTCCGCGCTGGTCTCGGTGATCGGCGTCACGGAGCTGACGCTCTCGGCCCAGCTCGCCATCGGCCGCACCTACCGGCCCTTCGAATTCTACCTCGTGGCCGCCGTCTGCTACTACGTCATCAATCTCGGGATGGAAGCCGTCCTGCGCCGCATCGAGCGCCGCATCGCGCTCTCCCGCTAACCCTGCGAGGCCCGCATGTCCGACACGCCGCATTTTGTCGAAGTTCGCAACGCCCGGAAATCCTATGGCTATATCGAGGTGTTGAAAGACATCAGCCTCTCCGTGGATCGCGGCCAGATCGTCGCCATCATCGGCCCCTCCGGCTCCGGCAAGTCGACGCTCCTGCGCGCCATCAACGACCTTGATCCGCTCACAGGCGGCGAGGTGTTTCTTGAGGGTGTGCAGGTCAACAAGACCCTGTCGCATCGGCAATATGAGAAACATATCAACGAGATGCGCGAGCATATCGGGATGGTGTTCCAGCATTTCAACCTCTTCCCGCATCTGACCGTGCGGGAAAACGTGACCATGGCGCCGAAGCTGCTGAAGGGCATCTCCAAGGCTGAGGCCGACACTCTGGCCGAGGAACAGCTCGCCCATGTCGGGTTGCTCGACCGCATCGACTATTACCCCTCGCGCCTCTCCGGCGGGCAGAAACAACGCTGCGCCATTGCCCGCGCGCTGGCGATGAAGCCCAAGCTGATGCTTTTCGACGAGGCCACTTCGGCGCTGGACCCGGAGCTGGTCGAAGAGGTGAACCTGGTGATGAAGAAGCTCGCCGAGGAGCATATGACCATGATCATCGTCACCCATGAGATGGATTTCGCGGCCTCGGTCTGCGATCGGGTGCTGTTCATGGATCAGGGCTACGTGGTCGAGGAAGGCCCGCCCGAGGTGGTCTTCAGGAACCCGAAAGAAGCCCGCACCCGCGAATTCCTGCGCAAACATCTCGGAGACGCGACGTGACCGACGCCCCCTCCCATCTCTTCTACCAGTCCCGGACCCCGCGCCCCTTCCTTGACCATGGTGAGGGGATCTATCTCTTCGACGAGACCGGCAAGCGCTATATCGACGGCTCTTCGGGGGCGATGGTCTCCAATATCGGCCATTCCAACCCGCGCGTGCTCGCCGCGATGAAGGCCCAGATGGACCGCGCGACCTTCGGCTACCGGCTGCATTTTCGCACTGAAGCCTCCGAAGCGCTGGCAACGAAAACCGTCTCGATGATGCCCGAGGGGCTGGACCGGGTCTTCTTCGTCTCCGGCGGCTCGGAGGCCGTCGAAAGTGCGATGAAGCTCGCCCGGCAATATGCGATCACCCAAGGGCAACAGAGCCGCTGGAAGGTGATCTCGCGCTTTCCATCCTATCACGGCTGCACGCTTGGGGCGCTGGACCTGACCGGCTATGACCCGCTTGCCCGCCCCTTCGATCCGATGATGCGCGGCATGCCGAAAGTGCCGGCGCCCGCGACCTATCTCGACCGGGACAACCTCTCCGAAGAGCAGCGCGGGCTGAAATACGCCGAGATGCTGCGCGACAAGATCCTCGCCGAGGGGCCGGAAACTGTGCTGGCCTTCATCATGGAGCCTGTTGGTGGCGCGTCCACCGGCGCGCTGGTCGCCCCGGACAGCTACTATGGTCGTGTTCGCGAGATCTGCGACGAGTTCGGCATCCTGCTGATCTATGACGAGGTGATGACCGGCGCCGGGCGGACGGGCCGCTTTCTCGCTGCCGAGCACTGGGGCATCACGCCCGATATCGTCGCGCTCTCCAAGGGCTTCGGCGCGGGCTATGCGCCGCTCGGCGCCATGGTCGCGCCCGCGCGGCTGGTCGATCCGATCCTCGATGCGGGCGGCTTCCTGCATGGCTTCACCTATGCCGGAAACCCGCTGGCCTGTTCCGCCGGGCTAGCCGTTCTGGAAGAGATCCAGACGCAGGGGCTTATCGCCAATGCAGCCGCCATGGGCGCGGTCGTGATGGACAGGCTCACCGGCCTGATGGAGCGCTATCCCTTCATCGGCGATGTGCGCGGCAAGGGGCTGCTGACCGCTTTCGAATTTGTCTCCGACCGCGAGACGATGGAACCGCTCCCGGTAGAGCTGAACGCCCATAACCGGCTGGTCGAACTGGCCTATGAGCGCGGGTTGATTACCTATTCGCGGCGCACGCGCGGCGGGGTTGCGGGTGATCACTTCCTGATCGCCCCGCCGCTGATCATCACCGAGCGCCAGATCGGTGAGATGATGGAGATCCTGACCGACAGTCTCGACGCCTTCGCCGCCGAGGCCGGGCTTGAGACGGGAGTGGCCGCATGACAATCCGCAGCGCCACAGCCACCGATGCCGAGGCCATCACCGGGATGCTGCGCCGGCTGGCCGAAGAAACCGGCGACGGCGCGCGTTTCGCCTCTACGCCCGAAGCGATCCGAACCCATGGCTTCGCGGACGCCCCGCTCTTCGAGACGTTGCTCGCGGAACGGCAGGGCACCGCTGCCGGCATGGCCCTGTTCTTCCCCCATTTCTCGACGACGCTCGGCGCCCCGGGCGTCTATGTGCAGGATCTCTGGGTTGCGCCCGAGGCGCGCGGCATCGGCATCGGCGCCGCCCTTCTCGCCGCCGTGGCCCGCCGCGCGACAATCGAATGGGGCGCAGCCTATCTGGCCCTCAGTCGCCACGTCCACAATGACGGCGCCGCCGCCTTCTACGCCCGGCTCGGCTTCGCAACCCAGAACGATCTCATGCACATGTACCTGGCCGGCGATGGCTTCTCTCAGCTTGCCACGCCCCCGACCGCCGAGGCCGCCCCATGAAGCTCCCTGACAAGACCACAACGCTCGAAGCGGCCGTCGCCCGGATTCCTCACGGTGCCACCGTGATGCTGGGCGGGTTTGGTGTCCCCGGTACGCCATTCACGCTGATCCAGGAGCTCCTCCGGCAGGGCCAGCGCGGGCTGACGCTGATCAAGAACGATGCCAACGAGACCGGCATGGGCGTCGATCATCTGCTTGCCGCCGGGCAGGTGGCACGGCTGATCACCACCCATATCGGCCTCAACGCCCACGCGATCGAACTGATGAACAGCGGCAGGATCGACGTCGAGTTCTGCGCCCAGGGCATTCTCGCGGAACGCATCCGCGCTGGCGGGGCGGGGCTTGGCGCGATCCTCACGGATATCGCTGCCGAGACGGAACTGGCCGCCCACAAGCAACGCGTCGAGATCGATGGCAAAAGCCTTGTCGTGGAGACCGCCCTGCGCGCCGATGTGGCGCTGATCCACGCAAACAGTACGGATCCGTTCGGCAATCTCGACTACGTGGCCACGGCGCGCAATTTCAACCCGCTGATGGCCATGGCCGCCGAGCGGGTGATCGTCGAAGCCGAGCGCCTGCTTCCCTTCGGCACGCTGGCCGCCGATGACGTCCACACGCCCGGTCCCTTTGTCGATCACGTGGTCGAACTGGGCGCGCTCAGCGAGGAATATGCCATTGTCCGACGCTAGACAGAGGATGGTGGCCCGCGCCGCCGCCGAGATCACCCCCGGCATGGTGGTCAATCTCGGCATCGGGTTGCCGACAAAGGTCGTGAACCATCTGGACGCCGATTTCCCGGTCTGCCTGCATACCGAAAACGGCCTCTCGGGGATCGGACCGACCCTGTCGCCGGAGCAGGCCGACCGGAACCTGATCGACGCGGGCGGCGCCTATGTCTCGACCTTGCCCGGCTCGGCCTTTTTCGACAGCGCGGTGAGCTTCGCGCTCGTGCGCTCGGGCCGGCTGGACCTGACCATGCTGGGCGCCTTCGAGGTCTCGCAAGCGGGCGACCTTGCGAATTGGAAGATCCCCGGAAAGTTCTCGCCCGGTGCAGGCGGCGGCATCGAGCTGGCGCAGAAGGCGCGCCGGGTTGTCGTGCTGACCACCCAGACAGACCGCGCTGGCAATCCCAAACTCAAGGCGGAGTGCACCCTTCCGATCACGGCGCGCGGCTGCGTTGCCCGGATCTTCACCGACATGGCCGTCATCGACGTAACCCCCGAGGGGTTTGCCCTGTGCGAGCGCGCCGAGGGCGTCGCTGCGGCCGAGATCGCCGAGGCGACCGGCGCCCCGCTGGCCCTTCCCGCTGGCGATATTCCGACATTCTGAGGAGGCCCGGATGGATCCGACCCTGCAAACCCGCCTGCTCGATGCCGTCGATGCGGGCTTTGATACCCAGACGGCGTTTCTCGCCGAACTGGTCGCCCATCCCTCCACGCGCGGCAAGGAGCAAAGCGCGCAGGATTTCATGGCCAGCGAGCTTTATGCGCGCGGATACGAGCTCGACCGCTGGCAAATCGATATCGACGAGATCAAGAGTTTGCCCGGTTTTTCGCCCGTGCTCGCCCCCTATGAGGATGCGGTAAATGTCGTGGGCAGCCATCGCAGCCGTTCGAAAATGGGCCGCTCGTTGATTCTCAACGGCCATATCGACGTGGTGCCCGAAGGCCCGCTCGACATGTGGGACAGCCCGCCCTTCGTTCCGCGCATCGCCGATGGCTGGATGTATGGGCGCGGCGCGGGAGACATGAAGGCGGGGCTGGCCTCGAATCTCTTCGCGCTGGACGCGCTGCGCGCCTGTGGGTTGCAGCCAGCGGCGGATGTCTTCTTCCAATCCGTGGTCGAGGAGGAATGCACCGGCAATGGCGCGCTGGCCTGTCTCGCGCGCGGCTACAAGGCCGATGCCGCACTGATCCCGGAGCCCTTTGCCGAGAGCCTTGTCACGGCCCAACTCGGGGTGATCTGGTTTCAGGTCCATCTCAAGGGGCTGCCGACCCATGTTGCCTATGCCGGCTCAGGTTCCAACGCCATTGAGGCCGCCATCCCGCTCATCGCCGCGTTGCACGAGATGGAGACGCGTTGGAACCTGCCCGATCAGCGCCCCGCCGACTACGCCCATATGGACCACGCGCTGAACCTCAATATCGGCAAGATCCAAGGGGGCGACTGGACCAGCTCCGTGCCGGCCTGGTGCGTCTTTGACGTGCGCATGGCGATCTTTCCGGGCCAGAGCATCAAGGCCGCGAAGGCGGAGATCGAGGCGGTTCTGCTGGACGCGGCGCGCGAAAACGCTTTTCTGAAGAATGCCTTGCCGGAGATCGTCTATCACGGCTTCCATGCCGAGGGTTACGCGCTCTCGGTCGACCAAAGCGCTTGCGCCGCGCAAGCCGTCGGTGCGCTCGACGCCGCCCATGGCGCGGTGACGGGCGAGACGCTCGACCGCGCGGCGATCACCGCGACCACGGATGCGCGCTTCTTCGGCCTCTATGCCGACACCCCGGCGCTCGTCTACGGCCCCCGCGCCGAGGCGATACACGGCTTCAACGAGCGCGTGGAGCTGGAAAGTATGCGCCGGGTCACCAAGGCCACGGCGCTGTTCATCGCCGACTGGTGCGGCGTCGAAGAAACCTGATCGGACATCCCATGCGCGAAGCTGTCATCGTCTCCACCGCCCGCACACCGCTCGGCAAATCCTACCGTGGCGCTTTCAACAACCTGGAAGGGCCGAGCCTTGCGGCCCATGCCGTGCGCGCCGCTGTCTCTCGCGCCGGGCTGGAGGGCGGCGAGATCGAGGATATCGCCTTCGGATCGGCGCTCACGCAGGGCTCCACCGGCGTGAATGTCGCCCGCCATATCGCCCTGGCCTCCGGCCTGCCGGACACAGTTGCCGGCGTCACGTTGGACCGGCAATGCGCCTCCGGGCTCAATGCGCTGGCGGCGGCGTGCTACATGGTTTCTGGCGAAGGCGTCGATGTGGCGCTGGCGGGGGGGCTGGAGAGCATTTCGCTGGTTCAGGAGAGCCACTGGAACGCCCATCGCTATCGCGATCCGGCGGTGCGAGACGGGTACTACATGTCGATGTTGGAGACTGCCGAGCGGGTGGCCGAACGCTACGGTGTGAGCCGCGCAGCACAGGATGCCTATGCGCTGGAAAGCCAGCTCCGCACCGCGCAGGCTCAGGGGGCGGGGCTCTTTGCCGATGAGATCGTACCGGTCGAGGCGGTGAAGGTCGTCACTGACAAGGAGACCGGCGAGACGCACGCGGAAACCGTGCGGCTGGAGGCAGATGAGTGCAACCGGCCCGGGACCACCGCCGAAGGGTTGGCCAAGCTCAAGCCCGTGCTGGGCGAGGGCAAGACGGTAACCGCTGGCAATGCCAGCCAGCTCTCCGATGGCGCGGCGGCGCTGGTGGTCATGTCGGCGACCGAGGCGGCCCGGCGCGGGCTGGTCCCTCTTGGCGCGCTGCGTGGTTTCGCCGTGGCCGGCGTTGCTCCGGAGGAGATGGGCATCGGCCCTGTTGTGGCGGTCCCGCGCTTGTTGGAGCGGGCCGGCTTGCGTGCCGACGAGATCGACCTCTGGGAGATCAACGAGGCCTTCGCCGCCCAGCTCCTGCCTTGCCGCGACCAGTTGGAGATCCCGACCGAGCGGCTCAATGTGAATGGCGGAGCGATCTCCATCGGCCATCCCTACGGCATGTCGGGCGCGCGCATGGCGGGACATCTGCTTCTGGAGGGACGGCGCCGCGCCGCGCGGTGGGGGGTGGTCTCGATGTGTGTCGGCGGCGGGCAAGGTGCGGCCGGCCTGGTCGAGTTCCTTTGAAACCCTTCCCTGTCGGGCTCGCAGAATCAACGCCTGGAGGGCAGCGGTCGGTGCACGATCCCGGCTTCGAAACGTCAATGCCGACCATGACCCAAGAGATCTGGTCATCGACCTGAATTGCGCATGTCTCGTGGGGGCTGGCTCTCAGTTGGAGCCGAAAACAGAGAGGGCCGCCGACGATCATGAGTGTCGTTGGCGGCCCGATATCTGTGTGGCAAAGCCTGTCAGGAGGACCGGCGACGCATCGCAGCCAGACCGCCGAGGCCGGTCAGCAACAAGACCAAACCAGCCGGGAGCGGAACGGCAGCCACCTGAAGGGTGTAGGATGAGCTTTGACGGGTGATGCTGTCGGTCGGATCGGTCGCGTTTATGCCGAACAGGTACGTACCCGCGGCAGCGGCGAATGTTACGGTCGAGGCTGCAGCCGACAGGGCGGTGCCGCTGATATCCAGATCGCCGAAGGAGAACAGCGCATCAAAACCCGCGGTCGGATCGATCAGGGAGAATGTAACGATGCTGTCAGAGATCAGCGTAACCGTTGCAAAATCGGGGTACTTGGACGGGTTTGTTCCGGCAGCATCGGCCACGTAGCCAGTCAGCATGCCTGCCCCTTCGAACGTAATGTCGTCTGGTCTGGCGACGCTGTTCGAGAGATCGAAAGAGTTGCTGATTTTGGCGTCACAATCGGCTGCCGCAAACGAACCGCGCTTCACGTTCTGGTTCAGGCTCTCGCAAAATGTCTGGCCATCACTGATCGAAATCGTGGCCGCAGAAACGGGAATAGCTGCAGCAAATGCCAATGCTGTTGCCGCCAGAAGAGAACGCATCATACCAAGTCCATCTGGTTTATTTTGTCTTAACAGAAACCGGTTAACGTCTTGTTTGGACTAGGGTCAAGTCAAACTCGGCGGCATCTTTTTATCGCCACAATGATTGCCCCTGAGCGTCACAAAGTGAGCGCCTCTCACCATTTTCTGGTCGAAATTGGCCCTTGCCTTGGAAACAATTGTGGGGCGTTGTTGCCGAATTCCACGCGAATGCTTTGGTTCGAAAACGGATTTGCCGAAACCCCGGTCATTGATTCGATAGAGGGTGGATGATGCGCTCCACCGGGGCGTTTGTGACAGCAGGATCACTCAAGTCAGGTCATTCTTTCAGACCCTGGGGCCTCGACGCCCGGTGCGCGACGCGCGGCCCGGCCGGACTGGTTCGGGGTCTGCGTGCGGTGCTGCGATGCCAGTGGCCAGAGCTCAGTCGAGCCGAACCGCCGGGTTGGACGAGGCGTTGGTCACCGGTGGATCGAACCGGTCCGTGGCGAAATGGGCCGCAGTCCCGATGATCACGATGGACAGGCAGGCAAGCAGGAAGGATCGCATGGTCTGTTACTCCGTTTGCGTTGCGTGGCGCAGGAATTCCACCAGATCGGCCCGGTCCTGCGCCCCGGTGATCCTCTGCATCGGCATTTTCGTGCCCGCCACATACACTTCCGGTCCGAGGTCGAACAGCGCGTCGATCGTCTCTGCGTCCCAAGTGATATCAGACTTGAGCAGCGTTTCGGAGTAGCCATAGCCCGGCAGGCTCCCGGCCACGCGACCAAAGAGCTGATGAAGGCTCGGTCCCGCCCGGCGCCGTCCGTCCGGCTCCAACGTGTGGCAGATCGAGCATTTGCGCATGAATTGTGCCTCGCCATTCGACGTGGCCTCGCTCCCGCTCAGGAAAGGGCGTTCTCCGTTGACCATTCGTGTGGCGGCCTCCGCCCCGTCGACTGGCCAGGAGAACATCGCGTCATCAAGTCCGCCGGCATGGATGTTCGTGCCGTCGGGCGAAACTGCCAGCGCCCAGATCGGCCCACGCAGAGTCGCATGGAAATCTACTATGAACCGCCAGCTTGCCGTATCGATCAGAGAGATATAGCCCTCACCATCGCCAACCGCCAACATGCGGCGGGCTGGATCGGCTGCCATGCCGAGGATCGGTCTGCGATCCAGCGTCAGGTCGGCGATCTCGGTTCCATCTGCGATCGAGAGAATACGGGTCGCGCCATCGACGGCGCCATAGGCCAACCAACCGCCGGGTTCATGCAGGACCAGCGTGTTGATCCCAAAGCCGTTATTGGCAATCTGTCCGAGCGCGGTGCCATCGCCCACGCGCCAGAGACGGAGCGTGCCATCGGCGGAACCGGAATAGAGCCGGGCGCCATCATCAGTGAACGCGACGGCGTTCACGCCGGCTTCATGGCCCTTGAGAAAGCGCGGCGCAGTGTTGCCGGCCACGTCCCAAAGCCCGATGGAGCCGTCCCAACTGGCCGAGGCCACGGTCTGACCATCGGGCGAAACCGCCAGAGACATGACCTTGCCAAGATGTGCTCCAAGGCGGCGTCCCTGTCCGGTGTCCAGATCCCACAGATAAAGCGCGAAATCATCGCCGGCCGAGACCGCCCGGGTTTCCCCGAGGAAGGACACGGCATTGACAGCCGCCGCGTGGCCCTCAAGCCAGCGCGGTGCGCCGTCCATCCAATAGCCAACCGAATTGTCGAAACTTGCCGTCAGGATCGCCCCGCTCTCAGAGACGGCGATGCCCTTGACCGGGCCGCCATGACCTTCAAGCGTGAAGAACTCGCCCGCCGCCGCAAGCGCCGGTGCACAAAGCAGGGCAAGCGTCATTGCCGCCCTGCGCATCTATTCGGCGGGTGCCTGTGAGGTGGCCTCTTTCGCCTTCACCTCATCAAGCCAGAGAGAGTGGTGTTCCTTGGCCCATTGCTCCTCGACATAACCCGAGCCCATCGCGTCGAAGGCGCCCTCCATGCCGGCCGTGCCGATATAGATATGGCCGATGATCATCGCCATGAAGCCGAAGCCGACCGTGGCGTGGACGAGCTGGGTGAACTGCATCTCCTGCTGCGGTGAAAGCTGCGTCGGCAGGTCCGGAAGGCCCAGCCACGAGAGCAGACCGAGATTGTTGATCCAACCGAAGAACGGATCGAAGATCGGAGCGCTGAAGGGCATGAGCAGGCTGATTCCGGTGGCGGCAATGGCGACCGACAGCCCGATCACCGACCAGAAGATCAGCTTCTGCCCGGCATTGAACTTGCCGGCCGGCGGGTGAATGTCGTGGTTGAAGAGTCCCCCCAACACCATCATCCATTTCACGTCGTTCCAGTTCGGGATGTTGTAGCGGACCCACTTGAAGAAGATCAGCACGACGCCGAGCATGAAGGCCCAGCTGACATTGTTGTGGACGAGCTTGGACCAGAGGGCGAGCGTGGCATGGGCATCAAGCCCCATGACGGGGATCAGGAACTGTCGCCCATACATCGAAACCAGCCCGGTCAGGGCCAGCAGGATGAAGGACCCAGCGGTCATCCAATGCATCCAGCGATCGAAATTCCCGAAACGCAGGATCGTACGCCCGGTCCGTTCGCCGGCAATCGGCACGCGACCGAGGGCGAAGTAGACGATGGCGAGAAGGCCGATCATGCCCAACAGCAACCAGCCGCCATAGGTGCCCAGCCAGTCCTCGCGGTAGTGCATCCAGCTCATGCCACCATCCTGGATCAGCACGGTGGCGCCGGGCGAGCTGGCCGAAGCCGTCACGTCGGCAGTCCCGTATCGCAGAGAGCGGAACATCTCGGCATCGGAGACGCCGCCCAAAGTGCCGAGCTGCCCGGTCGGGTCGGCCGCACGTTGCGGATCGCCCGTATCGGTGCGACGGAAGTCGTAATCCACCCGCTCGCCACGTTGGCGGGCCATGATGTCCTCGCGGGTCTGGGCGCCGCCGGTGGCCACGCGGGCGGCCTCGATGGCTTCCGAATTGTCGGGCCCGCTTGGCGACAGGAAGGGCGTCAGAACAAGGGTCGCGACGACAATCAGCACCAGGACAAGCAGGAAGGCACCAAATCCGCTTTTTTTCTCGGACATGCAGGTCTCACTCGGTCATGTGTCGGCGCGCAGAGACGCCGTTGCAGGGAAATTCCGGCGCACGCCCCGGACGGACCGGAGCGTGCGAAGATGGGGGACGCGAGCCGCGCCCCCGATCATCGGACCATCAGGCGTCAGCCGCCCTTCTGGTCATAGGCGGTGCCCCAACCCCAGGCGCCCGAGCCGAAGCCACGGGCCACGACGCGTTCGCGATAGATGGCGGAAACAACGTCCCCGTCGCCTGCCAGCAGCGCCTTGGTCGAGCACATCTCGGCGCAGATGGGCAGCTTGCCCTCGGCGATCCGGTTGCGGCCATATTTGGAGAACTCGGCATTCGAGTGAGTCTCCTCCGGGCCACCGGCGCAGAAGGTGCATTTGTCCATCTTGCCACGCGAGCCGAAATTGCCGGCCTGCGGATATTGCGGCGCGCCGAACGGGCAGGCGTAGAAGCAATACCCACAGCCGATGCAGAGATCCTTGCTGTGCAGCACGACCCCCTCTTCGGTCTGGTAGAAGCAATCCACCGGGCAGACGGCCATACAGGGCGCGTCCGAACAATGCATGCAGGCCACGGAGATCGACCGCTCGCCGGGGGAACCATCATTGATGGTCACCACGCGACGGCGATTGATGCCCCAGGGCACTTCATGCTCGTTCTTGCACGCCGTGACGCAGGCATTGCACTCGATGCAGCGCTCGGCGTCGCAGAGAAACTTGGATCTAGCCATTCTTCATTCCTCCTTAAGCCGGCGAAATCTTGCAGAGAGTCGTTTTCGTCTCCTGCATCTGTGTGACCGAGTCATAGCCATAGGTCTGCGCCGTGTTTGTACTTTCGCCGAGGACGTATGGATCGGCGCCTGAGGGGTATTTGTCCCGCAGGTCTACGCCCTGGAAATGACCGCCAAAGTGGAAGGGCATGAAGGCAACGCCCTCGCCGACACGCGGCGTGACCATGGCCATGACCTTCACCTTGCCACCCTCAGGGCCTTCGACCCAGACCTGCGCCCCGTCGCGCACGCCCAGATTGTTGGCATCCCTCGGGTTGATCTCGACGAACATGTCCTGCTGGAGCTCGGCGAGCCACGGGTTGGACCGCGTCTCGTCGCCGCCACCCTCATACTCGACCAGACGGCCGGAGGTGAGGATGATCGGAAAGTCCTTCGAGAAGTCGTTCTTCTGGATCGAGGCATACATGGTCGGAAGGCGATAGAACTTCCGGTCCTCATAGGTCGGGTAATCCTCCACCAGGTCGCGCCGCGGGGTGTAGAGCGGCTCGCGATGGATCGGTATCGGATCCGGGAAGGTCCAGACGACCGCGCGGGCCTTGGCATTGCCAAAGGGCGCGCATTCATGCGCAATCGCCACCCGCTGGATGCCGCCCGAGAGGTCGGTCTTCCAGTTGGTCTTGGGTCCTGCCACGGCCTCGATCGAGGCGCGTTCCTCGTCGGTCAGATCACCATCCCAGCCCAGGTCCATCAGCATCTGCATGGTGAATTCCGGATACCCGTCCTGGATCTCGGAATTCGCCGATGCCACGCCCTCGGCCAAAAGGTTGTCGCCATCCCGCTCGACGCCAAAGCGGGCGCGGAAGGTGAGACCACCCTCGGAAACCGGCTTGGACATGTCATAGAGGTTCGGCGTGCCCGGATGGCCCATCTCGGCCGTGCCCCAGCAAGGCCAGGGAAGACCGTAATAGTCGCCATCGGCCGGACCACCGATCGCCTGAAGCGTCGTGCGGTCGAACGTGTGCTGGTTGGCCATGTGCAGCTTGATCCGGTCGGGATCCTGGCCCGTGTAGCCGATCGTCCACATGCCGCGATTGAACTCGCGGGTCACGCTCTCGACATTCGGCGTCTCCTCGTCCTCCATCTCGATATTGCGGAAGAAGCGATCGCCGAAACCGAACTTGTTGGCGAACTTGGCGATGATGACGTGATCGGGGAGACTCTCGAAGAGCGGGTCCATGATCTGGTCGCGCCACTGGAAGGAGCGGTTGGAGGCCGTTACCGAGCCGCGGGTCTCGAACTGGGTCGAGGCGGGCAGAAGGTAGACGCCATCGGTCCGGTCCTGCATGACCGCAGAGACGGTCGGGAACGGGTCCACCACGACAAGCATGTCGAGCTTCTCCATCGCCGTCTTCATCTCCGGGCCGCGGGTCTGCGAGTTGGGCGCGTGGCCCCAGAGCACCATGGCACGAACCGAATCCGGGTTGTCCGTATTGGCCGGATCTTCAAGCACACCGTCAATCCAGCGGGACACCGGAATGCCCGTCAGGTTCATCAGGTTCTTGTCCTTGCCGTCGGAGCTCTTGACGGTCTCGAACTGCCCCTTGAGCCAGTCGAGATCCTCTTCCCAGACACGGGCCCAATGGGCCCAGGCGCCGGCCGAGAGGCCGTAATATCCCGGCAGCGTATGGCTGAGAACGCCAAGATCCGTCGCGCCCTGCACATTGTCATGGCCGCGGAAGATGTTGGTGCCACCACCCGAGGTGCCCATGTTGCCGAGGGCAAGTTGCAGGATGCAGTAGGCGCGGGTGTTGTTGTTGCCATTGGTGTGCTGGGTGCCACCCATGCACCAGATCACGGTGCCGGGGCGGTTATTGGCAAGCTGGCGGGCAACCCGCTTGAGCTGCGAACCGGGCGTTCCGGTGACGCGCTCGACCTCTTCGGGGTTCCACTTGCGAACCTCTTCCTTGATCTGGTCCATGCCCCAGACACGGGTGCGGATGAACTCCTTGTCCTCCCAGCCATTCTCGAAGATGTGCCAGAGGATACCCCAGACCAGCGCGACATCCGTGCCCGGACGGAAGCGGACATATTCATCGGCATGGGCGGCCGTTCGCGTGAAGCGCGGGTCGCAGACGATGAGCGGCGCGTTGTTGTTCTCCTTCGCCCGCAGCACGTGCAGGAGCGACACGGGGTGCGCCTCCGCCGGGTTGCCGCCGATGATGAAGATCGCCTTGGAATTGTGGATATCGTTGTAGGAGTTGGTCATGGCGCCGTAGCCCCATGTATTCGCAACGCCCGCGACGGTGGTGGAGTGGCAGATGCGGGCCTGGTGGTCCACGTTGTTCGTGCCCCAATAGGCGGCGAACTTGCGGAACAGGTAGGCCTGTTCATTGTTATGCTTGGCCGAGCCGAGCCAGTAGACGCTGTCAGGTCCGCTCTCTTCGCGGATCTTCATCATCCCGTCGCCGATCTCGTTGATCGCCTGCTCCCAGGAGATGCGCTTCCACTCGCCACCCTCTTTCTTCATCGGGTATTTGAGCCGGCGCTCGCCATGGGCGTGCTCGCGAACCGCGGCGCCCTTTGCGCAATGCGAGCCGAGGTTGAACGGGCTGTCCCAGCCGGGCTCCTGCCCCACCCAGACGCCGTTCTGCACTTCGGCTACGACGGTGCAACCCACCGAGCAATGCGTACAGACGGATTTCACGTTTTTCATCGATCCGGCGACGGCGGATTGGGCGCTGGCGCGGGTTACCGTTCCACCGGTGGCGCCAAGTGCCGCCAGGCCGCCAATGGCCAGGCCGGAGCCGCGCAGAAATGTGCGGCGGTCGACGGTCTTTTCAGCCGCCGAAGTGAGGATACTTGTCCGCTGGGGGCGTCTCGCAACCCCGTTGGTCTTTTTCCTGAGCATTTTCTAACCTCCCTTGCTTTCCCGCAATCGGGATCGCTTGGTACGAATGTTTGTCCTCGGGCAGTCGGGCGTCACGCAACCAGTCGCCTTTGGGCTAATCGTGTCACCGTCCGGTCAGAACCGGGCGCTGTCGTAATAGGCGCGGGTATGCGCGGTGTCCTGCATGCGGGTATCGCCGGTCACCTCATCGGCCGCAGCTTCCTGCGGAACGATCGTGGCGGCGGCGGCAGCGGGAACAGAAACGGCAGCGACTTTCAGGAAGTCACGGCGCGTTGCGTCCTTGCTCTGCTGGCTCACGTAGCTTGCTCCTTGTTGGGGGCCGGGGGCTCCGGCCGGTTTCAGTTCAGCTCGCCGCTCATGCGGAAAGCCTGCGTCTCGATCTCCATGAAGGCCCGGCCAACAGCGCCGACCGGAGCGTAGAAGATTGAATTTTGTGCGCCTTCGAGGTCGGTGAAGAAATGACCGGCCCAGGGCGCGATATGGCGGAAAAAGAACTCTTTCTGGCGATCCAGCCGCGTTGGCGTGCCGAAACGACCAAGGATCATGCCCGCCATCATGTCCATGACACTGGCGATATTGTCTTCCGGCTCAAAGACGTTGGGGGCGCGGCTGATCCGCAGCGCGGCCATGTCCTCGCGCAGTTTGGAGAGCGGTTTCTCGTTGAGAAACCCGGTCATGTAATAGCTGCCATAGGGCAGGAGTTCGCCGCGGCCAAGCCCGATGAAGAGCGTGTTGAACTCGGATTCCACGGCGCGCGGGCTCACCGCACGGGCGACACGTGCCAGGCTGGACACAGCGCCTCCAAGATCGGTTTCGTCACCCGACAGCGCGGCGGCCTTGCCCAAAAGGTGCTTGTCCGGCGGTCCAGAGAGCAGGGCGCCAAGGAAATCGTAGAGATCTGCGCGCAGGCGGTCCTCTTCGAGTATGGCAGTATCCGGGGCGGTCATGGTCATATCTGAGGTCTTGCTTTCGGCTGTCAGGAGAATTCGAATCGCATACGGCGCGGGGCCGGAGACGGAGTGTGAGCCTCTTGCTCGGGCAGCGGCGCGGTGTCGGTTTCCAACGCGGGGCATTCCTCGGCAAGAGTGGTCGTGTCGGAGATGTCGGCGGTCTCGGTGTCCGGCAGGTCGGCGGAGGCATCGGGATCTTCTTCATCGGCGGGAGCGGGGTTGGCTTCCGCCTCTTCGGCGGCGGCCAACGCCTTGACATGCTCCAGCATGCCCTTTCCGACCTGGTAGCTGGTCTGGAGGTTCTCGATCACCAAAGCGGCGTCCGTGTAATCCTCGCCGTAATCGACCAGCGCATCCAGGTTGGCGAGCGCGGGGTTGCTGAGCCAGAGGCGGCGCAGCGCCCGCCGGCGCAGCCGCTCCGGCACGGCGGCTTTCAGGAAGGCGGCAAAATCATCGCCGGGTTCCAGCAGGTCGGGATCCTTCAGCCCGAGTTCCTCGAGGATCTCCTCGTCGGAACGCTCTTCGAGCGCGGCCTGTTCGCGCGACGCCACTTCAGCTTGCAGGGCAACCTGTTCGGCGTCGGCTTCCGCGGTAACGCCGGCCTTGCGGCGGGTCCAGAAATCGCTGGCCATCACTGCAACCTCCCCGCCTTGCGCCCGCCGGGCGAGAGATAAACATCCGTGAGCTGCGGAATGCGCGCATCGCCCACCCCGTCCACGCTCTTGTCGGTCCGTTCGCGGTCCCGACGGCGTTTGACGAACACCTCCTCGGCGTGATGCTCCTTGACGAAATCCCGGATCAGCGCCACCAGCCCCTCGGGCATCGGCACCAGCTCAACGACCTCCTCGCCGCTGTCGAGATAGTCCTGGGTCTCATAGGGCGAGGCCGTGACCAGCAGCACTTCGGGGCGCTCCTCATCGGCCGACATGACCACGCCAATCGACGGCAGATCCGCTGAAAGGCCAGTCAGATAGGCCTCCGTGTCGGTCCGCCAGAGCTCGAGCTCTACTGTTGCGGCATGGAATTCCTGGCATTCCCCATCTTCACGCAAAAGCTTCCACGCCGCATGCCCGGCACCCGGCAGAAGACCCACGGCCTTCCACTGATACCGTCGCCACGGCGTTGATCCCGGTGCCCTGCGGATCACGATCCCCAGAGGCAAGGACACAGTCGGCTGCTGCATAAAAGTTCGGTCCTCCCAAGCGTGCCGTCGTCATTTGTTCGCGCTTCGTGACGGCTACACCGCCCAATAATTGATCGAAACCTAGGCGTTCTCCAAATGGTTTCTGTAGCTTCGCTGAATTTTCCGAGCTGGATGGCGCGCTTTGACGACCGCCATATTGACGTAACGTACAGGTTTGGCCGGCGGTTCGGCCTTTGCCCTGCCCTTCTCATGCGGGGTTGGCACAGGGTTCTGGCGCCGGGCTGCGGCTTCCGGCTTTACCAGCGGCAGCGAACGCGGTTAGCTTCACGGCTACGCGAACAGATCGGGCGGCGCCCGAAAGGCCAGCCTGGGAGGAATGGATGCCTGGAAAACTGATTCTCTGCGACTGCCTTGGCAGCCAGTCGCCGGATGTCGCAGCGCTTGGCTCCATTGCGGGCGTTGGCTGCTCACGGGTCCACACGCATCTCTGCGGGGCCGAGTCCCGACTGGCCGCCGAGGCGATGGCCGAGCCCGATGCGATCATCGCCTGCGCCCAGGAACAGGCCCGTTTCGAGGAGATGGCCGCCGATCTGGACATCCCCGCCCCCCGTTTCGTTGACTTGCGCGACCGGGCCGGCTGGTCGGACGAGGCCGTTGCGGCAGGGCCGAAAATGGCTGCGTTGCTGGCCGATGCGCTGCATCCCGCCCCTCCCGTACAGGTGATGGACGTCACCTCCGAAGGCACCTGTCTGGTCTTGGCCGCGCCGGACCTGGCCTTTGATGTGGCCGCGCGCCTTGCGGATATCCTCGCTGTGACGGTGCTGGTGGAGACGGAAGCCGAACCGCCGACAACCCGCCGCTTCGACGTGGTCACGGGCCGCCTGCGCGCGGCGACCGGGGCGCTCGGAAGTTTCGAACTGGAGCTCGATTCGCTGCGTCAGCTTGAGTCGGGCGGACGCGGTGCGCTGGGCTTCGGCCCGCCGCGCAATGGCGCCCGGAGTGGTTGCGACATCATCCTCGATCTGCGCCCCGTGGGCACCGCGCCGCTCTTTCCCGCGCCCGAAAAGCGCGAGGGCTACTTGCGCGCCGATCCCGGTCGCCCGGCCGCCATCGAGGGTGCGGTCCTTGAAGCCGCGCAGATGGTCGGCACTTTCGAGAAGCCGCTCTATCTCTCGCTCGACCCGCTGATCTGCGCCCATTCCCGCGCCGGTCAGGTGGGCTGTCGCACATGCCTCGACCTCTGCCCCACCGGGGCCATCACGCCCGCTGGCGACCACGTCGATATCGATCCGCTGATCTGCGCCGGCTGCGGCTCCTGCGCGGCGAGTTGCCCTTCTGGCGCGATCGCCTTCGAGGATCCGCCAACACCGGCGTTGATGGCCCGTATCGCCCGGCTGGCCGAGGCGTTTGGTGCCGCTGGCGGCGACGTGCCCCGGCTCCTGATCCATGATCGTGGCTTCGGTGCCGAGATGATCGCGCTGTCCGCACGTTATGGGCGCGGCCTCCCCGCCGATGTGATCCCGCTCGACCTCGAACGCGTTTCGGGGTTTGGCCATGCGGAGATGCTGGCCGCGCTGGCCTGCGGTTTCGGCGCGGTGGATGTGCTGATGGCGCCCGAGACCGAGCGTCCCGCCCTTGCCTCCGAGATCGAGCTGGCCCGGGCGCTGGCCGGCCCCGAGCCTGCGCTGCGCCTGTTGGAACCGGGCGAGCCCGACGCGCTGGAGCAGGCGCTCTACGGTGCCTCTGTCGCCGAGCCGCCCGCGCCGATCCTGCCGCTCGGCTCTCGCCGACAGGTTGCCCGGCTCGCCGCCCGGACGCTGAACCCGACTGCGACGGAGCCGCTGCCCTTGCCGTCGGGCGCGCCCTATGGCTCGGTCGTGGTGGACGACGAGTCTTGCACACTCTGCCTCGCCTGCGCGTCGCTTTGCCCGGCTGGCGCGCTTGGTGACAACCCGGACCGCCCGCAACTCCGGTTCCAGGAGGATGCCTGCCTGCAATGCGGTCTCTGCGTGCAGGTCTGCCCGGAGGACGCCATCACGCTTGATCCGCGCATGGATCTTTCGGAAGCCGCTCTCGCCCAGCAGGTGCTGCGCGAGGAAGAACCCTTCCCCTGCATCGAATGCGGCAAGCCTTTCGGCGTTCGTTCGACCATCGAGCGCATTGTCGAGAAGCTCGAAGGCAATCACGCGATGTTCCAGAACGCCAAGGCGACACGTATGATCCGTATGTGCGAGGATTGCCGGGTGCAGGCGCAGTATCATTCCGAGGACAATCCGTTCGCTGGCGACGAGCGGCCACGCGTGCGCACTACCGACGACTACCTGAGCAAGCGACGGGATCACTGATGCTGGATTGGTGCTCCGAGATCGGCCGGCACGAGGCTCGCCGTGTAGGCCATGATATCGGCCAGCTCCTCGAGGGTCAGTCGAACCGGTGCAATGGTCGGCCTGCGCTCCTCCGGGAAAGGCGGCGTGACCCCTTCGACCTGGCTGAAGGAGGGGTGCGGCTTGAGCACATAAAATGCCTCGAAACGTTCGTCCCAGTCCTCGAAGGTGCGCAGTACCGCGAAGGAGGGGGTCGAGCCGACGCCGGCCATGGTGTTGCGCGGCCCGACTACGTGGCAGCGGCCGCAATGCAGCAGCGACAGCTCCGCCCCGCGCGCCAGATCGCCATCGATCTCCGCTTCGGCGACGTCTTCGACAACGGCCAGCGCCTGGGTAAAGCGCGGCGGTCCGGCGAAGCCCTCGATCGCGCGGGCGGCAATTTCGGAGGCCAGCCAATCGGTGAACCTCTGGACGTGCGGATTTCCCTCGGAGTCCGCCGAGACCACCAGATGCCAGGGCGCCGTGTCGTCTTCAAAGACGGGCACGCCGCCGCCACGGGCGAACCCCGCCTGCGCGGCGTCCCCCGGCTCTACCAAGGTGATCGGGGTGCTGTGCTTGAGCGAGAAGCGCGGCAGGAGATGGCGCAGGAACCCGGTCTCGACAAGTTCCGGCGGCGCGGCAATATGCAGGCGCCGCTCCTGTGCGTGGAGCACCGTCGCGACCCAGGCAAGCGCCGCGGCCACAATGAAAATTCTGGTGCGATGGGGCACGTTGCGACCCTTTCCTGCTCGCAGATCACAGACCCCAAGGGTAGGGTGCGCGCCAACATTCCGTCAACTCCAGGCACCAAACCCCTGTCGCAGAACGGATTTCAGAAGGAAGGCAAGAAATGTATGTAACCCGAGAAGCGGTGCTGGATGTGCTGCGAGGCTTTTCCCTTCCCGGTGGGCAGGACATCGTCGCCGCAGGCATTGTGCGGGCGCTGACCGTCGAGGGCGGTGCTATTCGCTTCGTGCTGGAGGTCGCGCCGCAACAGGCCGACGCCGCCGAGGCGCTGCGCCAGAAAGCCGACGCAGCCCTCCGGGCGCTGGACGGGGTGGAGAGCGTATCTGCGGTGCTCACCGCCCATTCCGCCTCCGCTGCCCCGCCAGACCTCAAGCCGAAGGGCGCCGCTCCGTCGGGACCGCAAAAGGTGCCCGGCATCGAGCGGATCCTCGCCATCGCCTCGGGCAAGGGCGGGGTCGGAAAATCCACCGTCGCAGCCAATCTCGCCGTGGCGCTGGCCGCCGAGGGCCGCCGCGTCGGGCTTCTCGATGCCGATGTCTATGGCCCGTCCCAGCCGCGCATGCTTGGCGTCTCCGGTCGGCCTGCCTCGCCCGATGGCAAGACCATCCTGCCGATGCGCAATCACGGCGTGACGATGATGTCTCTGGGGCTGATGACGCAAGAAGACGAAGCCGTGGTCTGGCGCGGCCCGATGCTGATGGGCGCATTGCAACAGATGCTGACACAGGTGCAATGGGGGGCGCTGGATGTGTTGATCGTCGACCTGCCGCCCGGCACCGGCGATGTGCAGATGACGCTGGCCCAGAAATCCGAGGTGACCGGCGCCGTGATCGTCTCCACGCCGCAGGACATCGCGTTGCTGGATGCGCGCAAAGGGATCGACATGTTCCGCAAGCTAAATGTGCCAATCGTCGGCATGATCGAGAACATGTCGACCCATATCTGTTCGCAATGCGGCCATGAAGAGCATGTCTTCGGCCATGGCGGCGTCGCGGCGGAGGCGGACAAGCTCGGCGTGCCGCTTCTGGCCGAGATCCCGCTGGCCATGGATATCCGCCTCGCGGCCGATGGCGGTGCGCCGATCGTCGCCTCCAACCCCTCCGCGCCGCAATCTGCCGTGTTCCGGCAGGTTGCCCGCGCGTTGATCGACGGGGGCAACGCATGAGTTCGGACGCGCCGGTCTTCCCGCCGCTCTTTGACGGTCACCCGGTGAACGGCAACGCCGACCCGTTCGCCAAGGCCTGTGCCCAGGCGCTGATCGGCTGCGAGTCCGGCCTCGTGGCCTACAATATCGGCGCCGACCGGCTCTCTGTTGCCCTTGTGCTGGTGCCCGAAATGCCGCTCGAAGACGCGATGGCCGCCTTCATCGCTTGTGGAATCGGCTTTCAGAACGCGCTTGGCGCGCTTGCTCCACCGGAGGTTGCGGTGCATCTCGGCTGGGATGGACAGATCCGGGTCAATGGTGCGGAATGTGGCGCGCTTCGTGTCGCTGCCTCCACCAATGCGCCTGCCGAAACTCCGGAATGGCTGGTGGTCGGACTCTCGCTGCCGCTCCTGCCGCTGGAGGAAGTCACGCCGGAGCGCACCTGTCTCTACGACGAAGGCTGCGCCGATCTGGACCCGGCCGCGCTGACCGAGGCCTGGATCCGTCATTCCCTTGTCTGGCTCAACAGGCTGGAAGCCGAGGGCAATCACCCGCTTCACACCCACTGGCAAGGCATCGCGCATGGTATCGGCGAAGCGGTGGAGCGGGACGGCATGAGCGGAACCTTCCTTGGGACCGACGAGCGGTTCGGAATGCTTCTGCGAACCGAAGAGACAACGCATATCCTGCCCCTGAGCAGCATCCTCGAGGAGACTGGCCGATGAAGCTCGCCCGCGCGATCCATCTCGACGAAAGCGACATGCAGGTCTTTGCCAACCCGGCCCGGACCGGCGAATACTGCCTGAGCGGCGGCTTCGAGTTTTCCAACTGGACCGAGGCCGATCTCACCGGCAAACCCCGTCAGGCCTTCGCCAATGGCTGGCTCGGCTGCGAGACTTTCGGCCGCGTGACCTTCGTCGCTGTCGTCGAAATAACCGAGAATGAGATGGACGCGCTGGAAACCGCGCTGGCCCAGCATTTCATCACTTACTACGGCGCGCCCTCACTCGACGCGGCCCGCCCCGTGGCGCGCGAGGAACTGGCTCAGATGGCGGAACTCTGCGCCGACCACGATCCGAACACGCTGCTGACCGTCATGCGCAACCTTACCGAGGCCGGTGTGCGCGAGGAGTATCGTGCCATCGAAAGCGACAGCGCCAGCCTCGATCAGTTCGCGATCCACATGACGCCGGACAGCTGAAACGCCCGCCGGACCGTCTTGTATCCGAAATGTCGTCGGGGAGGGCGCTCCCTCCCCCGTCTCGCGGTCTCAATTCTGGCCGGCATTGAAGGTGAAGAGTTGCTCCCCTTCGAGCTGGTAGCCGTCGATCAGTGCCCTGGCGCGATCCGAGACCAGCCAGCCTTCCAGCTTCGCCGCAAGATCCGCCTTCACATGACCATGTTTCTCCGGGTTCACCGGCAGATAGGCATATTGATTGAAGAGCGCCGGATCGCCGGCGAAGAGCAGCTTCAGGTCGCCCTTGTTGCCGAATTTCAACCAGCTCGCCCGGTCCGACATCAGATAGGCATCGAGCCCGCTTGCCGTGTTGAGCGTGGCCCCCATGCCCGCGCCCGTCTCCTTGTACCAGGACACATCGCGGGCCGGCTCATCGATTCCGGCCTCGGTCCAGAGCGCCAGCTCCTTCTTGTGGGTGCCGCTGTCATCGCCACGGCTGGCGAATGTGGCCGCCGTCTCCGCAATGGCAACCAGCGCCGTCGCGGCGCTGTCGGCCCCGGAAATGCCGGCCGGGTCGCTCGACGGGCCGATCAGAACGAAGTCATTATACATGATTTCCGTGCGATGCGTGCCGTGGCCCTGCGCGAGGAAAGCCTCCTCCGCCGGGCGTGAATGGACCAGGATCGCGTCGACATCGCCCGCTTCTCCCAGCCGGATCGCCTGCCCGGTGCCGACCACGAGGAGCTGCACCTCCAGTTCCAGATCCGCTGCGATTTCCGGAAGCAGGATCTCGGACAATCCCGAATTGTGAAAGGAGGTCGTCACCGCCATCTTCATAACATCGGCAGAGGCCGCACTGGCAGCGTACCCGGCCAGGATCGCCGCCATCACAAGACGTTTCATTCCACGATATCTCCCCTGAGAAAGGCCCGCGCCGTGCGCGTGGCCGCTTGCTTGAAAAACACCTCCGCCGGCGCCGCTTCTTCGATTGCACCGCGATGGACAAAGAGCACGTCGCTGGCCAGACGCCGCGCCTGCCCCATGTCATGGGTGGACATGACGATCCGGGTGCCTTCCGCATGCGCCTCGATCAGCAGCGCTTCGATTTCGCGCATGGCCCGCCCGTCCAGGCTGGCGCAGGGCTCGTCGAGAAACAGGATCTCCGGCTTGCGGATCAGCGCGCGCGCGAGCGCCAGCTTCTGGCGCTCTCCCCCGGACAGCACCGGGGCCATGCGCTCTGCGGCATCGCCAAGGCCGATCCGTTCGAGCCACGTCCCGGCCGCGTCCAGCGCCTTGCGCCGCGACCAGCCATGCAGACGCAACGGGTAGGCGACATTTTCCAGCACGCTGCGCCGCATCATGACCGGCACCTGAAACACGAAGGCCTGCCGTTCGCGGGCCTCGACCTCCGGCACTGCCCATGTCACGGCGCCAGCATTCAACCGCTCCATGCCGTGCATCATCCGCAGGAGCGTCGTCTTGCCCGCGCCGTTGGGACCGATAACGATGGTGAAGCCTTCCGCAGACAGCTCAAGATCGATCGGTCCGATCGTGACGGATGCGTTGCGCCGGACACAGGCCCCCTCGAGGCGCAGCGGCAGGATTGACTGCGTTACCATCGCCCGCTGACCTCCGTCCTCGACAGGGTGTGGATGAACCAGTTCACCGCGATGGCCAGCCCGATCAGCACGAAGCCGAGCGCCAGGGCCAGCGCAAACTCGCCCTTGCCGGTTTCCAGAGCGATGGCGGTCGTGAGCACCCGTGTGGCGTGGTCGATATTGCCACCAACGATCATGATCGCGCCGACCTCGCCGATACCGCGGCCGAACCCGGCCAGCGCCGCGGTCAGCAACGCCCGCCGCCCGTCCCAAACAAGCGCGCGGATGCGCTGGCTGCGGGTCGTGTTCAACGAAATCAGCAGATCATGATATTCCGCCCACATCTCGCGCATCGCCTGATGTGCGATGGAAGCCACCAGCGGTGTCAGGATGATGACCTGTGCGATGATCATCGCGGTTGGAGTGAAGAGCAGTCCGAATACGCCGAAAGGCCCTGACCGGGACAACATCAGGTAGACAATCAGCCCCACCACCACCGGCGGCAATCCCATCAATGCGTTGAGCGTCGCAATGGCCGCCCGCCGGTGCCGAAATCGCTTTACCGCCAGCCAGGCACCAAGAGGAATGCCGATCGTCGCGGCCACGAGAACAGCCGTCAGCGTGACATGCAGCGAACGCAACGAGATCTCGATGAGATCGGCATCGAAGGCGACGATCAGGCGCCCCGCTTCGAGCAATCCCTGCAAGATTTCGTTCATGTGACGTCGCCACTCCGGCTGTTTCCAACGCTCAGACAGTAACGACAGGATATGTCAGAAGGCCAGCGAAATCAGTGTCTTTTGCGGCCGCTCCTGTCTCGTCTATATTCGGCCAGAATGACAGCGGGCAGGGGAGCATTCCCGCCCGGTGTAGGAGGCTTTCCTTGAGAATGAGCTTGTCGAGTTTCAACTCCGCCACGGTTCCTTGAACTCTTCGGCCTGGCGGTCTTTTTCCCATTCGTTTGTCGCGGCGCAAGCGGCGACCTCCGGTTATCCTTTCTCGTCTGGTTCTCAAATGGAACGAGTAAGGAAGGTCCCCGCTGTTATTCGCTGGCTTTATTCATCCCAGCCTTCTTCAACCCATCAATCATCCGTTCTATCATGCCTTCTGGTACACTTCTTCGTCGAAGGTCGGATCGTAGATCTTCGGCCAGGGTCGGTTTCAATCGGAGCGCCGCGTCAACTGCCGAATTGGCCTCATCCAGCGTAAAGGATCACATCCTTCGGGAAATGGCTGCCTTTGAAGTCGATCATGCGGCGCTCTCAAACGTATTCCCGGTGTTCGCCGGTTTATACCCTCAACGCGGCCGGTCTGAAAGCCGCCCCGGACTTTGCGACACTGCCCTCACAGGGTGGATAAGCCCTGTATTGAGCATCGCACCGGGCAACGCCTCGGTGAGAACGACGTGTCGCCCAATCCGAGAGCTTCGATCTCCACAGTTGCTTCTGCAACGGGAAGTCTTGTCCGGCTCCGGGTCCGATCACGTTGACAATGCTTCCCGCTGGTCGAAATGCGGCCGATGCCAGGCATCACCACCACGTTTGCTGCAAGGGACATCAACGGCCGCTTCGGCGGACCTGTCACGGAAATACTCCTCCAAGACAAATGCGGCTCTGGGCTGCTCACGTCGTTGCCGATGCGCCCCATTGGGCGAGCGGTCCGTACTCATCGAAGGTCTTGACTCGATTTGGCCGGTCGAAGTGCTGAGCATCCTGCCATCGTTTGCCTGAAGCAATGAGGCTCGCCGAAGAGGCCCACCACGGCACATATGCCCGTCTTGAGCGGCGATTCCCCCTGTTCCAAATAGTGGCCTCGTCAAACGTTGATGTGGCGTTGACGTGAACCGCGACATCAAAAACTGATCGGCCGAAGCCGACTTCAAGTTTTTGATATAGTGTGGGAATTTTGGTTGCCGGGACTCGCAGCCAGCGTTGCCGAACTCAGTTGGCGTGCCGCCTCCTGCCCACTCATAGCCCGGCATAATCGCCGAAAAGCGACCATGGGCATCAGCGTTGTCAAGGGCGGGAGCGGACCGCTATCTGAGGCCACTCCGTATCCGCGGCATCCGACAGAAAGGGCGGGGAACGGACATTTTCTGCACTTGCAGAAATCCACTGCCTGTTGGGTGAAGTGGACATATGGCCCGAAACCGCGCCCGGTTGCTTGGATCCCGAATTGGTGCGAGCCTGTGCCGAACACGGAGGTGATTTCAGATGCGCTTGTCATTCATTGGGTCCGCAATCCTGCTCTCAAGCAGCCTCGCCTTTGCCGCCGGCATGGAACCGTGGGACGAAGAGGGAGATTGGACGATCCTGATCGATGCAGAAAACGGGAACGGCTGCCTTGCCAACCGACAGTACGACACGGGATTGATCGTGGAAATCGGCATGGATCCGATGCTTGGTGGCGCTTTCTTCGCGGCCTACAATCCGGAGTGGACAAGCATCGAGGATGGCGCGATCGGGGTCGTGAACTTCGACTTTGGCGACGATCAATTTGCCGGAGAGGTCGTGGGCATTCACCGCAACGGTGTCCCAGGTGGATACGCCTTCTTCGACAACCCCGAGTTCGCAACCGAGTTCGTCAAGCGGACCGAGGTCACCGTCTGGGGCGAGAGCGAGCAGAAGTTTCTCGTCGACCTGTCCGGCTCCAGCAAGGCCGTTGAGGCGGTGAAGGCCTGTCAGGCCGAGCAACCGGAGCCGACCGCCGAATAGCGCGCCTATTCCAGCTGATACATGTCCGGCACGCAGGGTTTGCGGTTGGCGGGCATTTCATCCGCGCCATCGGCCCGGCGGCTGCGTGAGCCACCAACGTCCAGTTTGAACTCGGGGGCCGAGAGCTTTCCGGTCACATCGAAGGGCCAGGCACTGCGCGCGAGTGGTTTGCCGACGCGGCGCGGCTCTGCCCGCAGGGAGATCCTGTCGTTGATCCAGTCGACACTCCCTTTACCGACAAGCTGGACGGAGCCCGTTTCGATCACGATAGAATTTGCGCTGACCTTGCCCGCCTTGATCCGCACCGGGGCGACGACACAGGTGATGTCGGTGTAACCCTGCCGGAATTCTTCGGAAAACAGCCAGGGGAAGATCCCCAACCCGGCGAGTTCGAGAAGGCTGGTGCTGATCTTTCCATTGGCCATCGAGATCGACGCTTGACCGTGGATGGAGTTGATGAAGCTCCTTGCCGATCCCAGGCTGCCGTTGATGTCGAAATCACCGCGTAGCGTGCCGTGGGCGTCGATGCCGAGCCCCAGGGAGTCGAGGATTTCACCGAAATCCCAACCGCTTGTTGACCCTGACAGCGCGATCCGATCCGGGGTGTCGATCATGTCCATCGCCGCCGTCAGGCTGAAGTGCCCGCCGCCATAGGCGAGGTCGAGCGGGCCGAAGGTCAGGTTTCCTTCCTTCGATGACAAGGTGCTGGAGAGGGCCGACACGCCTTTCTGGCCGCTGATCTCGCGAAAATCGATCAGGACCTCCACATCGGCCTTCGTCAGCAGCCCTTCCGGGTTCAGCAGGTCGGAGGGCTTTCCCTGCTCCTTGGGCAAGACCAGCGGCTTCACCTCTGGTTCCTCTTTTGGCAGCACCAGCGGTTTCACTTCCGGATCGTCCTCCCGCTTGTCGCTGTCGAACAGGACCTGAAGCTGGGCAAGGGAGGCCGAGAGGTTCTGAAGGTCGCCGAGATTCACCCGGTCACTTTCGATTGTACCCCGCACCACCGGAGCCCCTTCGGGGAATGCGGCGTCCAGTTTGGCCGCGAGATCCGATCCTCCGGCTGTGAAGGTTGCGCTGGCCGAAAAGTCATCGCCCTGTTTCCGGGTCGATGCAGAAACGCCCAGGGCGCCAACGGGAACGGGTTCCAGGTTCAGCGCGGACAGGAACGTCTCGCCGTCCAGAACGTCGAAGTCGACATCGAAATCGAGCCCTCCAAGCTCGGTCAGATCATCTACCAGAAGGTGCAAATCGACAGTCCAGATATCCGTTCCGTAATTCGTGGCCTCGAACCGGTTCAACGCCAGCGCGCCGCTTTCATCCGAGAGTCCAAAGCCAGCTTCGATGCCGCCGAATGCGTCGGCAACCTCGTCTCCGAGATCGGACAGGATGAGCTTTGCCGGACCTTTCAACGTACCGTCGAAGGACAGGTCCTCCAGTTTCAGCAGGTCAAGGATTTCGCCCTCTGCCAGAAGGTAGGGCGCCTCCAGGGGGCCGGCCTGCAGGGTCATGCCCTGCATTGCCAGCCGACCGTCGGGCAGTTTGCGGAGATGCTCGATGGTGATCGGGCCGACGCGTTCCAGCCCCTGGTCGAACAGGTTGGTATGAAATACCAGGTTCTCGAACTCCAGGCCGGCCTCGGCGCTGACGACATGCATGTCGATGCCGGTCAGCTTCAGGTCGCCAAAGGTCTTTGCCCTGGGCGGCTGCGTGTCTTGCGAAAAGAGCTGCGCATCGAAGATGACGTCCAGCCCTTCGGTCTCCAGCAGGTTCTCGGCCGATCCGGTGGCGGTGAGTTCCTGCCCGGCTTCCAGCGTAACCACGGCGGCAAAATCCTCGATCCCGAGAAGCCCGCGTTGGCTGACAAGGCGGGCCTGCAACGAACCGTTGCCTTCCAGTGATCGTTCCAGCCCGAGCATCTCGAGGAAATCGCCGAACGCGCCGGTCTCCAACGCGAGATCGCCCGAAAACCCACCGCCGTCTTCCGGGGCGAAGGGCGCACCGTCGAAATCGGCCGCAAGGTCTCCGAAGGTCGCCCGGGTGGTGAAGGCCGCATCATGCGGGTAATCGCCGTCGATCGTGAATGCCTGTCCATTGACAGTTCCCTGGCCGTTCAGGGCCGTCCTTGCGCCGCCCGGCTCCTGTGACAGCGAAAGGTTCTCGAGGTCGAAGACGAAGGAAAACCCGGAGACCGCGTTGTCGACGGTCAGGCCGATCGACGTGAACTCGACATTCTTGTCCTTGAGAAAGACCAGGATCCCCTCGCCACCGGCCTCGCCCTGCGCGGGCTCGGGTTTTTCCTCTTCGTCTTTCGTCTCGGGGGGGGCATCGCGCCAGCTCGTCGTGCCATCCGCGTCCGTCAGCAGGTTGACCTGAATGCCATCCACCAGAAGGTCATCGAAATGCAATTCGCCCTGGCTGAGTGCGACAAGGTCGAGGTCCATCTCCAGACGTTTCAGCTCCGCCAGCGCCGTGCCCTCGATTGACTGGCTGGGGATCTCGACACCGGCGACGGTGATCCTGCTCACGGGACCCAGAACAACACGCACGTCCTCCCGGATGTGGAGCGGCTGCCCGATCTGTTCTGACAAAATATCTTCGGTGAACGACCGTCGCAGGTCCGAGAAGAACGGCAGGGCCAGCAGGAGCCAGACGCCGAGTGCTGCAAGGAGAACCACCCCGAGCAGCGAACCGATTGTCCAGAAAAGGAATTTCTTCATCGTGTTTCTTTCAGTTGTCGCTTGCCACGCCGAGGTGGTCGGAGAAGCACATGTATCGATGTCGCGTTCAAGGCGTCGCCGCATCGCCCTCTGGCGGAACCGGCTCGGACGCATCAGTTCGCAGGTCGGAAGATTGCATCTTGCGCCAGTCTTTCGGGGACATGCCGAAATTCCGGCTGAAGGCGCGGGTAAGGGCCGATGTTTCGGACAGGCCAACCAATTGGGCAATCACCCGGATCGAGTGGTCGGACCCGGCAAGCAACTCCGAGGCCTTTTCCATCCGGAGCCGGTTGATCACCTTGGAGGCCGTCGTGCCGTAGGAGGACAAGCGCTTGTTGAGCACCTTGGTGGTGATGCTGCACATCCGGGCGGCCTCGCTCACCGTCAGCGCCGGATCGGACAGCCTTGATCGCACGAGAGTTTCGAAGCCTTCGAGGTAGTCGAGGGGCACATCGACCTGAACAGGTTCTTCGATATCATTGTCGTGGTTCGCGAGGACCTCAGGGTTGATTGGAAGCGACAACCAGGCCGCCGGAAAGCGGATCGAGAAGCCCCTGTTGTTCGACTTGATGCCCCGCACGCCATGAAACTGCTCCGGCAGCAGGGTCGGGTCACACAGGCGCAGAACGACCTGGGTTGGATCCCATCTGAAATCGAGAACGCGGTGCAACAGGGAGATCCAGATCCCGACGAGAAAGGCGTCCGAATGGCCCGGCGACACCTCGGGTTCGAAATTGCGGCTGGTGGTGAAATACGCGTGCTCATCCTCGATCAGGAGGCGGAAGGACACCGCGTTGCTTTCCTTCGAGACGATCTGGGTGAACCGGGTGAAGAAATCACCAAGGGTCACCGACTGGCCGAGCAGCGCGCCACGCGGCAGGAAATTGAGCAGGTCTGTCTGTTGGCCGGCCAATGCGCAGATATCCGGCCGGGTGATGTCGGCGATGGAGGCCAGCGCCGCATAGACCGTGTCATGCGGGATAAAGGCAGCCGGGTTCAGGACCTGCTCCTCGCTCAAGTCATGCAACCCAAGCGCGAAGGCGGGGTCCGCATCGAGCCGCCGCGTCATCGCCACGACCGGACCGAGAACCGTGGCGCGCACGAGGAACAATCCGTCCTTCTGTTCTCCCTGGGGCATCCCATCAACCTTTCGCTTTCTGCCACGCTATGAGGCGCAGCACCTGACCGCCAAGCGGAAATTGACTGAAGTTTACCGGATCGGGCCAGAAAAATGCACTGCGGGATCAGCGGGTCAAAAGATTCTCGGGGCACATGTGCATAGTGGGAAGACCGGTCCGCAGGAAGACCGACCCTTGGGAGGACACCGAATGACATCACTCAACCTGAAGGCGTTGCTGCCGGCCGTGTTTGCCGCAGCGACGTTCTCTACCATGGCCATCGGACAGGACGATGCGCTGCCGCAAACCCTTTTCACCAATGTCCATGTCTTCGACGGCGTGAACGAGGCGCGGATCGAGAATGCCAGCGTTCTGGTCGAAGGCAACCTGATCAAGGAAGTCTCGACCGAGTCCATTGATGCACCTGGCGCAACCATGTTCGATGGTGGCGGCCGGACGCTGATGCCGGGGCTGATCGATGGCCACACCCATTTCTTTTTCGCCGTGAATGGCGGGGTCGGGGCTGCCGAGCAGATGCATTGGCAGTATCTCGGCGCAATGGGGGCCTATGCGGCCAAGGAACACCTGCATAACGGTTTCACGACCGTGCGCGAGGCTGGTGGCGGCGCGGTTGGACCGGGCCTGAAGCAAGCGATCGATGAAGGCTACATGGAGGGGCCGAGAATCTACCCGTCAGGGGCCTGGATTGGACAGACATCCGGACACCAAGATTTTGTCACCTACGGCCAGTTCGATCAAACCGAAAGCAATCTTTATCGGCTGGGTATTTCTATCAATGCTGATGGCGCGGACGAGGTCACCGCAGCGGTGCGCAAGAACCTGTCACTTGGCGCGTCCCAGATCAAGATCATGATCTCGGGAGGTGTGTCATCCGTGAAGGATCCACTGCATTCCTCACAGATGACCGAGGCGGAGATCCGCGCGGCAGTCGATGCGGCGGCGGCGTGGGACACTTATGTCATGACCCATGTCTACAATGATTCCGACATCAAGCGGGCGCTGGAATATGGGGTCAAATCGATTGAACACGGGCAGTTCATGACCGACGAGACCGCCAAGCTCGCCATCGAAAAGGGAGCGTTCATCGTCTCCAACCTCGCCGGATCGACAGAGGGGATCCTCCAGCATCCTGCATATTCGGTGGAAGGCTCGCCCGTCCTTGCGAAGACGAAGCAATTCCTTGCAGGGGTTTCCAATTACAAGACGGTGGTGAACGACAACCCCGATCTCAAGATGGTCTTCCAGACCGATCTGGTATTCACCCTTGGGCACGATCTGCGCCGCGGGATCGACTTCGAGAAGTGGGTGTTGACTGACTACCTTGGAAACCTGCGGGCGCTACGGGCCATGACCTCGACCGCCGGCGAGTTGATGGCCCTCAGCGGCAAGCAGAACCCTTACCCCGAAAAACTGGGCGTGATCGAGCCCGGAGCCTATGCCGATATCCTGATCGTTGACGGAAACCCGCTCGAGGACATTACCGTGATCGGAGCGAACTCCGATTGGCTTGGCGCGCCGGACCGCGAGGAGATCGCAACAATGCGCATCATCATGAAGGACGGCGTGATCTACAAGAACACGCTGAACTGAAGCGAGCGCGGGGCGGTCTCCCTCGTCCGCCCCGTGTTCCGACCTGATCCACTACACTCACCAATGGAGCCAAGATGAAACACGCACTCGCCGCGGTCGTGTGGCTGTCCAGCAGCTCGTTCGCGCTTGCCCAGGATGAGAACTTCCCGATCCTCTTCACAAACGTCCATGTCTTCGACGGCGTGAACGAACAGCGGATCGAAAACGCGAATGTTCTGGTTCAGGAGAACCTGATCGTCGAGGTTTCGGTCGAGCCCCTCGCGGTGGCCAACGCCCGGATCATCGATGGCGGCGGGCGCACGCTCATGCCGGGTCTGATCGACGCCCATGTCCACATGTCGATCACCGAGCCGGTTGCGGACCTCAGGGACAATTTCGACTGGATGTACTGGGGGGCCGTCTCCACGGTCGAGGCGGAAAAGATGCTGCTGCGCGGTTTCACCTCCGTGCGTGATGCGGGTGGACCGGCGATTGGGCTTCAGAAGGCCATCGACCGGGGCAAGGCCGTCGGTCCTCGCATCTATCCGTCCGGCCCGGTGATCTCGCAGACCTCCGGGCATGGCGAGCACAGGCACTACACGGAACCGCACCCGAATTTCGAAGGAGCCTCACCCTCCTTCTTCAATCAGCACGTGGAGTTTCTTGCCGACGGTGTCCCGGAAGTTCTGCGCGCAACGCGGGAAGCACTCCGGCTGGGCGCGTCGCAGATCAAGGTCATGGCCGGCGGTGGTGTGTCCTCCAGCGTGGACCCGCTCCACACCGTGCAATACCTGCCGGACGAGTTGGAAGCAGCGGTCAAGGCGGCGGCGGATTGGGACACTTATGTTCTGGTCCATGTCTACAATGATGAGAGCATCCTGCGGTCCATCGAAGCCGGTGTGCAAAGCATCGACCATGCGCAATTGATGACCGAGGTGTCTGCGCAAGCGATCAAGGACGCGGATGTCTGGGTCGTGCCGTTCTACTCCCTTCTGGGCCTGGATGAGGAAACCGTCGTCAAGGCCCTCGGCCCGCTCTCCGCCCCCAAGTTTCTTGAAGTGCAGGCCGGCGCCAGAAACCAGATGAAACTGCTCAAGAATTTCGGGATCGAAAAGGTCGCCTTTTCGACCGACATCATCGGTGACCCTGTTGCGCTTACGAAGCAGAACGACGAATTCAAATATCGCCTGGAGGAATGGTCCTCCTATGAAGTGCTTATGCAGGCGACCTCCAAGGCCGGTGAGTTGCTCGCCCTGTCAGGCAAGCTGAATCCCTATCCCGAAGGGCCGCTCGGTGTGATTGCCGAAGGCGCCTATGCCGACATTCTGCTGGTTGATGGCAACCCCGTCGAGGACGCGATGATCATGACCGACTACGAGAACAATTTCGACCTGATCATGAAGGACGGCGTGATCTACAAGAACACGCTCGACTGACGAGGGCGCGGGGCGGTCTCCCTCGTCCGCCCCGCGTTTTCACCCGACGCAATCAACCGGAAAGGACAGACTTTGAAACATCTCGCCCTTGGTTCTCTCATGGCCCTCTGCGGCTCGATGGCCACAGCCGAAGATGCTGCGAACATGCGCACCTTTCTGTTCATCGGCACGTCCAACAGCGCCGCCTGGGAGATGCAGATCGCCAATCCCGGGGATCGCGCGGCCTCGGTGAAAGGCGGGATCGAGGCGCTCGGCGGCGAGCTTCTGAGCTACTACTGGGGGCTCGGAAACGGGAAGAACTACATCACAGTCGCCCTTCCGGACGATCCCACCTTCATCCAGGCCTTCTATGTCAGTCGCCTCGGCGACGGGCTGCTGGAGGAGTACCAGATGATCGAGTTGATGAGCAGCGCCGATATGGCCGAAGCCCTCGCGCGGGTGCCGGAGATCAAGGCGCAGGACGATCTCAAGTAAAGGACACGCATTGGGCGGACAGCGAAATCAACAAGAACACACTGGTTTGAAGGGATTCCCATGCGTCACATATTGTCGGCAATCGTCGTCGTTCTTGGGGTAAGCCCGCTCTACGCAGAACCGACTCCCATCGATTGGCCGGACCTGATCGACCAAGACGTCCAATCCTACGAGGATCCATTCCTCGACCTCGATTACAAACAGGTCGAAGATCTGCGTCGGGTTGTAGCTCTCCAGGCGGAGTTGGACGGCGGAACGCCTTCGCCGGAGACCGGAACGCAGCTGAACGAGGTCAAGGCCGAGCTTTCGGCGCAAGGGATCGATGCCGACTGGCTGATCTCTCAACGTTGGGCCGTTGCGGAACGGCGAGAACTGGCCAGCGCCGCTGGAAACGCGGCCCTTGATGGTGAACCGATTTCTCTCGGTGGTTTCGCGATCCCGGCGCCACCTGATGAAGACGGAACGGCGATGGCCTACCTCGTGCCGGAGCGCGGCATGTGCAGCCACGTCCCACCGCCGCCGCCGAACCAGATGGTACGCCTGCGCCTGTCTGACGGTTGGGCACCGGCCAGAATGCACGAACCGATCGTGGTGACCGGTCGGATCAACATCGATCCGTCGGACCTGCAGATGGTGGTGGTTGATGGGTTCATTTCGATGCGTGCCACCTTCTCGATGGATGTCGATGAGGTGCAGACATTCGGCCAGTCGGACAAAACGGAACCTCCGGCAACCAATGATTGGGCGAAAAGCCTCGCGGATGGTTTTCAAACCGGCACGAAATCCCGAGTGACCGGGCAGTGAGACCCGATGGAGCGGCAAACCTGCCGCCACGCTCTCTGACACTGGAGGATCAACCATTTCCATTCTTTTGATCGTCATCGGCCTGCTGTCTGCCTTCTTCCTCTTCGCCAGTTCGATCAAGATCCTCGGCTGGCAGAAGTTCATCTTCGAGACGCAACTGGCGATGTTCGTCAAATACGGGCTGAACCGTCAGATCATGGCCGTTGTCGGGGTCGTCGAGCTCTTCGGGTCGGTGGCGATCTGGTTTCAAGGCAGCTTGCTCGGGCCGCTCGGGGCCGCCGCCCTTCTGGGTACGTCACTTGGCGCCATCGGCTGTCACCTGATTTGGGACACGTGGAAAGACGGCGTGCCCGCCATGACCACCGCCACGTTGTCGGCCTTCGTGCTCTGGTCGAGTCGGGATGTGGTTCTGGCGATACTTGCATGAGCAGGCCGAAGAAAAACCAAGAGCAACAAGAGAGACCTCATATGAGGCAGGCAAGGCTTCTCGGTACGGTCATCATTGCTGGTTTCTGGGTCTCAACCGGAGCCATCGCACAGGAAAGCCGGCCATCCTCCGCCCTGGAGGCCGCCGCAGCGGTCTCGCTGGGCGGCCCGGCCTCAACGCAGGCACAACTGGAACAGGATCGGGTTCGGCGGTTGCAGGACTCTCGCTGGCCGGGGCTGGATGCGGCATTGGATCCTTTGGAAGCATCGCAGCAGAGTTTTGCCGACCACACCGGCCTGAACCTCTCCTTCGACTACCAGGCCTATTACCAATCCGCGACCGAGAGCCTGACCGGTATCGACGAGGCAGCGTTGGGTCAGGCCCGCATTCTTGGTCAATGGACGCTGTTCAACCGAGGCGGCAAAAACCCGGGGCAACTGGTCTTCACTCTGGAGAACCGCCACCTGCTCGGCACGGACATCGCGCCAAGCGGGCTCGCTGGGCAGATCGGCTATGCGGGCGTCACGGCGACGACCTTCAGTGACACCGACACGACCCTCTCCGTCGCCTATTGGTCCCAGACGCTCGCAGGTGGACGGGCCGGCTTCGTGGCCGGGCGGATCGATCCGGGAGACTACTCGGACATCCTCGGCTACGTGAACCCGCGCACAACCTTCTCCAATTTCTCGATCCTGTTCAGCCCGGTCCTGCCGCTCCCCGATCCCGGCTTCGGCATCGTCGGTGGCGGGTACCTGACCGACCAGATCTATGCCCTTGGCGTCCTGTCGGACGCGAACGGCTCGTTGACCGATGTCGAGTGGTTCCCCGGTGGTCCCGAGTTCTACAAATACGCCGAGATCGGATGGACCCCCGAACGCTCGAAGCGCTTTTTGACAAACGTGCACCTCGGCGTGTTTCACATCGATGAACGCACAGAGGCAGGCGTGCCGGAAAGCTACGGGGCGCTCCTGTCAGCCAACCACACGATCAACGAGGAACTCATGATTTACGGACGCCTCGGCTGGTCGGAGGGTGAGGCACCAATCGCCCGGCGCGCAGCCAATGCTGGGCTCATGTGGCGGCCAGGCCTTTATGACGACCTCTTCGGGTTTGGCGCGACGGTCGCGGACCCGGTCGACGAGACACTCGACACCCAGACCACGATGGAAGCCTTCTACCGTTTGGACTTGTCGGACAATGTCGCCCTGACAGCGGATGTCCAGCACCTGATCAACCCGGGTTTCAATGATCACGACCCAACCGTGTTCGGCCTGAGGCTGCGGATCAATCTTTGATTGGCGCAAGGGCCGGATGGGAAGCCGTTTTGTTGGCAATGCTGTGCCTGTACCTGAACCGCCAATGCGCCATCGCGACAATGGAGACGCAAGCCCTCGGATGATTGGTTTTGCACCAAGCGGCAGCTTGGACGGCGCAGGAAACACCGTCGAAATTGGCCGCTCCTTCCACGTTGTCAGCCATTCCAATGAAGCTGTCGGATT